>JAKBBQ010000040.1 GCA_021808405.1 Pseudomonadota bacterium | reverse complement strand
CTCGTCGAGCAGCATATCGATGCGCCGCGCCGGGATGTCGATGCGGATGCGGTCGCCGTCGCGCACCAGGCCGATCGCCCCGCCGGCGGCCGCCTCGGGCGAGACATGGCCGATCGACAGCCCGGCGGTGCCGCCGGAAAAGCGCCCGTCGGTGACCAGCGCGCACTGCTTGCCCAGTCCCTTGGACTTGAGGTAGGAGGTGGGGTAGAGCATTTCCTGCATGCCCGGCCCGCCGCGCGGGCCTTCGTAGCGGATGACCACCACGTCGCCGGCCCGCACCTCGTCGCCCAGGATGCCCTTGACCGCCGCGTCCTGGCTTTCGAAGACCCGTGCCGGGCCTTCGAAGCGGAACAGCGCGTCGTCGACTCCCGCGGTCTTGACCACGCAGCCGTCGACGGCGATGTTGCCGTACAGCACCGCCAGGCCGCCCTCGCGGTTGTAGGCGTGCTCGGCGCCGCGGATGCAGCCGCGCTGGCGGTCGAGGTCGAGTTCGTCCCAGCGGGTGTCCTGGCTGAAGGCCTGCTGGGTGGGGATTCCAGCCGGTCCTGCGCGGTAGAAGTTGCGCACCGCCGGGTCCTCGCACACGGCCACGTCGTGGCGCGCCAGCGCCTGGGCCAGCGTGGGCGAGTGCACGGTGGGCACGCTGGTGTCGAGCAGCCCCGCGCGGTCGAGTTCGCCGAGGATGGCCATGATTCCGCCTGCGCGGTGCACGTCCTCGACGTGGTAGTGGCTGGACGGGGCGACCTTGCACAGGTTGGGCACCCGCCGCGACAGCCTGTCGATGTCGGCCATGCCGAAATCCAGCCTGGCCTCCTGCGCCGCGGCCAGCAGGTGCAGGATGGTGTTGGTCGAGCCGCCCATCGCGATGTCCAGGCTCATCGCGTTCTCGAAGGCCGCGCGGCTGGCGATGTTGCGCGGCAGCACCGAGGCGTCGTCCTGCTCGTAGTAGCGGCGGCACAGCTCGACCACCAGCCGGCCGGCGCCCAGGAACAGCTGCTTGCGGTCGGCATGGGTCGCGACCACCGTGCCGTTGCCGGGCAGCGCCAGCCCCAGCGCCTCGGTCAGGCAGTTCATCGAGTTGGCGGTGAACATTCCCGAGCACGAGCCGCAGGTCGGGCAGGCCGAGCGCTCGATCTCGGCGACCTCGGAGTCGGAGACCTTCGGGTCGGCCGCCATGACCATCGCGTCGATGAGGTCGATCTTGCGCTTGCCGCCGCCCTGCGCCAGGCGCGTCGTGCCGGCCTCCATCGGGCCGCCGGAGACGAACACGACCGGGATGTTCAGGCGCATCGCCGCCATCAGCATGCCGGGGGTGATCTTGTCGCAATTGGAGATGCACACCAGCGCGTCGGCGCAGTGGGCGTTGACCATGTATTCGACCGAGTCGGCGATGACGTCGCGGCTGGGCAGCGAGTACAGCATGCCGTCGTGGCCCATCGCGATGCCGTCGTCGACCGCGATGGTGTTGAACTCCTTGGCGACCCCGCCGGCGGCCTCGATTTCCCGCGCCACCAACTGGCCCAGGTCCTTCAGATGCACGTGGCCCGGGACGAACTGGGTGAAGGAGTTGGCGACCGCGATGATCGGCTTGTCGAAGTCGGCGTCGTGCATCCCCGTGGCGCGCCACAGCGCGCGAGCGCCCGCCATGTTGCGGCCGGCGGTCGAAGTCTTGGAACGATAGCTTGGCATGGAAGAGCCTCTCGGATGGCGAGCTGTCTGGTGGGCGCGGCCGCGCCGCCCCTCGGGTCGGCGCGCTCGCCAGCCCGCTAGCTTAAAGCAGCCGGCGGAAGGCCGTCGCGGCCCGAATTGAAGTGGTACATAAAGTACCACTATAATGGGCCACGGCCCGTGCAGCGGCATCGCCGCCACGCAGGCCGCGCAACCGGGAGCCAGGCGATGCGGGAGTCGAGCGATCAGGACAGCGAGGGTTCGCAGGCGCCCGCGCGCGGCGGGCTGCCGCTGGTGTATTCCTGCTCGGGCTGCTCGAGCGCCGCGCAGCTCGCCAACCACCTGGCGGTGCGGCTGGACCGCAGCGGGCAAGCCGAGATGTCGTGCATCGCCGGAGTCGGCGGCGGGGTCAAGCCGCTGGTTCGCCTGGCGCAACGCGCGCAGGCCGCGGGGCGCCCGATCCTGGCGATCGACGGCTGCGCCTTGCGCTGCGTGGGCCATGCGCTGGCGCAGGTCGGCGTCGAGCCGACCCGCCACCTGCTGCTGTCCGACGCCGGGGTGCGCAAGCTGGCGCACGTCGACTTCGACCCCGTGCAGGCCGCCGAACTGCTGCAGCAGTGCACTCTGCAGGTGCGCGAGATGGCTCGCGCGAGCGAGCAGCAGGCCGGCTGCGCCGTCGACGCCTGAGCGGCGCCAGGCGCGCCCGCGCCGCCTCCCCCGGACGGGCGCAGGCCGGCCGGTACCGGCTCGACCCGGACGGGCGCAGGCCGGCCGGTACCGGCTCGACCCGGACGGGCGCAAGCCGGCCGGTACCGGCTCGACCCGGACGGGCGCAAGCCGGCCGGTACCGGCTCGACCCGGACGGGCGCAAGCCGGCCGGTACCGGCTCGACACCCCGGCGCGGCCGCCTCTATGCTGTGGCGCAGCCACGACCGAGGAGCCCCGCGCAGTGCCCGACGACCCCAGCGACAGCCGCCCCGCCGCGGCGGACAGCCCCGACCCTTCGTCCCCCGCCGGCAAGTCGGACGCCGCCACGGGCGCCGCAGACGCCAAGGCGGCGCGGCCGAAGGTGGTGTTCTTCAGCTACCCCCATGGCGAGGACGAGGAGCTGGTGCGGCTGTTCGTCGACGCACTGAGCCGGCGCGGACACAAGGTCCTCACCGACTGGATGTTCATCAAGGACTGGGACGACTGGCGCGGGCGCATCACCGCGTGCATCCACCAGAGCCAGCTGGCGGTGGCCTTCCTGTCGGCGCATGCGCTGCGCGAAGGCGGGGTATGCCGCAACGAAATCGCCATCGCCAGCAACCGGCTGGGCGTGGTGTACGCGATGCTGCTCGAGCGGGGCATCGAGGACTCCATCCCGCCGCCGCTGCGCGACCTGCAGTGGCCCGACCTCAGCGGCTGGAAGGACATCCGCGCCGGCAAGGTCCCCGGGGTCGAATGGAGCGGCTGGTACGCCCGCCGCCTGAAGGACACCATCGACAAGCTCGAGGGCGAGGAGGCGGGCGAGCTCGTGTCCGAGTTCCAGGCGCTGCTGCAGGTGCTGCGGCCGGCCACGTTCGAGTCGCGTTTCGCCCAGCACCTGCCGGACTTCGTCGGCCGCGACTGGGTGTTCGAAGCCTACGACGACTGGCTGCTGCGCGTGCCGCAGTCGCGCCTGTTGCGCATCGAGGGCGGGCCCGGAATGGGCAAGACCGCGCTGGCGGTGCAACTGGCGTCGCGTCGGCGCGATAGCGTGCTGGCGAGCTGGTTCTGCCAGATCGGAAGCAGCGAACTCGGCCGCCCCGAGGCGCTGCTGCGGGGAATCGCCTTCCAGCTGGCTTTCCGGCTGCCGGACTACCGCAAGGAGCTGATGAGCGGACTGGGCATCACCGGCGACTCCGAGTCGAGGCAACTCGACGAGGCCAGGCGCGAGCTGCGGCGCATGTCGGTGGTCGATCTGTTCAGCACCCTGCTGAGCGAGCCGCTGGCTGACCTGCACGCCGAGCGCGCCGGGGGGGTCGTGCTGATCGACGCCCTCGACGAGGCCAGCGCGCCCGCCGGCAGCAACGCGATCGCCGATCTGCTGGGCAGCGGCGCCGGCGAACTGCCGCCGTGGTTGCGCTTCGTCGTGACCAGCCGGCCCGAGGCTGGCGTGCGCTCGCTGCTGCAGGGCTTCAAGACCCTGCCGCTGCAGCCCGCCGACCCGCGCAACGCAGCCGACCTGCAGGCCTGCTACCGGCGCCTGCTGGAGCAGCACGAAGGGCTCGACGCGGCGACCCGCGACGCGCTGCAGCGCCACGAGCAGGCGCTGATCGAGCGCGGCCAGGGCATGATCCTCTACCTGCAACTGGTCTTCGAGGGCCTGCGCGAGGGCTCGCTGCGCGCGCAGGACCTCGACTCGCTGGCCCCCGGGGTTCCGGGGCTGTACAGCCGCTACGCCAGCGGCTTCAACAGGCGGCTGCCGGACGACGCCGAATTCCAGCGCGTGGCGCCGCTGCTGCGCCTGCTGGTGGCCGCGCCGGGTCCGTTGCCCAAGGACATGGCCAGGTCCGTGCTGGACTGCAATGGCGAAGAACTCGCGAGCCGCATCCGCCGGTTGGGCAGCTATCTGGTCGACGACGCCGACGGACTGCGGCTGTTCCACGCCAGCCTCGCGCAGTGGCTGGGCACCGAGCAGGACAACCGGTACTACCTCGACGCCGACGTCGGACGCCGGCAGCTGGCGGCCTGGCTGTGGAAACGCCGCCTCGAACTGCGCGGCGACGGGGCGTCCGAACCGACGTTCGCGCGCGACGCGCGCTTGCTCGTCGACTGGCTGCCGCGGCTGGTCGAGGTGCTGCCCGCGTGGGACGACCCCGTCGCCCTGCTTGGCCTGGCCGAACACCTGGCCGACCTCGGCTGCGACAACCAGCCGCTGGCCGCCGTCTGGCGGCGCGTGAGCGGGCTGGCCCGCGAGCATCGCGATACGCCGTTGCAGGCGCGCGCGCTGGACGAACTGGCCTTGCTGGCGCTGGCCGCGGGCGACGCCGAGGCTGCCGCGCGCCACGCCGACCAGGGACTCGAGCTGTTGCAGGACCAGGGCCTGGAGGACACGCTGCGCCACGGCATGCTGCTGCGCACCCGCGGCCGCGTGCTGGCGGCGCAGGGTCGCCAGCAGGACGCGCTGGAACGGTTCGGCGAGGCCATCGAGCAGATCCGGGCTGCCGAGCGCAAGGCCGGCGTCCTCTGGGGGGCGCAGACCGCGGCGGCGATCTTCGACGCCTGCGGCGCTGCCGCCGCGGTGGCCGACGCGGCGTTCGGCGCTTGGAGCGTGGGGCGCGGCGAGCTGTCGGATTGGCTGGACGCGCGCAAGCAGGCCAGCGACTGCTTCAGCTGGCTGAGTGCCATCTACACCGCGCGCGACCTTCATGCCGAGCTCGCGCTCGATGGCAAGCGCGCGCCCCAGGCGCAGCGCTGGTGCGCCGCCCACGACGCCGCGCTGGCGCAGGCCGCGGCCGCCATCTACGCCGGGGGCGAGCGCGTCGACCAGGCCACGCTGGCGCGCGCCTGCGAGGTGCTGGACAAGGAGCAGCGCGTCTGGGAGCCGGACAGCGCGTGGGCCGACGCGGCGCGCGCGGCGCGCACGCGCTGGGTGCACGGCATGCTGCTGGCGCTGCGCGGCCAGCGCGAGCCGGCGCAGGCCGAACTCGACTCCGCGTTGCAGGCGCTGCGGCGGCTGCGCAACGAGTCGCACGGCGAAGTGCAGGCGGTGGCCCGGCTGCTGCAGGCGCTGCGCGATCCCGTCGACCAAGGCCCGGCTCTGCCGATCGAGGAGGCGATGCGGGCGCTGTCCCACGGCTGGATGAACCAGGACATCGTTCACTGACAGGCCGAGTGCCGGGAACTTTGGGCCGGAACGCGACTTGAATGGGTTGTTTTCCGCCCTTTGTCCGGGCATGCGGCTCGACTGTCTCGGGCGGCACAGCGGGGTTGCCTACCGAGCCACGGCGCTTCGGGCCGGCTCGTGGGTTCCCGCTGCCGTCCAGCAAGCCGCGCTACGTCGGAGCGCGACCATGTTGAGCATCCCATGCCGCGAAGCCGCCTGGCGACTCGCGCAGACCCGCCACGCACGGCGGGCGGCCTGTCGGCCGCCTTCCCTGCTGTCGGCCGCCGATCTGGACACGGACGCGCTGGCGGCCATCCTCGCGAATGGGCTGGAGATCAAGCGGTGCCCCGGCGACTACGCCGACGCGCTGGCGCACGTCGCCGTGGCGTCGCTGTTTCAGAAGACCTCGACTCGCACCCGCTGTTCCTTCGAAGCGGCGACGCGCGAAATGGGCGCCCATTGCAGCTATCTCGATTGGTCGCGCAGCCATTTCATGCTGGCCGATGTGCGCGACGAAGTGATCGTGCTGTCACGCTACTACGCCGTGCTCTTGGCGAGGGTCGACCGCCACCCGACCCTGCAGGTCATGGCCGAGCACGCCGAGGTGCCGGTGGTCAACGGCCTGCGCGATCGCGAGCACCCTTGCCAGGCGGTGGCCGACCTGTTGACCTTGGCGGAATATTTCGGCCCGGACCTTCGCGGGCTTCGGCTCGCTTGGGTCGGCGACGGCAACAACGTCTGCCGGTCGCTGGTGCAGGCAGCGGCCCGACTGGGCGTCGAGTGCACGCTGTGCAGTCCCGAAGGCCATCGGCCCGACGCCGCGGGCTTGCCCGGCGGCGCGGCCATGGTCCGCCACGAAGCCGATCCGCGCGCCGCAGTTCGCGGAGTCGATGTCGTCTACACCGATACCTGGATCTCGATGGGCCAGGAGCAGCAGATGGCCGAGCGGCAGCGCCGCTTTGCCGGGTTGCAGGTCGATTCCGGCTTGATGGCCTTGGCCGCGCCGGGGGCCTTGTTCATGCACTGTCTGCCCGCACACCCCGGGCAGGAAGTGTCGGCGCAGGTGCTGCGCTCCCCGCGTTCCATCGTCTTCGACCAGGCGGAGAATCGAAAGCACGCTCAAGAAGCCTTGCTGTTGTGGCTGGACCGGGTCCACGGCGGCCTGGGTGCGCGTGGCCGCAGCGCGACGGCGCCGTAGCAGCGCCGGTGCTGCGCTGCCCCGTCCCGGCGTCCTATAGTGTGGCCGGGGAGGCCGCGCGTCGCGGCCGGCGCAGGGGAGCCGAGCACCATGGATCGACCGGACTATGCCCAGGCCGCCGCGGCCTTCAGCCTGGAGCGTGCCCAGGCCCCCTTCGCCGGGGACTTCCAGCGGGGGATCAACGCCTGCGTCGAGTGCTGCGACCGCTGGGCCGACGACCCGCTGCGGGTCGCGCTGCACTGGCGCAGCGCCGACGGGCGCGCGGCGACCCTGCGTTTCGCCGAACTGCGCGCCGCCGCCGCGCGCTTCGCCAACCTGCTGGTCGAGCAGGGCATCGGTCCCGGCGACGTGGTCGCGGCGATGCTGCCCCGCACCCCCGAGCTGCTCGCGGTGATCCTCGGCACCTGGCGCGCCGGCGCGGTCTACCAACCGCTGTTCACCGCCTTCGGGCCGCAGGCCGTCGCGCAGCGGCTGGCCACGAGCGGCGCGCGGCTGGTGGTCACCGACGCGGCCAACCGCGCCAAGCTCGACGGCCTGGCCGGGCCCCGGGTGGCGCTGCTGGCCGACGCGGTGCCTGCCGCGGACCTCGACCTGCGTGCCGGGCTGGCGCGGCAGCGCGAGGACTTCGCGCCGCTGCCGCGCAGCGGCGACGACCTGTTCCTGATGATGTCGACATCGGGTACGACCGGCGCGGCCAAGGGCGTTCCGGTGCCGCTGAAGGCCTTGCTGAACTTCCGTGCCTACATGGTCGACGCGGTCGACCTGCGCAGCGGCGACCGCTACTGGAACATCGCCGACCCGGGCTGGGCCTACGGGCTGTACTACGCGGTCACCGGCCCGCTGCTGCTGGGGCACGCGACCACCTTCCACGACGGCCCGTTCAGCGCCGACAGCACCTGGCGCATGGTGCGCGAGTTGGGGATCACCAACCTGGCCGGCGCGCCCACCGCGTTTCGCCTGCTGATCGCCGCCGGGGCCGATGCGGCGGCCCCGTTGCGCGGACAGCTGCGCTGCGTCAGCAGCGCCGGCGAGCCGTTGAACCCCGAGGTCATCCGCTGGTTCGATTCCCACCTGCAGGCGCCGATCCGCGATCATTACGGGCAGACCGAGCTGGGCATGGTGGTCAACAACCACCACGGGCTGCGCCACGTCGTGCACGCAGGCGCGGCCGGCCTGCCGATGCCCGGCTACCGCATCTGCGTGCTCGACGCGCAGGAGCGCGAACTCGGGCCCGGGCAGCCCGGCGAACTGGCGGTCGACACCGAGCATTCGCCGCTGTTCTGGTTCCGCGGTTACCTGGGCCAGCCGGCGCCGGGGCGCTATTACCGCAGCGGCGACAGCGTGGAGCTGAGCGCCGACGGGCACGTCGTGTTCATCGGCCGCACCGACGACGTGATCACTTCCTCGGGCTATCGCATCGGCCCCTTCGAGGTCGAGAGCGCGCTGCTCGAGCATCCGGCGGTGGTCGAGGCCGCGGTGGTGGGTCAACCCGACGCGCAGCGCACCGAGATCGTCAAGGCCTTCGTCGTGCCCGCGGCGGGTCGGCTGGCCGACTCCGCGTTGGCCGAGGAGCTGGCGCAGTTCGTCAAGCACAGGCTGTCGGCCCACGCGTATCCGAGGCAGATCGAGTTCGTGGCCCAGTTGCCCAAGACCCCCAGCGGCAAGGTGCAGCGCTACCTGCTGCGTCGCGGCGGCGCGGCGCCGGTATAGTGGCCGGGATCGCGGCCGTGCCGGCGGTGGGCGCCGGCACCCGCGGGATGGCGACGAGGAGGCTTGGCATGATCAAGGTCAGCGTGATGTATCCCAACCTGAGCGGGGCCCGTTTCGATCACGCGTACTACCGCGACAAGCACATGCCGCTGGTGCAGGCGCGCATGGGGGCGGCGTGTCGCTTCTACACCGTCGACGTCGGGCTGGCCGGCGGCGCGCCCGGCGAGCCCGCGACCTACGTGGCGATGGGCCACATCTTCAGCGACTCGGTCGAGGCCTTCCAGGCCGGCTTCGGGCCGCACGTCAAGGAGATCATGGCCGACATCCCGAACTACACCGACATCCAGCCGCAGATCCAGATCAGCCAGGTGGCGGTCGGCCACACCGGCTGAGTTCGCTCGCGGCGGGCGAACCGCGGTCGATTCGCCGCGCCCGCCCGCCGCCCTCCTCAGTCCGCCGGGAACAGCACGAAGCGCAGCAGGAACAGGCCGGCCACCACCCACAGCGCCGGATGCACCTCGCGCGCCCGCCCGGTGGCCAGCTTGAGCGCGGCGTAGACGATGAACCCGAAGGCCAGCCCGTTGGCGATGGAGTAGGTGAAGGGCATGACCAGCGCGGCCAGCGCCGACGGAACGGCCTCGGTGACGTCGTCCCAGTCGATCTGCAGCAGTTCGCGCATCATCAGCCCGGCCACGTACAACAACGCCGGCGCGGTCGCGTAGGGCGGAACGATGGCCGCCAGCGGCGCGAAGAAGAGCGCCGCCAGGAACAGCACGCCGATGGTCACCGCGGTCAGTCCGGTGCGCCCGCCCGCCTGCACCCCGGAGGCGCTCTCGATGTAGGCCGTGGTGCTGCTGGTGCCGAGCAGCGCCCCCGAGAAGATCGCCAGGCTGTCGGCGAACAACGCGCGGCCCAGCCCCTCCTCGCGGCCCCCTTCCAGCAGCCCGGCCTTGCGCGCCAGTCCGGTCAGGGTTCCGGTGGCGTCGAAGATCTCCACCAGCACGAACACCAGGATGATGTGGAAGAAGCCGCCGCGCAGCGCCCCCGGGATGTCGAGCTGCAACAGCGTGGGCGCGATGCTCGGCGGCATCGAGACGATGCCCTGGAAGTGCGTCAGCCCCAGCGCGACGCTGGCCAGCGTGACCGCGAGGATGCCGATGAGGATGGCGCCGCGCCAGCGGAAGTAGTCCAGCACCGCGATGAGCACGAAGCCCAGGGTGGCCAGCAGCACGGGCAGGCTGTGCAGGTCCCCCAGGCCCACCTTGGTCGCCGGGTTGGCGACGACGATGCCGGCGCCCGACAGCGCGATGATCGCCAGGAACATGCCGATGCCCGCCGCAATGGCGCTGCGCAGCGACCTGGGGATCCCGGCGACCAGCCAGCGCCGCATGCCGGTGATCGTGAGGGCGACGAAAACGCAACCGGAGATGAACACCGCCCCCAGCGCCTGCTGCCAGGTGAAGCCCATGCCCTTGACCACCGTGAAGGCGAAGAAGGCGTTCAGCCCCATCCCCGGCGCCAGCCCGATCGGCCAGTTGGCCAGCAAGGCCATGATGAAGGTGCCCAGCGCCGCCGCCAGGCAGGTGGCGATGAACACCGCATCGTGGTTCATCCCCGTGGTGGACAGGATCGCCGGGTTCACGAAGATGATGTACGACATGGTGAGGAAGGTCGTGAAGCCGGCCATCACCTCGGTGCGCACGTCGGAGCCATGCTCCTCGAGCTTGAACAGGGACTGCAATGTCATCGTCGGTCTCCTCGGGCTTGGTCTGGTCTGCGGGCGCGCCCGGCGCGGCGCCCGCAAGCGGCTCAGTCCGCGGGCGCAATGTCCGCGAAGCGCGCGCGCAGCGAGCGGATGGTCGCCTCCTCGCCGCGCACGCGGAACACCGCGCCCGCTTCGTCCGCGCTCTCGGCCAACACCTGGCAGTTCGCGTAGATGTCCCGGCGCAGCTGCTGCGCCGCCCACGGCAGGCGCAATTCCGCCTCGACCAGGTCCTTCTGGAAGAACGCCACGATGAGCGAGCGCAAGTTCGCCACGTCGTCGGCGTGGCGCGCGCTCATCACGACGCAGGAGGGGTCGCCGGCGCGTGCCTCGCGCTCGAATGCCGAGCGCGCCTGCGCGTCGCCGACCCGGTCGATCTTGTTGAACACCCGGATGCGCGGGATGTCCTGCGCGCCGATCTCGGCCAGCACGTCCTCGGTGACCTTGCGCTGGCGCTCGAATCCGGGGTCGCTGGCGTCGATCACATGCAGCAGCAACGACGCGTCGAGGGCCTCGTCCAGCGTGGACTTGAACGACTCCACCAGGCCATGCGGGAGGTTCTTGATGAATCCCACGGTATCGCTGACCAGCACCCTGGGCACGCTTTCGGGGTGCAGCACCCGCACCGTGGTGTCCAGGGTCGCGAACAGCTTGTTGGCCACCAGCACCTCGCTGCCGGTGAGGGCGCGCATCAGCGTCGACTTGCCCGCGTTGGTGTAGCCCACCAGCGCCACGCTGGCCACGCCCTGGCCCTGCTGGCGGCGCGCCCGCTGGGTCTGGCGCTCGGTACCCATGGCGTCGATCTCCAGTTGCAGCTCGGCGATGCGATCGCGGATCTTGCGCCGATCCAGTTCGGTGTGCGATTCGCCGGCGCCGCGCCCTCCGGTGCCGCTGCGCTGTCGGCCCTGGGGTCCCGCCAGCTTGGCCGCCTCGCGCAGCCGCGGCGCCATGTACCCCAGGCGGGCGATTTCCACCTGGGCGCGCGCGGCGCGCGAGCGCGCATGGCGGTGGAAGATCTCCAGGATCACCATCGTGCGGTCCATCACCTCGCACCCCACGGCCTTCTCGAGGTTGCGCGCCTGCGACGGCGAGATCTCGTGGTCGATCAGCAGCGCCTGGATGCCTTCCCACTGCTCGTGGGTCGCATGGCCCGGCCGCTCGTCATGCGTCGCGCCTGCGTGGCCTTCGACATAGGCGCGCAGCTCCTCGCGCTTGCCCGCACCGAGGTAGGCCGTGGTGTCGAAGCTGGCGCGCCTCTGGGTGAAGGTCTCCACCACCCGATAGCCCAGGGTCTTGGCCAGCTCGCGCAGCTCGGCGAGCGAGGACTCGAAATCCCCGTCGCTGACCTCGGGCAGTTGCACCGCGGCGACGATGGCGTCGAGGGGCTGGTCGCGGGTGGGCTGGGTGTCGGGTTGCATGGAATCCTGAGGTGGCCAAGGCAAGATCGCATCCTATGCGCTCGCGCGCCCGCCCGGCTATTTGGATGGCATCCGCGCCGGCAAGTCCGGCGCGAGCTTGCCTGGAGTACGGCCCGAGGCGATTGCGCAGCGGCATGGCCTTGTCGAAGGGTGGATCGTCCGGCTCGAACTGGAGCGGCCGATGCGCGGCATGGGCGGGCTGGCCAGGCCGGAGAGCTCCCGGGGTGCTCCGCGTGCTGGCCGGCGTCGAGTTCGTCACGCACGAGGAACGGGACGCGATGGTGAAGGCGGTCGATGCCTTCGACGAGAGTCTGGATTGGGCCCATGCGCCGCATGGGGCGCGCGGTCGCCGGGCGAGGGGCCTGGCGAGTTTCGACCGGCGCCAGGCCAGGCGGGTATCGGCGTGGCCCCTTTTCGTCATCGTGGAATGGCTCGCTGCGCAGGCAAGCGCTTGCCGCGGTGGCAGGCCGTGTCTCGGCCGGCAGCCTCCTGGAACGTCCGCGCCCGCGCCGAAAGCGACAGACGCCGACACGGGGCCGGCGTCTGTCGTCTGGTCTTGGTTGCGGGGGCGCGCTTCGAAAGCTGGTGGACGATCGTCCGGGTAGCGCCGTGCCCCAGTCCGGACGCGGGATCCGATGCGGGTGACGGTCCGTGTCGGGGGCGGCCGAGCGGACGCTCGGGCGATGGTCGTTTGAACATGCGGCTTCAAGACCTTCAGTCCTGGCCCCTCTGCTGTGGAGGGGCGAAAGCAACGTCCTGCCAGACCTCTGGCCGCCGGCGCGCTCGCCGGCCCGTCAGCGCCTCATCGCACCGTGGCCGGGGTGGGGGAATCGAGATGGCCCAAGGTGGGGGAGTCCGGGTGGCCGTCGGGGGGGGATTCCGCCGATTTTCCTGCGGGCGCCATCCTGGTGGCGCGCACCACGAGCCCCGCGTGGACCCCGCTGTTCCATCGCTGCGCGGGCGTGATCATGGAAGGCGGCGTGCCCTTGTCGCACGGTGCGGTGACGGCGCGAGAGATCGATATCCCGGCGGTCATGAGCGTACGCCACGCGATGCACACGCTCGCAACGGGAGACCGGGTTCGTATCGATGGAACTCGGGGCCTTGTCCAATGGTGCGATCGGCCGCGGCGCGCAACCCCCCAGGCATGTCAACCGAGGCGGCTTCCAGGCGCGGCGTAAATTGGACTTACTATGTAAGGCGCTTTAGCATGCCCACCATTGCAACGCTTCCGGATGAGCTCATGCCTACGCTGCTCGTTTCTTCCAAAGGGCAGATCGTGTTGCCCGCCGCCTTGCGGCGGCGGCTCGGAATGGGTGCGGGCGCACGCCTCGAAGTGATCGAGGAGCCTGACGGGCTGAAGCTGCGGGTCGCAAGGCCGGTCCCGCCGGCCGACATGCGTGACCTGGCGGGCATGGTCAAGGCGCCGGCGCGTGGAGTGCCGAGAAACCTGGAGGACTTCGATGCGGCATCGACGCTGAGCCGCTCCTCGCGGCGCGGCCGATCATGAAAGCCTTGGATACCAACGTCCTGGCGCGGTTCTTCATCGATGACGACGATGATCCGCAAGCTGCAAGGCAGCGGCCGCTGGCCATCAAGGCTCTGGCCGAGCGCTGTTTCGTCTCGGTGACGGTCCTGCTGGAGCTGGAGTGGGTGATGCGAGGCTTCTATGAACTGTCCCGGTCCGACATCTCGCGCGTGTTCCGCGCGCTGGCGGGCATCGAACACGTCACGCTCGAGGATCGCGACGCCGTCCTGATGGCCGTCGATGCCTTCGACCAAGGGCTGGATTTTGCCGACGCGCTGCATGTGGCTCGCAGCCGCCGTGCCTCGGGCTTCGCGACCTTCGACCGCCGCCTGGCCAAGCGCGCGCAGGGCCTGGCTCTGTTGCCCCCCGTGGAGCAGCTCGGGTAGGGTGCCCTTGCGCAGCATGCTGGGCAAGGGCTGACCCCAGAGGCGACCAACGCCGACGCGAGGCCGGCGTTGGTCGTCTGGTCTTGGTTGCGGGGGTGCGCTTGGATCGCTGGTCGACGGTAGCCCGACTGAAGCTGAGGTGAGGTGAGGTGCCAGGAGCGCGTGCGTGCGTCAGAACACATCGGCCTGCAAGCGCATGCTCTGCGCGGTTGCGCGCACTTCGCGCATGCGTCCGTGACCGGGAAGCACCTTCTCGTCCACGGCCACCATGCCGGCATCCTGCAAAGCGTCGAGATCACGTTTCACCGCGCTGCGATCGCGACGCAGGCGCTGGGCGATGGCGGTGATGGACCCGGGCTGCTCCTTCACGGCGCGAAACAGTGCCAGTCGCGCGCTGGTCATCAGACGCATCATCTCCGCTGGGTCCTCGAAGCGCAAGACACGTTCGGCCAGAAGGCGTTCGCCGCGGTCAAGCGCCTGGGCGATGCGACGTCCATGCTCGAAGAACGCCTGCTCGTTTCCCGTGGTGATGGTGAGTTTGGTCATCGCGTGCTCCCCAAAGCGATCCGGTCTTGCTCGAAGCGCGCTTCGATATCCTCGAAACAGGTGAACTGGACGGCTTCAACCCGTCCAAATACGTGCCGATGGTGATAGCCGTGCGCATTTTCGTAGCCGATGACACGCCCATTGTCGCCGGCGTGCAGTCGATGGCTGATGCAGGCCAGGTTGTAGCGTGTGACACGCCCTTGACGATCCACCCAGACCTCACGACGCAATGAGCCGTTCCCGCGCTTGGCAGAGATCTTGAAGGCTTCATCGATCCGTTTCCGATCAGCCATGATCCATCATGCCATGGCTGGATGGCGCCTTGGGTCGCCCACACCGATGGGATGGCGCGCGACCTGGCGCGTCTCGGCGGGTATCGAGATCTGCTCGCAGGCTGCGTACCAGTGTTGATCCACCAGTCCGAATGCCGTATCGGCTACGAAGGCCGTTGAGTTCCTGGTCTCATGAACTGCTGTTCGGTGACCGTCCTTCCCCACGGGCTCCCTTGATCCTCACGCACCAGTTCGAAACCAAAGGACTCGTAGAGCCGTCGCGCCGCGTCCAGGGCAACAAAAAAGCCAAGCACCGCGAAGTGCCTGGCTTGATTGCTTCTTTTTTGGTTGCGGGGGCCGGATTTGAACCAGCGACCTTCGGGTTATGAGCCCGACGAGCTACCAGGCTGCTCCACCCCGCGTCTGGAAGAGGGTAAGCATAGCAGATTCCGGGACCGCGCACAAGAAGGACTGAAAGCCCTCGGCGCCGGCCCGAAGGTGGCCCAGGCGCATGCCCGAGCGCGGGTCGGCGCGCAGAAAAACGGCCGCCCGCAGGCGGCCGTCGCAAACGCGGGGGCTTGCCCCGTTCAGAGCGCCGCGCCGTCCGGGCCGGGCTCGCCTGCGGCCTGCTGCTCGGCGGCGCTGTCCTCCAGCGCCTGCAGCTCGGCCGCCGCTTGCGCGGTGCGCTCGGCGTGGTCCAGCACCTCCTTGGCCTTGCGCGCCTGGTGGAAGGCCATTCCGGTCCCGGCGGGGATCAGCCGGCCGACGATCACGTTTTCCTTCAGCCCGCGCAGCTCGTCGCGCTTGCCCATGATCGCCGCCTCGGTCAGCACCCGGGTGGTCTCCTGGAAGGAGGCCGCCGAGATGAAGCTGTCGGTCGACAGGCTGGCCTTGGTGATCCCCAGCAGCACGTTGTTGAAGGTCGCGCCCACCTTGCCCTTGTCGGCCAGCTCGGCGTTGGTCTGCAGCACTTCCGAGCGCTCGACCTGCTCGCCGGTGATGTAGTCGCTGTCGCCCGCGTCCTTGATCTCGACCCGGCGCAGCATCTGGCGGACGATGACCTCGATGTGCTTGTCGTTGATCTTCACCCCCTGCAGCCGGTAGACGTCCTGCACTTCGTCGACGATGTAGCGCGCCAGCGCCTCGACTCCGAGCAGGCGCAGGATGTCCTGCGGCTCCGCGGACCCGTCGACCACCAGTTCGCCCTTGTTGACCACCTGGCCCTCGTGCACCAGGATGGTCTTTTCCTTCGGGACCAGGAACTCGTGCGACTGGCCGTCGAGGTCGGTGATCACCAGACGCACCTTGCCCTTGGTCTCCTTGCCGAAGGACACGGTGCCGGTGATCTCCGCCAGCATGCCGGCGTCCTTCGGCGAGCGCGCCTCGAACAGCTCGGCCACCCGCGGCAGGCCGCCGGTGATGTCGCGGGTCTTCTGGCCTTCCATCGGGATGCGCGCCAGCACTTCGCCGGGGCCGACGTCCTGGCCGTCGCGCACCTGGATCAGCGCGCCGACCTGGAAGCCCACCGTCACCGAGTGCTCGGTGCCGGGGATCTTCACTTCCTGGCCGACCTCGTTGAGCAGCTTGACCTGCGGGCGCATCACCTTGGCCGAGCCGCGGCGCTTGGGATCGATCACCACCAGGGTCGACAGGCCGGTGATCTCGTCGACCTGCTTGGCCACCGTGACGCCTTCCTCGATGTTCTCGAACTTGGCGCGACCGGCGTACTCGGTGATGATCGGGCGGGTCAGCGGGTCCCAGCTCGCCAGCGCGGCGCCGGCCTTGACCTCCATGCCGTCCTTGACGAACAGCGTGGCGCCGTACGGCACCTTGTGGCGCTCGCGCTCGCGTCCGTAGTCGTCGGTGAGCAGCACCTCGCCGGAGCGCGAGATCACCACCTGCTCGCCCTTGGAGTTGGTGACGTAGCGCATCGTCGAGGTGAAGCGCGCCACGCCGGCGCTCTTGGCCTCGATGCTCGACGCCACCGCGGCGCGCGACGCCGCGCCGCCGATGTGGAAGGTACGCATGGTCAGCTGGGTGCCCGGCTCGCCGATCGACTGCGCGGCGATCACCCCGACGGCCTCGCCGACGTTGACCAGCACGCCGCGACCGAGGTCGCGGCCGTAGCACTTGGCGCACATGCCGTAGCGGGTCTCGCAGGTCAGCGCGGTGCGCACGCGGATCTCGTCGATGCCCGCGCCCTCGACCGCGTCGAGCATGTCCTCGTCGAGCATCTCCCCGGCCGGGACGATGGTTTCCTGGGTCTCCGGGTTGATCACGTCGGTGGCCGCCACGCGCCCGAGCACGCGGTCGCGCAGCGACTCGATGACCTCGCCGCCCTCGACCAGCGCGCGCATCGCCACGCCTTGCGCGGTGCCGCAGTCGTGCTCGGTGATCACCAGGTCCTGCGTGACGTCGACCAGGCGGCGCGTCAGGTAGCCCGAGTTGGCGGTCTTCAACGCCGTGTCGGCCAGGCCCTTGCGCGCGCCGTGGGTCGAGATGAAGTACTGGAGGACGTTGAGGCCTTCGCGGAAGTTGGCGGTGATCGGGGTCTCGATGATCGAGCCGTCGGGCTTGGCCATCAGGCCGCGCATCCCGGCGAGCTGGCGGATCTGCGCCGCCGAGCCGCGCGCGCCGGAGTCGGCCATCATGTAGATGGAGTTGAAGGACTCCTGGCGCACCTCGTTGCCGTGGCGGTCGCGCACCGGCTCGGTGGCCAGCCCGGCCATCAGCGCCTTGCCGACCTCGTCGCCGGTGCGGCCCCAGATGTCCACCACCTTGTTGTAGCGCTCGCCCTGGGTGACCAGGCCGGAGGCGTACTGCTGCTCGATTTCCTTGACCTCATGCTCGGCGCGGCTGATCAGCTCGTGCTTGAGCTCGGGCACGAGCATGTCGTCGACGCTGATCGAAATTCCCGCCCGCGTGGCCAGCGCGAAGCCCGATTGCAGCAGCTTGTCGGCGAAGATCACGGTGTCGCGCAGTCCGCAGCGGCGGAACGACGTGTTGATCAGGCGGGAAATCTCCTTCTTCTTCAGCGCCTTGTTCATCACCGCGAAGGGCAGGCCCTTGGGCAGGATCTCCGACAGCAGCGCGCGGCCGGCGGTGGTCTCGACCACCGCGGTGCGCGGCACCAGCTGGCCGCTGGGCTTGTCGCGCAGGTACTCGGTCAGCCGCACGTTGATGCGCGCGGTCAGCTCGAGCTCGCCGGCCTGCAGCGCGCGCTGCACTTCGCCGACGTCGGCGAACACCATGCCCTCGCCGCGGCCGTTGATGCGCTCGCGCGTGGCGTAGTACAGCCCCAGCACCATGTCCTGCGAGGGCACGATGGAGGGCTCGCCGTTGGCCGGGAAGAGCACGTTGTTGGAAGCCAGCATCAGCGTGCGGGCCTCCATCTGCGCTTCCAGCGAAAGCGGCACGTGCACCGCCATCTGGTCGCCGTCGAAGTCGGCGTTGAACGCGGCGCACACCAGCGGGTGCAGCTGGATGGCCTTGCCTTCGATGAGTACCGGCTCGAACGCCTGGATGCCCAGGCGGTGCAGGGTCGGCGCGCGGTTGAGCATCACCGGATGCTCGCGGATCACCTCTTCCAGGATGTCCCAGACGATGGGCGTCTGCGCGTCCACTTCCTTCTTGGCCGCCTTGATGGTGGTGGCGACTCCCATCGCCTCCAGGCGGTTGAAGATGAAGGGCTTGAACAGCTCCAGCGCCATCAGCTTGGGCAGGCCGCACTGGTGCAGCTTGAGGGTCGGGCCGACGACGATCACCGAGCGCCCGGAATAGTCGACCCGCTTGCCCAGCAGGTTCTGGCGGAAGCGCCCGCCCTTGCCCTTGATCATGTCGGCCAGCGACTTCAGCGGGCGCTTGTTCTGGCCGACCATCGCCTTGCCGCGACGGCCGTTGTCGAGCAGCGAGTCGACCGCCTCCTGCAGCATGCGCTTTTCGTTGCGCACGATGATCTCCGGCGCCTTGAGCTCGAGCAGCCGGCGCAGGCGGTTGTTGCGGTTGATCACCCGGCGGTACAGGTCGTTGAGGTCGGAGGTCGCGAAGCGCCCGCCGTCCAGCGGCACCAGCGGACGCAGGTCCGGCGGCAGCACCGGCAGCACCGTCATGACCATCCATTCGGGCTTGGAGTTGGTCTTGCGGAAGGCGTCCAGCACCTTCAGGCGCTTGGAGTTCTTCTTCACCTTGGTGTCCGAGCCCTGCAGGTCTCCGCGCAGCGCCGCGGTCTCCAGCTCCAGGTCCATGTCGCCGAGCAGCGCGCGGATGCCCTCGGCGCCCATGCTGGCGCTGAACTCGTCGCCGTACTCGGTGCGCTTGGCGGCGTACTCATCCTCGGACAGCACCTGGCGCTTGGCCAGCGGGGTCATCCCCGGCTCGGTGACCACGTAGGCCTCGAAGTACAGCACGC
>JAKBBQ010000320.1 GCA_021808405.1 Pseudomonadota bacterium | reverse complement strand
CTTAGTCGCGCGCCTGCGCGGCGTCCAGGCAGCCTGCGCGCCAGCGGTCGGCCCACGACCGCGGGTCGGCGGTCGCGGGGCCTGGGGAGGGGGTTTCAGCTTGCATGTGCTCGGGCTCCAGCCAGCGGATTATCGCCTTGCAGCCAATCGCGCAACCGGGTCAGTGCCCGCAGGTGATGCGTCTTGACGCTGCCTTCGCTGATGTTCATCGCCTTGGCGGTTTCGGCGATGGTCAGCTCCTCCATTTCGCGCAGCAGGAACACCTGGCGCTGCCGCGGGCTCAGGCGGGTGAGGGCGTCGGCGATGCGCGCCGCCTGCTGAAGCCCTTGCGCCTGCTGCTCGGGCCCGGGCGACTCGTCGACCAGCTGCTCCCACGCGGGCTGCGCCGCGTCGTCGTCGTCGGAGGAAAAGAAGAAATCCAGCACCTTCTCCACCTTGCGACGGCGGTGCCAGTCGGTGATCCGGTTGCGCAGGATTCCGTAGAACAGAGGAGGCCATTCCTGCTCCGGGCGCTCGGGGTAGTGGCGGACCAGGCGCTCCAGGCTGTCCTGCACCAGGTCGGCGGCAGCGTGGGGATTGCCCGAGGTTTCGAGCAGGGCCAGGCGCATCGCGCGGGCGCGCACCTCCAGGCAGAAGCGGTCGAGCGCGGGGCGGGCGGTCACGGCGTCGGCGGCACGGAGTCGTGGCTGGGCATAGGCGGTGCTGGACATTTTGCTGCGCGGGTCGGGGTTTTGCTGGACGTGCCTGCCCCGCTCAACGCTGGGCTCACCGGCTTGCGCGACAGTCGGCGGGGCTTTTGTTGTAACGGCGAGTAACGTCCGCCGGGATGTCCGCCGAACGGCCCGCCCGGCAGTTCCTAGAATGGGCGGCTTGGCGGGCCGGCCGCCGCCGCGCCGCAGTCCCGCAGTCCCCCGCAGTTTCCCTCTCCCGCAGTCTCGTTGCCCGCTCCGTTGCCGTGAACCCCTTGCTCGACCGCCTGCAGCCCTATCCCTTCGAGCGCCTGCGCGAACTCACCGCCGACCTGCGACCCAACCCGGCGCTGCGGCCGATCAGCCTGGGAATCGGCGAACCGCGCCACCCGACCCCGGAGTTCATCCGCGACGCGCTGGTCGAGCACCTCGACGGCCTGGCGCAGTATCCGGCCACGCGGGGCAGCGACGCCTTGCGCGAGGCCTGCGCGGCCTGGGCGCTGCGCCGCCACGGCGTGCCGCTCGACCCGGCGACCCAGGTGCTGCCGGTCAACGGCTCGCGCGAGGCGCTGTTCGCGCTGGCGCAGACGGTGGTCGACCCCGGGCGCGGCGCCGCGCTGGTGCTCAGCCCCAACCCCTTCTACCAGATCTACGAGGGCGCGGCGCTGCTCGCAGGCGCTCAGTGCGGCTATGTCGCGGCCGATGCGGCGCAGAACTTCCGCGTCGCCTGGGAGACGGTGAGCCAGGCGCAGTGGCGGCGCACCCAGCTGGTCTACGTCTGCACCCCGGGCAACCCGACCGGCGCGGTGATGGGCCTGGAGGACTGGAAGCTGCTGTTCGAGCTCTCCGACCGCCACGGCTTCGTCATCGCCAGCGACGAGTGCTATGGCGAGATCTGGTTCGGCGAGCAGCCGCCGCTGGGCGGCCTGCAGGCGGCGCGCCGGCTCGGCCGCGACGACCTGCGCAACCTGGTGATGCTGACCTCGCTGTCCAAGCGCTCGAACGTGCCGGGGCTGCGCTCGGGCTTCGTCGCCGGCGACGCCGCGCTGCTGCGCGCCTTCCTGCTCTACCGCACCTACCACGGCAGCGCGATGGGGCCGGCGGTGCAGGCGGCCAGCGTGGCGGCGTGGAACGACGAGCGGCATGTCGAGCACAACCGCGCGCTCTACCGTGCGAAGTTCCAGCGCGTGCTGCCCATCCTGCAGCCGGTGCTGGACGTGCGGCTTCCCGATGCGGCGTTCTACCTGTGGGCGAAGACACCGATCGACGACATCGCCTTCGCCCGCGGCTTGCTGCAAAACTACAATTGCACGGTTTTGCCGGGAAGCCTGCTGGCGCGCGACCAGCCCGGCGGCAACCCCGGCGCCGGCCGCGTGCGCCTGGCGCTGGTGGCGGCGGTCGACGAATGCGTCGAGGCCGCCGAGCGCATCGCCGCCTACGCCCGCGGCCTTTGACCCGGCTACCCGGCTGCCCGCCCACCCGACGCACCTACCCTGGAAACACCCCATGAGCGAGTCCCTGCAGAGCATCATCGACCAGGCTTGGGAGAGCCGCGGCGAGTTCAGCCCCGATTCGGCGCCGACCGAAGTACGCGACGCGGTGTCGCGGGTGCTCGCCGAGCTCAACTCCGGGCGCGTGCGGGTGGCCGAGAAGACCGCCGCCGGCTGGGTCACCCACCAGTGGGTGAAAAAGGCCGTGCTGCTGAGCTTCAGGCTGCACGACAACCAGCTGATGCGTTCGGGCGACCTGCACTTCTACGACAAGGTGGAGACCAAGTTCAGCCGCCTGGGCGAGCAGGAGATGCGCGCCACCGGGGTGCGGGTGGTGCCGCCGGCGGTGGCCCGCCACGGCTGCTACCTGGCGCCCGGCGTGGTGCTGATGCCCAGCTATGTCAACGTCGGCGCCTACGTCGGCGAGGGCACGATGGTCGATACCTGGGCCACCGTCGGCTCGTGCGCGCAGATCGGGCGCAACGTCCATCTGTCGGGCGGGGTGGGGATCGGCGGGGTGCTCGAGCCGATCCAGGCCAACCCGACGATCATCGGCGACAACTGCTTCGTGGGCGCGCGCTCGGAAATCGTCGAGGGGGTGGTGGTCGAGGACCACTGCGTGATCTCGATGGGGGTGTACATCGGCCAGTCGACCCGCATCTACGACCGCGCCAGCGGCGAGGTGCTGTACGGCCGCGTCCCCGAGGGTTCGGTGGTGGTTCCGGGCAGCCTGCCGGCGCCCGACGGCAGCCACAGCCTGTACTGCGCGGTGATCGTCAAGCGCGTGGACGCGCAGACCCGCGCGAAGACCGCGCTCAACGAACTGCTGCGCACCTGAGGCGCGGCTCGGCGCCTGCCCCGCGGAGAAGCTCATGTCGACCATGGAACGCCTGCTGCAGCTGATGGCCGAGAAGAAGGCCTCGGACCTGTACATCAGCGCCAACGCGCCGATCCTCATCCGCATCAACGGCCGCTCGGTGCCGATCAACCGCCAGGTCATCGGCCCGGAGGACCCGGCGCGGCTGCTCGGCGAGATCGTCGGCGACGCGCGCATGCACGAGCTGCGCGAGCACGGCGAGCTGAACCTGGCGGTGACCCGCCCCGAGCTCGGCAGCTTCCGCCTGAGCGCCTTCGTGCAGCGCGGCACGGTGGCGCTGGTGGTGCGCTTCATCCCCGGCGAGATCCCGCGGCTGGACAGCCTGAACCTGCCGCCCGTGCTGGCCGATCTGGTGATGCAGCGCTACGGCCTGATCCTGGTCGTCGGCTCCACCGGATCGGGCAAGAGCACCACGCTGGCGGCCATGCTCGACCACCGCAACGCCAACCTGACCGGGCATATCCTGACCCTGGAGGAGCCGATCGAGTACCTGTTCCGCAACCGCAAGTCGATCGTCAACCAGCGCGAGGTGGGGATCGACGCCCACGACCTCGCGGTGGGGCTGAAGAACGCGCTGCGCCAGGCACCCGACTGCATCATGATCGGCGAGATCCGCGACCGCGAGACCATG
>JAKBBQ010000319.1 GCA_021808405.1 Pseudomonadota bacterium | reverse complement strand
GAACGCCAGCCAGGTCCAGCGGGTCGCCACCATCCTGTACCAGCTCAAGGTCATCCCGGTCGACACCCAGGCGCGGCTGCTCAAGCACCTGGACTACACCTTCCTGGAGAAGGCGACCGGCAAGAGCGCACGCCAGCTGGGCGCCGATTGATGCGCGCATGGCGCATCCCCGGGCGCCGCGCGCTGTTGTCGCTGGCTCTGCCGGTCGCGGTGCTGGCGGCGTGGCAGGTCGCCGCCGAGCACAGGCTGATCGCCAACGGCGTGTTCCCACCGCCGTCGGTGGCGGTGGCGGCGCTGGTCAACTGGATCTTCGGCGCCGGCACGCTGCCGCTGTCGCCGCCGTCGCCCTATGACGGCACCTGGCTGGTGCAGGTCGGGGCGAGCGCCTGGCGCATTCTCGCCGGCTTCGCGATCGGCTCGACCATCGGCGTGGTCTTCGGGTTGTTCGCCGGGGTGTCGCTGCTGGTGCGGCGCGCGGTCGACCCGACCATCAACTCGATCCGCCCGATTTCGGTCACGGCCTGGATCCCCCTGACCTTGATCTTCTTCGGGATCGGATCGAAGCCTGCGATCTTCCTGACCGCGCTGGCGACCTTCTTCCCGGTCTACATCAACTCCCTCGACGGAGCCAGGCTGGCCGAGGGCAAGCTGGTGCGCGCGGCGCTGATGCTCGGGGCGAACCGGCGCCAGGTCCTGCTGCGGGTGACCATCCCGGCCGCGCTGCCCAGCATCGCGGTGGGGCTGCGCGTGGCGGCGGCGATTTCGTGGACCACCGTGGTGGTCGCCGAGATGCTGGGGGCCAAGTCGGGCCTGGGCTTCGTCCTGATGGACTGCTACAACCAGTTCCGCTTCGACTACGTCGTGGCCGCGATGATCAGCCTGGGCGCTTGCGGTTTCGCCACCGACAAGCTGTTGTTGCTGCTGTTCTCCCGCCCCTTGCGCTGGGTGCATCAAGGCGCACGCAGCTGAGGACCGGCGATCGGCGTGCCGGGTCGGGCCTCGGCTTTCACCTGCCGGCAGGCGAGTACGATCTCCGGGCGAAGCCGCGCCGGCCCTTGCCACCCCGAAAGCCACCGAATGAGTGACCCCAAGCCTTCCGAGCCGAGCCGACAGCCCAGGCGCAGCGGGCCCTACAACACCTCCCTCGAACGCGGACTGTCGATCCTGGCGATTTTCGACCAGGGGCACCGCTCGCTGAGCCTGGCCGAGCTCACCGCGATGAGCGGCCTGGACAAAAGCGCGGTGCAGCGCTTCACCCAGACGCTGCTCGACCTGGGCTATCTCAAGAAGGACCCGGCGACCCGCAGGTACAGCCTGTCGCCGCGGCTGCTGCGGCTGGGGTCGAGCTTCCTGCGGGGCAATCCGTTGATCGAGCGAGCCACTCCGTACATGCTCGGATGCAACCGCGAGACTTCCGAGACCATCAACCTGGGAGTGCTCGACGACGACGAGGTCATCCTGGTCGCGCGCGTGCCCGGGCGGGAGGTGCTCAGCCCGAATGTCGGCCTGGGATCGAGCTTCCCGTGGTACGCGTCGGTGCTGGGACAGGCCATCGTCGCGTTCTACCCGCAGCAGGAGCGCCAGCGCATGGTCTCCGGGGTGCGGTTCGTCAGGCACGCGAGCCGCACCATCCTGAGTGCCGACAAGCTGGTGGAGCGGCTGGATTCGATCCGGCAGACCGGAATCGTGCTGGCGACCAACGAAATCTACGAGGGCGACATCTCGGTGGCGGCGCCGATTTTCGACTATGACGGCAAGGTGGTCGCGGCGGTCAGCATCGTCGTCCTGCGCTCGAGCTGGAGCGAGGAAAAGGCCGAGCGACTGCTTCCGGTGGTCAGGCAGCTGGCGCAGACCATTTCGTCCAATCCCCGGTTTCCCCGTTCGTGATCGCGCTCGCGCCGGCGGTGCGGGGGCGCGCTCACAGGCGCGGCGGCTTGCCCAGGCTGTCGCGTACTCTTTGCAGCTGGGCGTAGGCCTGCCGCAGCAGGCCCGTGGCCTGGGCCAATGCGCCCTCCAGTTCCTGCGGGCCCATCTGCCGCAGGTAGCGCTTGTCCCCGTCGCCGAACACCCAGTAATCGTCCGCGTCGGCGTTCGGGCCGCCTTCCCGCGCGCGACGCGCCTCGGTGGCCGCGGGGTCGGCAGCGAGCAGGTCGGGATCGAAGTGCAGCCGGCGCAGCGCGAGAATGCACCCGCGGAGGGCCTGCTCAGCGCTGGGGGCGTCCGTCGTTTTCACTGAGAGCTTAGAGATATATGCGATGAAACTTGAGGTTTAGACGATTTTCTATCATGGGGTATCGAATTACCGCGAGTTTTTTGGCAAATCTCTTCGTCGGCGTCGCTGGGCGCGAGCGCTGCCCGCCGCTCACTGCCCGAACTCGCTGCCTTGCATGCGGGTCAGGGTTTCGAGCACCCGCAGGTTGTTCGGGGTGAGCTGGCGCGCGACCTCCACCCAGTCCTCGACCACCGTGGCCATTTCCCGCAGGTCCAGCGGCATCATGCGCCTGCGCGCGCGCTGCAGCGCATGGCGGGCGGCACGCGCACGCGCGTGTTCGACGAGGAATCGGCGCACCGCCTGCTCGCCATCGCCCCGGGCGCAGACCTGGTCGATCACCCCGAGCTCCAGCAGTTCGGCGGCCTTGTAGATCCTGCCCTGGGTCATCAGCACGGAGGCCCGCGTGGCGCCGATGCGCCGCGCGAGCAAAGGCATCGCGCCCGAGCAGGGAAACAGCCCGAAGAGGATTTCCGGCAGCCCGAATTCGGACTGTTCCTCGGCGATCACATAGTCCGACGACAGCGCCGACTCGAAGCCCCCGCCGAGCGCGCGCCCCTGCACCAGCGACACCGTGGTGGCGTGGCGGGACACCTGGGCCTCCCAGCGGTAGGTCAGGTCCATGCAGCGCAGCGAGTAGGCGCGCAGGCTGTCGAAGTCGCCGCGCTGGATGCAGTCGTTGAAGTGCCCGAGGTCCCCGCCGACGTTGAAGTAGCTCGGGTGGGTCGAGCGCAGCACGGCGTAGTGCACCGGGTGCAATTGCCCGTCCCCGGTCTCCCAGCGGCAGCCGTTGGATTCCCAGCGGGCGAAGGCGTGGTCGAAGGCATCGAGCATGGCCGGCGAGAAGTTCAGCGGCTGCTCGGCGCGCGGGCGCATGGTCACCCAGGCCGTGGCGGTCGCCGCCTCGTAGGCGACGTCGACCGCGCCTGGCGCAGACTGCGGGCGGTGCGCCGGCAGCGGCTCGGCGCGATCACCATGGCGGACCTGGCGGGCGGGGGGATCGGCAAGCAGCGAGGTCATGGCGGTGGATCAGGCGTGGATGCGGGGATCGTGGGCGCGCAGCACGAGCGCGGAATTGGTGCCGCCGAATCCGGCCGACAGGGTCATCGCGTAGCGGATGGGCCGTTCGCGAGCGACTTGCCGGACGTGGTTCAGCCCCAGGCAGTCTTCCGATACCTGGTCGAGGTGGGCGGTCGCGGGGAGGAAGGAGTGGCGAGCGGCGAGCAGGCACACCAGGGCCTCCATCGCGCTGGCGGCGCCCAGCATGTGGCCGTGCAGGGCCTTGGTCGAACTGACGGGAACGCGCCCGCTGTCGTCGCCGAACACTTCCTTCATCGCCGCCACCTCGACGCCGTCGCCCTCGCGGGTCGCGGTGGCGTGGGCGTTGACGTAGTCGATGTCGCCGATGCCGATGCCGGCCGAGCGCAG
>JAKBBQ010000318.1 GCA_021808405.1 Pseudomonadota bacterium | reverse complement strand
GGCGCTGCGACACAGCATAAGCGATGCGCGCGGGCTCAGGGCCGCGCGGCGCTTATACCACCGAAAAATCCCCGATAAGCCAGCAGGTAGGCGCCCTGGAAGACCCCCGCCACGATGAAGGGCGCGACCAGCCATCCGCGCGCCAGCATCAGCCCGGACAGCGCCGGGCCGATGGCGCGCGGCACCATCACCGATACGTTGTTGACGGTGGCGGCAAGCCCGCGCCGGCTCTCATCCGTGAGCCCGACCACCAGCGCCTGGCGCACGCCGACCGTGCCGCGGTTGAAGGCCGAACGCACGGCCCATGCGAGCGCCGCGAGCAGGAACCAGGGGCTGAACGGAGTCACCAGCAGCAGCGCGAGCCCTGCCGCGCGCATGTACACCACCGCGTCGACCAGTCCGACACGCTGCGACAGGCGCCGCGCCAGTTGCGCGCCGAAGGCCGCGCACACGAAGCCTGCCGCCAGCGCGGGCCCGATGCTGGCCGGTCCGTGGCCGAAGCGCAGCGCATACCAGTAGGCCATCCAGGGTGCGACCAGCCCGATTCCCAGTCCGTTGAAGGTGTTGGCCACCGCCAGTCGCAGCAGCAACCCGTTCTGTTCGCGTCGCGCCGATTGCGTGGCTGCGGGCGAGGCGGGCGTTCCGGCGGCCGCCGGCTGCACCGGCTGCTCGCTCGGGCGCGCGACGCCATCCCTGGCGCGCCACAACAGCGCCAGTCCGGCCAGCGAGCCCAGCAGCGGCAGGATGAACAGCGGACGAAACGCCAGCGCCCCCGGCAGTTCGCGCTGCCACAGCGCCGGCAACGCGCCCAGCAGCGCGCCCAGCGCCATGCCCCCGAACCCCAGCGCGGCGTTCAGGCTGAACACGCGCGCGCGCTCGGAGGCCGGCAGGTCCTGCGCCATCCAGGCCTGCTCGAGCGGTCCGAAGGGGCCGGCAGCGCCATTGGCCCCGCGCCCGAAACCACCGAGCAGCGCGCCCGCGGTCAGCACCCACGGCTGCGCGCTGAGCAGCGCCAGCAGCGCGCTGGCCAGCACCACGCATTCGTAGCCGAGCAGGAAGCGGCGCCGCCCCAGGCGATCGCTGGCCGGCCCGACGAGCAGGGTCAGCAGCACCGCCAGCAGCAAGGCGCCCGAAAGCACGGCGCCGATGCGCGCCGCGCCCCAGCCCAGGGCGTGCAGGTACAGCGTGAATCCGACGACCAGCGCACCCTGGCCGATCGAGCGCGCGAAGCGCGCGGCCATCAGCAGCGGCACCGCGCGCGGCCACGGCGCCCGCGGGGCGCGCGGCGCGCCCGGCATCAGGAGCTCCCGACGGTCTTCGCGCGGGCCGGTCCGGGTTGCGCCATGTAGTGGCGCAGCTGCGCGATCACGCTGGGCTGGTCCCAGTCCTGCGGCCCCAGGGTGCGCGAGATCTCGCGCCCCTGCTTGTCGATCAGGATGGTGGTCGGCGTGCCCAGGATGTTCAGCGTGTCCAAGGCCTTCGTCGTCGGGTCGACGTAGATCGGCAGGTGGTCGATGAAATTGTCCTGGTAGAAGCTGCGCACCGCGAACACCCCGCCTCGGTCCACCGACAGCGGCAGCACCGTGAAGTCCTTGCCGCCGAGCAGTTCCTGCAGCTTGTTCAGCGTGGGCATTTCACGCACGCAGGGCGGACACCAGGTGGCCCAGACGTTGAGCAGCACCACCTTGCCGCGGAAGGCGGAGAGGCTGGTCGGCTTGCCCTGGGCGTCGAGAAAGGACAGTGGCGGTACCGGGTGCGGCTGGGGATAGGGTGTGAAACGGAATGCGGTGGCGGCCTGCGCGCCGCAAGGCGCGAAGCCGGCGAAGGCCGCCGTCGCCGTCAGCGCGACCACCGCGGCGAAACGCCGGCGCGCGCCCGAAAAGCTGCTGGACATGCACGATCTCCTTCTGCATGGGGGGCTCCGCGGCTGGCGGCGAGCCGGCGGCGTCACCGACGCCCCGATGGCCTGACAGTTTATAAGGCTTAGCGAATATATGCTCGGGCCGACTCGGGCCGATTCGGGCCGCGCAAGCCGCGATGCCTCGTCAATGCCCGAGGGACGGCAGCACCACGTAAGGCGCGTTGCCCGCCGCGCCCGGCTGCGCAACCGGCGCCGAAGGCCGCGGCGCCGGCCGCGACGCAGCCGGCGGGGCTCCGAACAGGCTGCTCAGGAAACCTCCGGAGGAACTGCTGCCCGAAGTCCTGAGCGACGCGGCGCTGGGATCCAGCGGCGGGTACTGCTGCAGGAAGTAGCCCTGCACCGCGTTCGGCACCGCGTAGCTGCCGATCGAGGCGAAGCCGGTCGCCGGGTTCACCGGCACCTGCACCACGTCGGGCGGCGGCACCCACGGCGTATCGGGGTCCGCCGCGGTGGCCACGCGCATGTAGCCCATCCAGATCGGCAGCGCCACCGCCGCGCCCTGCTCGCCGCGGCCCAGGCTGCGCGGCTGGTTGTAGCCGACCCAGGCCACCGCGACACGGTCGTGGTCGAAGCCGTCGAACCAGGCATCGCGGAAGTCGGAGGTCGTGCCGGTCTTGCCGGCGAGGTCCTGGCGGCCGAGCGCGCGCGCCGCGGCGCCGGTGCCGCGCTGGATCACCTGCTGCATCATCGTGGTCAGCAGGAAGGCGTTGCCGGGGCTGATGATGCGCGGCGCGTCCGCGCTGCCCAGCACCACCTTCGGCGCCTGGTAGACCACCGCGCCGTGCGCGTCGACGATCTTCTGGATCAGCCTGGGCTGCACCAGGTAGCCGCCGTTGGCGAACACCGAATAGGCGCGCGCCATCTGCAGCGGCGAGAAACTGCCGGCGCCCAGCACCATCGTCGGGTAGGGCGGGATCTGGTCCAGCGGCAGCCCGAACTGCGACGCGTGGTAGCGCGCGTAGGGCACGCCCACCGCCAGCACCACGCGCACCGCGGCGATGTTGTCCGAGCGCGCCAGCGCCTCGTAGGCGGGCATCGTGCCCACCGAGGTCTTCTCGTAGTTGTGCGGCTGCCACAGCGGCTGGCCGGGTCCGGCGTAGATGCTGATCGGCTCGTCGTCGATGATGGTGGTCGGCGCCAGGCCCTCGGCCACCGCGGCCGAGTAGATGAAGGGCTTGAAGCTCGAACCGGGCTGCCGGTAGGCCTGGTTGACGTGGTCGAACTTGTCGTGCGTGAAGTCGAAGCCGCCGACCCAGGCCTGCACGTCGCCTGTCTGCGGCTGCAGCGACACCAGCGCGGACTGCGCGCGCGGCACCTGCACGATCATCGGCTGCTTGCCCGTGCGCGTCAGGCGCACGATCGACCCCGGGGTGATCCGCAGCGCCTTGGGCGCGCGCGGCTCCAGTCCGCGACGGCAGAAGGCCAGCCCGGCGCCTGTGATGGTCTGCAGGTTGCCGTCGCGACGCAGCACCTCGACCCCGTGCGGGCTCGCCTCGACGACCACCGCGGGCGCCAGCCCGCCCACGTCGTGCATGCGCTTGAGCGCCTTCGCGGCGGCTTCGCGCGCGCCGTCGGCCGGCAGGTCGACATGGCCCTCCGGGCCGCGCCAGCCCATGCGCTGGTCGTAGGCCAGCAAGCCGGCGCGCAACGAGTCGTTGGCGGCCTGCTGGTCCTGGTCGACCAGCGTGGTCGTGACCTTGTAGCCGTCGGTGTAGGCTGCCTCGCCAAAGCGCGACACCATGATCTGGCGCACCATCTCGGCGGCGAAATCGCTATTAA
>JAKBBQ010000317.1 GCA_021808405.1 Pseudomonadota bacterium | reverse complement strand
CGGCGCCGCGGGACGCTCGAGCGCGTGGCGCATCGCCCGCGCCAGCGACTGCGTGTCGTCGGGGGTGTACAGGTGCCCCGGGGCGGCGGCCAGCAGCGGGCGCATCGCGCCGACGTCGGCTGCGATGAAGGGCAGCCCGCAGGCGGCCATTTCGTAGGCCTTCTGCGGAAAGCAATAGCGCCCGAAGGGGGTGTCGCGCAGGTAGATCACCCCCAGGTCGAGCGCGGTGAACAGCGTGGCCACCTTCGCGTGATCGAGCCTCCCGAGGTAGTGCACACGCTCGCCGAGGGGAGGGGGCAGGCCTGCGTCCGCGGGGCCGGCCAGCACCAGGTGCAGCGCGGGCAGCTGCTCGCGCAGCCTCTCGAAGCCTTCATACAGGGTCGCGATACCGCGGTCGGCGGCCAGGTGGCCGGCCGTTCCCACGAGCAGCGCCTCGGCGGGCAGGCCCAGCGCGGCGCGGCTGGCCGCGCGATCGCCGGCGCGGAACACGTCCAGGTCGACTGTGCTGGGCAGGCTGACGACACGGCCCAGCGCCCGGTAGTCGTCGCGCACATGCGCGGCCAGCGCCTCCGAGGTGCAGCTGACCAGCGCGGCCTCGCGCACCGCGTTGCGCAGCGCGCGCCTGGCGCCGGGGATGCGCGCCATGCCGAAGCTCTCGAAGTCGTCGTACAGGTCCGCTGCGAAGGGCACGCGCAAGCGCCGCGCGCACCACGAAGCCAGCGCCACGTGCAGGATGTCGGAGGCGCCGATCACCCGGTCGGGAGCGAAGTCGCGCAGTTCGCGCAGCATCCACGCCGCGGCCAACGCCAGGCGCGGTAGCCGCAGCCCGTCGACTCGCCGCGAGCGCCAGCGCAGCGACCCGGCCGGGCTCTCGTGCTGCCAGGCCCCGTCCGCGTCGGCGTGGTAGCTCAGGCACAGGCCGAGCACGTCGTGGCCGCGCCCGGCGAGTTGCCGCGGGATCTGGTACAGGCGCGCATAGCGGTCCAGCACCACATCCTTGTCCATGTAGCGCCGCTTGCACAGGAAGGCGATGCGCATGCTGGGGCAGCCCTCGGCCGAGTCAAGCCTTCAGGCGCTGCGCCGCCGCCAGCGCCGCGGCCACCACCTGGTCCATGTTGTAGTAGCGGTACTGCGCCAGCCTGCCGACGAAGGTCACCCCGCTCTCGCGCTCGGCCATCTCCTCGTAGCGCTTGAACAGCGCCTCGTTGTCGGCGCGGGGAATCGGGTAGTAGGGGTCGCCCTCGGCCTGCGGGTACTCGCGCACGATCGAGGTGCCGCGGTGCCGCTGGCCGGTCAGGTGCTTGAACTCGGTGATGCGGGTGTAGTCGTGGTCGTTGGGGTAGTTCCAGGTTCCGGTTTCCTGGAAGCGCTCGGTGTCGGGCAGGTGTTCGTGCTGGAAGCGCAGCGAGCGATAGGGCAGCTTGCCGTGGCAGTGCCCGAACCAGGCGTCGATCGGCCCGGTGAACACCGTGTGGGCAAAGCCCCGGTCGGCGCCGCGCCGCCGCATCTCGAGGAAATCCACGCCGAGCTCGACGCGGATGTTCGGATGGTCGAGCATGTTGCCGAACATCGCCGCGTAGCCGTCGCGGGGCATCGCCTGGTGGGTGTCGGTGAAGTAGCGGTCGTCGTCGTTGCAGCGCACCGGGATGCGCGCGGCCACCCCGGCCTTGAGTTCCGACGGATCCAGCCCCCACTGCTTGCGGGTGTAGTGCAGGAAGAAGGTCTCGTAGAGTTCGCGCCCGACGCTGGCCAGCACGACGTCCTCGCTGCTGCGCACCGGCTCGCGCGGCTCGCGCACCCGCTCGAAGAACGCCGCCGCCCCCGCCTCGTCGAGCTGCAGCCCGTAGAGCATGTTCAGCGTGGTGCGGTTGATCGGGAACGGGTAGGCCACGCCGCCGACCACGCTGCGCACCCGGTGCTCGTAGGGCCGCCAGGCGGTGAAGCGCGACAGCCAGTCGAACACCCGCTGGCTGTTGGTGTGGAAGATGTGCGGGCCGTACGGGTGGATCAGCACCCCGTGCCGGTCGACCTCGTCGTGGGCATTGCCGCCGGTGTGGGGCCGGCGGTCGACCACCCGCACCTGGCGCCCGGCTTCGGCGAGTTCGCGCGCGACCACGCTGCCGGCGAAGCCGGCGCCGACGATCAGGGTTTCAGGGGGCAGCATGGCCGTCGGTCGTGGCTCGATCGGTTGGACGGGACATGGTACCTTTCGTCTCCACGGCGTGGCCTGTCGCTCCTGTGTGCCGAGATGGCAGCAGGCGCGTGGCGCGCCAGTCTGGACTGTTGCCCGCCTTCCCATCGAGCCTTGAGCGACTCTTCCTCCTCGAAGGTCTGCGCGGTGGTGGTGACGTACAACCGCAAGGCCTTGTTGGCGCATTGTCTTGAGGCGTTGCACGCGCAGACCCGCCAGCCGGACCGAATCCTCGTGGTCGACAACGCGTCGACCGACGGCACCGTGCAGGCTCTGGAGGCGTCCGGCTGGCTTGCCCGACCTGGCTTCGAACTGCTGCGGCTTGCCGACAACACGGGTGGCGCCGGCGGCTTCCAGGCAGGTGTCCTGCGTGCCCTCGGAGACGGTGCGGACTGGGTGTGGATGATGGACGACGACGCCATGCCGCGGCACGACGCGCTGCAGGCGCTGATGGCCGTCGACCCCGATCCGGCGAGTCTGTACGGCTCGGTTGCCGTTCAGGGCTCCACGCTGGTCTGGCCGATGGAGCGCGCGGATGCTCGTGAGCCTGCCCGCATCGAGGATCTGGCGCAGGCCCCCGCGGTCTGCGACGTGCTCTTCCTGCCCTTCCTGGGGTTGCTGGCCAGCGCCCCGCTGGTCCGGCGGATCGGACCACCGGACGCCAGCCTGTTCCTGGCTGTCGACGACGTGGAGTTCTGCCTGCGAGCGCGCCGCACAGGGGCCCGGGTCCACCTGGTCTCGGCGAGTCGGATCGACCATCCGCTGGCACATCGCACGGCTGTCCGGGTCGGCTGGCGCACCGTCTACACCCTGCGGCTTCCCCCCTGGAAGCGCTACTACGACGTTCGCAACCGCCTGCTTGTCGCCAGGGCGCATCACGGTGCCGCGCTCTGGTATGCAGCGTTGCCCGGAACCCTGCTGCGCTGGGTGGTGACCTTGCTGACGGAGCCCGAACGCGGTGCGCAGTGCAGGGCGTTCTTCGGTGGCGTGGTCGACGGGTTGCTGAACCGTCGGGGACGTCGGCACGACATCTGGCTCGCTTCCTGAGCGCTGCACCGCGGTCGGGTCACACCGCCGGCTTCGCAAGCGCTCGATACAGGTCCAGGTGGGCGTCGACCTGCCGCCCCAGTGAGAAGTTTGCGCACACGTGCGCGCGCGCGTGGTGGCGCCAGTCGCCGCCGATCCGCGCCTGCAGGAAGTGGTGCAGCAGCGAGGCCAGCGCAGCGATGTCGCCCTGCTCGACCAGAGCGCCGCAACGCCCGTCGTCGATCATTTCGGGCAGGCCGCCGGTGCGGAAACCCAGCACCGGCGTGCCGCAGGCCAGGCTCTCCAGCACGGCAAGCGGAAGGTTGTCGGCCATCGTGCAGTTGAGGAACACATCGGCGGCGCAGTAGATGTCGGCCAGCCGTGCAGCCTCGTCGACGTAGCCGAAGTGCTTGAAGTCGAAGCCAGCCAGCGGATCCGACGGCCGCGCCTGGCCCTGGCCGAGCAGCATGACAAAGGGCCGTGA
>JAKBBQ010000316.1 GCA_021808405.1 Pseudomonadota bacterium | reverse complement strand
GGTCTTCAGTCGTCGAGTTCCTTCTCGACATGCTGCTCGCGCAGCAGTCTCCAGATGCGGGTGCGCAGCTTGACGAAGGACTCCAGGTCCATCACTTCCTCGATGTGCTCGTAGCTCTCCCACCGGTGCTCGCGGCGCACAGTGGCGATGTCGAGCACCTCGCGGATGCGCCCGGGGCGGCGCCCGAGCACGACCACGCGGTCGGCCAGGTAGACCGCCTCCTCGACGCTGTGGGTGATGAACAGCACGGTGCGCGGGTTGACGCGGCACAGCCGGATCAGCTCTTCCTGCATCACCACCCGGGTCTGCGCGTCGAGCGCGCCGAAGGGCTCGTCCATCAGCAGCACCTGGGGATCGAGCGCGTAGCTGCGGGCGATCGCCACGCGCTGCTGCATGCCCCCCGACAGCTGCTGGGGATAGGCGCTTTCATGGCCCTGCAGCCCCATCAGCTCGACGTAGCGCGCCACCACCTCGCGCCGGCGCGCCGCCGGCACGCCGGTGCAGCGCAGCCCGAACGCGATGTTCTCCTGCACGGTCTTCCAGGGAAACAGCGCGAACTGCTGGAACACCACCGCGCGCTGCGGCGACGGCCCGCGCACCGGCTGGCCTTGCACCAGCACGCTGCCCGAACTCGGGGACTCCAGCCCGGCGGCCATGCGCATCAGCGTGGTCTTGCCGCATCCCGAGGGCCCGACGATCGCCACGAACTCCTTTTCCCGCACCTGCAGCTGGATGCCGTCGAGCGCCAGTACCTCCTCGCGGCCGCGGCGGAAGGTCTTGCAGATGTCGCGGAACTCGATGCTCACCGGATTCGCGGCGGCAACGGCGGCGTTGGCAGGCTGGGCCTGCGCGGTCATTTCCATCAGTTCTCTCCCCAACCCTGGCGCACGGTGCGCTCCAGGCTGCGCAACAGCACGTCCAGCACCATGCCGATCAGGCCGATGGCCACCATCGAGGCCATCACCACCGGGGTGCGCAAGGTCGCCTGCGCCTGCACCATCAGGTAGCCCAGGCCGCTGGAAACCACGATCAGTTCGGCGCCCACCAGCGACTGCCATCCCAGCCCGGCGCTGACCCGCAGCCCGGCGACGATCGACGGCAGCGCCGCCGGCACCAGCACCTGCGCGATCACCCGGCCGCCGCCGGCGCCCAGGGTCTGCGCGGCTTCCACCAGCACGCGGTCGACCTGGCGCGCGCCGCGGTAGGCGTTGATCAGGCACGGCGGGAACGCGCCGCTGAAGATGATCAGGATCGGCCCGCCGATTCCGGTTCCGAACCACAGCGCCGCGAAGGGCACCCAGGCGATCGGCGCGACAAAGCGCAGCATCTCGAACAGCGGGGTGATGAAGTCGTCGAGCCAGCGGTACCACCCCATCAGCAGCCCGAGGGGGATGCCGATCAGCGCGGCCAGGCCGAAGCCCAGCAGGAAGCGCTCCATGCTGGCCAGCGCGTGGCCGACCAGCGTGCTGCCGGCATAGCGGTGGTCGAGCAGGTGCAGCATGCTGGCCAGCACCGTCTGCGGCTCGGGCAGCACCCGCGTGGGCAGCAGCCCGCTGACGGCCACGGCCCACCAGATGCCGAAGAAACCGACGAAACCCGCCGCCGACAACATGCGCAATTCGTTGCGCGACGGCGCGCTGTTCAGCTGCGCCATGGCATCACCTTGCGTTCGAGCCAGCCCAGCGCCGCGGTCATCAACGCCCCCATGATGCCCACCCAGATCATCGCGTACAGGATCATCCCCGGGTAGATGTCCAGCGACGCGATGATCAGCACATGCCCGAGGCCCAGCAGCGCACCCACCAGTTCGGCGGCGACCAGGGTCGTCCACGAGGCCTGCAGCGCCAGCCGCAGCCCGGTGAAAATGCTCGGCAGCGCCCCCGGCACCAGCACCGAGGCCACCAGTTGGCGGGTCGAGGCGCCGTGCACCCGCGCGGCGGCGACCAGCGTGCGGTCGATTCCCCGCACGCCGGTGTAGGAGTTGATCACCGCCGGAACGAAGGCGGCGAAGAAGATCACGAACACCTTGGCGCCGTTGCCCAGCCCGAACCACAGGATGGCCAGCGGGATCCACGCCAGCGGAGGGATCGGCCGCACCAGCAGGAAGGTCGGGTTGAGCAGCGCTTCGGCGCGCCGGCTCCAGCCCATCAGCAGGCCCAGCGGGACGCCGAAGGCCGAGGCCACCACGAAGCCGGTGAGCACCAGCTTGCTGCTCTGCCAGATCTGCGCCGACAGCGTCGCCCCGGCGTAGCCGTGGCCGGTGGACAACTGCCTGGCGGCGTCGTAGACGTCGACCGGCGAAGGAAAGCGCCCGGGGCTGATGAGCTTCCACACCCAGGTGGTCAGCACCCAGGCCAGCACCAGCACCGACAGCGAGAACACGGCCCAGCCCAGGCGCCTGGGCAGCCGCGGCAGCCGCAGCGGCCGCGCGCCAGCGCGACCCGAGCCGGCCGCGCCCGATGCGCGGGCCGTGGGCATCGCATTCATGGACGACGCCTCCGGGATCGGGCAGCGCCCGCTCCTGCGTGGTCTCGTGCCGCCGGGTCCGGCCGCATCGGCGAATCGTGCATGCTGTGGTCTCCTCGGGCAGTGCCCTTGTTCTCGCGGCCTGCGCGTATCTGGCCTCGCGCCCTGCCGTGCGTCCGTTTATGGAAACGCTTCCATACCGTAGGGCGCGCCCGCCGAACTGTCAAGCGGGTTTGCGCCTACCCAGGGCCTGCGATGCAGCCCTTTGTTTTTGGTAACTTTTGTTCCAGGATATCGAGCACATCCCGCGGTTTCGGCGAGCGGCCGGCAGCCACGCGAAGCTCGCCGCAAACCTCGCATGGAAGCGCTTCCATCGAAGGCTTGCGGGGCCGCGCGGGCTCAGCCCCGCAGCGCCCGCTGCAACACCTCCCAGGCCAGCGCCATCGCCTCGACCTGCGGCATATGGCCGACCCCGGGTACCAGGTGCAGCGCTGCGCGCGCCGGCGCGCGCAGCGCGTGCTGCCAGGCGATGATGTCGTCGTCGCGCCCGTGCACGACGCTCACCGGGGCCGCCAGCGCCTGCAGCTGCGGCAGCACGTCGATCTGCTGCACGCCGTGGCGACTCAGCGAGGCGCACAGCCCGGCCAGCACCTCGCCGCGCGCCGCCAGCCGTTGCCTCAGCTCGCCGAGGTACGCCGCCGACGGCAGCGTGCGCTGCGCGGTCAGCTTGCCGACCTCGCGCGCCAGCGCTTCGTCGGAAGCGGCGTGCAGCATGCCGTCGACGAAGGACTGGTTGAGTTCGGTCCCCAGCCCGAGCGGGGCGAACAGGGTCAGCGAATGCAGTCGCTGGCCCAGCCTGCCGGCCAGCCGGACCGCCAACGCAGCGCCCAGCGAGTGGCCGACCAGCGCCAGCGGCCCGTCGGCCAGCGCGGGCAGCGCCTGCGCCACCGACTCGACCAGTTCGCCGAAGCTGCGCGCCGCCGCCAGGCTGCGCCCATGTCCCGGCAGGTCCAACGCCGCGACGCCGAAGCCGGCGCGGCGTGCCGACACGATGGTTCCGGCCCAGGTGTCGAGGTCGCCGAACAGGCCATGCAACAACACCAGCGTCGGCGCCTGCCCGGCCCCGCCCGCGCGACTGCGCAGCGCGTGCAGCGAGCCGGCCGAGGTGGCGAGGTCCAGCCGCTCCATCCCCGCCTGCCATGCGGCGCCCTCGCCCGCGGGCGGGCGCGCGAGCGCGCCGGCCGCGGCGACGTCGGCGCGCACCACC
>JAKBBQ010000315.1 GCA_021808405.1 Pseudomonadota bacterium | reverse complement strand
TCAAGCATTTCCCGTGTCACGCCGCGAACCTGCCGGTGGCGATGATCCCGAACTGCGCCGCCACCCGCCACGCGCATTTCGAGCTCGACGGTTCCGGCCCGGTCTACCTGGAGCCGCCGAGCCTGGACCTGTGGCCCAAGGTGCAGTGGACCGCCGACACCGAAAAGAGCCGCCGCGTCGACCTCGACTCCCTGACTCCCGAGCAGGTCGCCGGCTTCAAGCCCGGCCAGACGCTGCTGCTGTCGGGCAAGCTGCTGACCGGCCGCGACGCCGCGCACAAGCGCATCGTCGACATGCTGGCGCGCGGCGAGCAGCTGCCGGTGGACTTCACCAACCGCGTGATCTACTACGTCGGCCCGGTCGACCCGGTGCGCGACGAAGTGGTCGGCCCGGCCGGCCCGACCACCGCGACGCGGATGGACAAGTTCACCGAGACCATGCTGGCCCGTACCGGGCTGATCGCGATGGTCGGCAAGGCCGAGCGCGGCCCGGTCGCCATCGAGGCCATCCGCAAGCACCGCAGCGCCTACCTGATGGCCGTAGGCGGCGCCGCCTACCTGGTATCGAAGGCGATCAAGTCGGCGCGGCTGCTGGCGTTCGAGGACCTGGGAATGGAGGCGATCTACGAGTTCGAGGTCAAGGACATGCCGGTCACCGTGGCCGTGGACGCCGAAGGCACCTCGGTGCACAAGACCGGCCCGGCCGAATGGCGCGCGCGCATCGGCAAGATCCCGGTGACCACCGCCTGAGCGTGCCCGCAGTGAGCCCGTCGGCGCCGATGCCCGCAGGCGCGCCGGTGATCGGGGTCTTCGACTCCGGCGTCGGCGGACTGACCGTGCTGGCCGCGCTGCGCCGGCGCCTGCCAGCGGCGCGACTGTTGTACGCCGCCGATTCGGCCTACGCTCCCTACGGCGAACGCGACCGCGGCTATGTGCTGGAACGCTCGCGGCGCCTGGCGTCGTTCCTGCTCGAGCAGGGCGCGCAGATGCTGGTCGTCGCCTGCAACACCGCGACCGCGCTGGCCATCGGCGAGTTGCGCGGTGACTGGCCCGACGTGCCCTTCGTCGGCATCGAGCCGGCGATCAAGCCGGCGCTGGCCGCGCGCCGCGACGGCGACGGCCCGGTGGGGGTGCTGGCCACCCCCGGGACGCTGGCCAGCGACCGGTTCCGCTCGCTGCTGGCGCGCCAGCGCGGCGGCGACGCGGTGCTGCTGCAAGCCTGTCCCGGGCTGGCCGAGGCCATCGAAACCCACGGCCCTCAGGGCGCCGAGCCGTTGGCGCTGCTGCGGCAGTTCTGCGTTGCGCTGCAACGCGCGGGCTGCACCCGGGTGGTGCTGGGCTGCACCCATTACCCGCTGCTGGCGGGCGCGATCCGCGAAGCCTTCGCGCCGCGCGAGGTGGAACTGCTCGACCCGGCCGACGCGGTGGCCGCGCAGGCCCTGCGCCTGGCGCAGGACCTGCCGGCGCGGGGCGATGCCAGCCTGCAGGCCTGGAGCAACGGCGACCCGCGGCTGCTGCAACGCGTGGCGCAGGCCTGCGGCCTGGCACTGCACGACGTGCTGCCGCTGCCCGAACCCGCCGCCCGCCCGCCTTCGTGCGCCCACGCAGTGCCCGCCCAACCCGGACTTCGATGAAAATCGCCACCTGGAATGTCAACTCGCTGACCGTGCGGCTGCCGCAGTTGCTCGACTGGCTGCACGCCGAGCAGCCCGACATCGTCGCGCTGCAAGAGACCAAGCTGGTCGACGCCCGGTTTCCGCACCAGGCGCTGAGCGAGGCCGGCTGGCAGTCGGCGTGCTTCGGCCAGCCGACCTACAACGGCGTGGCGCTGCTGAGCCGCCGCGAGGCGACCGCGGTCGTGCGCAACGTGCCGGGCTTCGACGATCCGTCTGCCCGCGTCATCGCGGCGACCATCGACGGCCTGCGCGTGGTCGGCGCCTATTTCCCGAACGGCCAGGCTCCGGACAGCGACAAGTTCGTCTACAAGATGCGCTGGCTCGATGCCTTGGCAGCCTGGTTGCGGACCGAACTGGTGCAACACCCCGAACTGGTGCTGCTCGGCGACTTCAACATCGCACCCGAGGACCGCGACGTGTTCGACCCCGAGGGTCTGCGCGGAACCATCCATTGCACGGACGCCGAGCGAGCGCACTTCCGCGCCCTGCTCGACCTCGGCCTGGTCGACGCCTTCCGCCAGTTCGAGCAACCGCCGAAGACCTGGAGCTGGTGGGACTACCGCAACCTGGCGTTCCGCCGCAACCAGGGGCTGCGCATCGACCACGTGCTGCTCAGCCGCGCGCTGCTGCCGGCGCTGCGCGGCTGCCGCGTCGACAAGGCGCCGCGGCGCAACGAGCGCCCCAGCGACCACGCTCCGGTGCTGGCCGAGCTCGACCGGGCGCCGCGCTGAGGCGGCGCCAACGGGTCATTTGACCTTCGCGTACGCGCTTTCCACCTCCTTGGCGATCAGCTTCAAGGTATCCCGGAGGTGCTCCCCGTCCCTTTCGTTGAGCTCGCCGTGGTCGACGCCGTGCTTGAGGCCCGTCATGTACGCGGTCAGGATGCGCAGGCAGACTTCGTGGCTCTTGGCCAGCTTGTCGCTCTTGCCCTTGGCCAGCAGGTCGCTGAAATCATCGAGATTCGGCCCCAGGTCGAACTTGCCGAAAGTCGTGGACATGAACTTCTTTTCCTTGTCCGTCAGCAACCTGTTCTTGAGCACCGAGTCCTTCGCGCCCGACCACAACTTGCGCAACGCGCCTTTGTTCAGCAGTCCCACGTCGATGTCCTTTCCGGAGTGAATGACCATCCGCACACCGGGCCGCAACCGGGCCCGGCAACCAGGAACTCCAGGGCGGCCGGCCCGTCCGGTCCATCGTGGCTGTTGCCGATGGACGACGCAGGCCTTCGATGGCCGACGGCGGCGCGCCGCCGATTCAGTCGTCGAGCCCGAGGTCCTGGATCTTGCGCGTGATGGTGTTGCGCCCGATGCCCAGCTTGACCGCGGCCTCGATGCGCCGGCCGTGGGTGTGCTCGAGCGCGGCCTGGATCACCGCGCGCTCGAAGCTGCGGGTCAGCTGCTCCATCACGTCGGGCTGACCGGCACGCAGCAGCTCGCGTGCGGCGCGCGCGACCTGCTGCTCCCAGCCGTCGGCGACGGCTGCCGCAGGCGTGTCCGGCACGGGCACGGCGAGCGCCGGCGCCGCGTCGGCCGGCGTCGGCGCCGCGGCCTGGCCGCCATGCGGCGCCTCGCGCTGCCGCAGCTCGGGCGGCAGGTCCTTGATGTCGATCGCCTGCCCCGGAGCCATCACCGTCAGCCAGTGGCACAGGTTCTGCAGCTCCCGCACGTTGCCGGGGAAGGGGTAGGCCAGCAGCACCTGCAGCGCGGCCGGCGACATGCGCTTGGTCTCCACGCCGAGTTCGGCCGCGCTCTTGTGCAGGAAATGCCGGACCAGCAGTTCGATGTCCTCGCGGCGCTCGCGCAACGCGGGAAGTCGCAGCCGGATGACATTCAGGCGGTGGTACAGGTCCTCGCGGAACAGCCCGTCGCGCACCCTTTGCTCGAGGTTCTGGTGGGTGGCGGCGATCACCCGCACGTTGGCGCGGATGGGCGCGTGCCCGCCGACCCGGTAGAACTGGCCGTCCGACAGGACGCGCAGCAGCCGCGTCTGCAACTCGTAGGGCATGTCGCCGATTTCGTCGAGGAACAGCGTGCCCGCCTCGGCCTGCTCGAAACGCCCGCGGCGCGCGCTCTGC
>JAKBBQ010000314.1 GCA_021808405.1 Pseudomonadota bacterium | reverse complement strand
AGTCACCGGCTCCCTTGGCCAGCGCGCTGCGCAGGCCGTTGGCATTCAGCGAAGTGATGCGAAGGGCGCTGCGGCGCGCGGTGTCGGGCATGGCGTGGGCGGCGATCGGTTGGATAGACTTGCGGCATGATGTCGGTGCGGGCATGCCGGTGCCTAGCAGGCACATTGTGCGTCACGCCGCAGCATCCTGCCGCGCCGTCGCGGCGCCGCGTCCGTCGGAGGAACCTCGATGTCAAGCCATGCAATCGGCCGTCTGAAGGCCTGGGCGCTGTGCGGCGCGCTCGCCGCCTGCGTCCCCGCGGGCGCGCGAGCCGCGGTGTTCGTCTGCCGCACCGCCGACGGCGGCACCGTGACCAGCGACTACCTCAGCAGCGACTGCCTGCAATACGGCGGCAAGCAGCTCAACCCCGACGGCAGCGTGCGCCGGCTCATCCTCACCACGCAGCAGCAGCAGCAGCAGCAGGCGCAGCTCGACCGCGAACAGGCGCAGCGCGAGCGCCTGCTGCGCGAGCAGCGCCAGCAGCGCGCGCTGCTCGGCCGCTACCCGGACGCAGCGGCATTGCGCAGCGCCGAGAACGACGACTTGCACAGCGTGCAGGCGCTGATCGACGCCGCGCGCCAGCGCCTGAAGGTGCTGGCGCGCGAGCAGGTGCACCTGGAGCAGGACGCCCAGTTCTACCCCGGCGGCAACTACCCCGAGGGCTTGCGCAGCCGCATGCGCATGAACCAGAGCCAGCGCGTGCAGGAACAGCAGCTGATTCGCCAGCAGCAGGAGCAGATGCAGGACATCGGCCAGCGCTACGCGGCGTTGCGCGAACGCCTGCAGCCGCTGTGGGCCCGCGCGGCGCAGGCCGCCGGGCACTGAGCAGGCGTGGAGGCGAGCCGGCCGCGGCGCGCGCTCAGGGCGCGGCGTCGAGCGCCGCGCGCAGCGCCTCGCCGACCTGCTGCGGATTGGCGCGGCCGGCGGTGGCTTTCATGACCTGGCCGACCAGCGCGTTGAGCGCCTTGGTCTTGCCGGCACGGTATTCGGCGACATTGCGGGGGTTGGCCGCCAGCACCGCGGCCACCGCGTCGGCGATCGCCGACGCGTCGTCGATCTGGCGCAGCCCGCGTCGCTCGATGATCGCGTCGACCCCGCGCTCGCCTTCCCACAGCGCGGCGAACACCTCGCGCGCGGTCTTGCCCGACAGCGTGCCGTCGGCCTGGCGCCTGAGCAGTTGCGCCAGTTCGGAGGCTGGCAACGGGCATCGCTCGATGTCGACATCGGCCCGGTTCAGCGCCGCGGCGAGCTCGCCCATGATCCAGTTCGCGGCAGGCTTGGCGGCCGCCCCCGCCGCCACGCAGGCCTCGAAATAGGCTGCGTGCGCGCGGCTTTGCGTCAGCCAGGCGGCGTCCGCGGCGGCCAGCGCATGCTGGCCGGCCAGGCGCTCGGCCATCTGCACAGGCAGCTCGGGCAATTGCTCGCGCACCCTGCCCACCCAGGCCTCGTCGATGACCAACGGCGGCAGGTCGGGGTCGGGGAAATAGCGGTAATCGTGCGAATCCTCCTTGCTGCGCATCGGTCGCGTCTGGCCGCGCTCGGGGTCGAACAGCAGGGTCTGCTGGCGCACCGAGCCGCCGTCCTCGATCAGCTCGATCTGGCGCGCCGCCTCGTACTCGATCGCCCGCTCCAGGAAGCGGAAGCTGTTGAGGTTCTTGATCTCGCAGCGCGTGCCCAGCGGCGCGCCGATGCGCCGCACCGACACGTTGGCGTCGCAGCGGAAGGACCCCTCCTGCAGGTTGCCGTCGCAGATGTCCAGCCACACCACCAGCGCGTGCAGTGCGCGCGCGTAGGCAGCGGCCTCGGCGGCGCTGCGCAGCACCGGCTCGCTGACGATTTCCAGCAGCGGGGTGCCGGCGCGGTTGAGGTCGATGCCGGTGGCATCGTGGCCGCCCCAGTCGATTCCGTGCACCGACTTGCCGGCGTCCTCCTCGAGGTGGGCGCGGGTCAGCTGCGCCAGCCGCCGCTCGCCGCCGAACAGGTACGGCACCTGGCCTGCCTGCACCACGGGGATTTCGAACTGGCTGATCTGGTAGCCCTTGGGCAGATCGGGGTAGAAGTAGTTCTTGCGCGCGAACACCGACTGTTCGGCGACCCGGCCGCCGACCGCGAGGCCGAAGCGGATCGCCCGCTCGACCGCCGCGCGGTTGGCCACCGGCAGCGCTCCGGGCAGCGCCAGATCGACTTCGCTGGCCAGGGTGTTGGGTTCGCGGCCGAACAGGTTGGGGGCGTCGGAAAACATTTTCGACGCCGTCGACAGCTGGACATGGGTTTCCAGTCCGATGACGATTTCCCAGTCGCGGGCGGGGGCGGAGGACATGGTGGTCGAGCGAGGGTGCGGTGGGAAGTCGCGTCGCCGCGTCAGTCCTGCGGAGATCGCAGGTGCCAGTCGCTGGCCTGTTGCAGGTGATGGGCGGCGCGCAGCAGCAGTTGTTCGCCGAAATGGCGGGCCACCAGCTGCAGCCCGACCGGGCGCCGCGCGTGCTCGCCGCTGCCGAACCCCGCCGGCAGGCTCATCGCCGGCAGGCCGGCCAGGCTGGCCGGCAGGGTGTAGACATCGGCCAGGTACTGCGCCAGCGGCTCGGGCTTGTCCCCCAGGTCCCAGGCCACGGTCGGCGACACGGGGCCGGCGATCAAGTCGCACCGGTGCATCAGCGCATCGCGCATATCCTCGGCGATCAGCCGACGGATCTTCTGCGCCTGCAGGTAGTACGCATCGTAGTAGCCGTGGGACAGCACGTAGGTTCCGATCAGGATGCGCCGCTTGACCTCGGCGCCGAAGCCCTCGGCGCGGCTGTCGGCATACAGCTGCTGCAGGTCGGAGTAGTGGCGGCTGCGATGACCGTAGCGCACGCCGTCGAAGCGCGACAGGTTGCTCGACGCCTCGGCGGGCGCCAGGATGTAGTAGGCGGCGACCGCCAGCTCGCTGCGCGGCAGGTCGATGTCGAGCAACTCGGCTCCGAGCTGCCGCATCTGGCGCAGCGCCTCGCGTACCGGCTGCTCCACCTCGGACGCCAGGCCGTCGCCGAACCACTGCCGCGGCAGGCCGATGCGCAGCCCGGCCAGCGGCCGGGCCGCCGTCGCGTCGGCCAGCGGGGCGTCCAGCTCGCCGGTGTAGTCCTGCGCCGGCTGCTGTGCGCTGGTCGAGTCGCGGGGGTCGAAACCCGCCATCTGCCCCAGCACCAGCGCGCAATCCCAGGCGCTGCGCGCCAGCACCCCGGCCTGGTCGAGGCTGGAGGCGTAGGCGATCATGCCGTAGCGCGAGCACAGTCCGTAGGTCGGCTTGATCCCGGTGATTCCGCACATGGCGGCCGGCTGGCGGATCGAGCCCCCGGTGTCGCTGCCCGTCGCGACGGGCACCATGCGTGCGGCGACCGCGGCGGCCGAGCCGCCGGAGGAACCGCCGGCGATCGCCCGCCGGTCCCAGGGGTTGCGGACCGGGCCGAAGGCCGAGTTCTCGTTGGACGAACCCATCGCGAATTCGTCCATGTTGGTCTTGCCCAGGCACACCGCGCCGGCGTCGCGCAGCCTCGCCACCACCGTGGCATCGAAGGGGCTGCGGTAGCCCTGCAGCATGCGCGAGCCGGCGGTGGCCGGCATGTCGCGGGTGACGAACACGTCCTTGTGCGCCAGCGGCAGGCCGAGCAGCGGCTGCGCGCCGCCGGCGCGGCGCGCGCCGTCCGCGGCGCGCGCCGCCTGCAGCGCCGCTTCGCCGTCGACGTGCA
>JAKBBQ010000039.1:4263-19329 GCA_021808405.1 Pseudomonadota bacterium | reverse complement strand
TGGACAGCCTGCACGTGCTGCTGCGCGAGGGGCAGGATCGCGACAGCCGCTCGGAGCTGCTGCGCCGCAGCCTGGAGGCGATGGCCGACAAGCTCGACCTGGATTACTTCCTGCATTCGCAGGACTCCTGGTCCTATATCGCCAGCGAGTACGAATCGCGCTGCACCGACCCGTCGTTCGTCGACTATTTCTGGACCGTGCGCACCATGCACACGCCGATCTGGACCCTGGCTGAGCTGGCGCGCAAGCTGCCCGCGGCCAACGTCTACCACAGCGTGTCCACCGGCTACGCGGGCTATCTCGGGGCCATCCTGTCGCGCATGCACGACAAGCCCCTGGTGCTTTCGGAACACGGCATCTACACCAAGGAGCGGCGCATCGAGCTGTTCTCGTCGACCTGGATCAGCGACAACACGCCGCTGCTCGAGCGCACCGCCGGCGATGCCGGCTACTTCCGCCAATTGTGGATCCGGCTGTTCGAGTCCCTCGGGCGCATGTGCTACGACAGCGCCGATCCGGTGATCTCCCTCTACGAGGCCAACCGCATCCGCCAGATCGCCGACGGTGCCGACCCGCTGACCACCTGTTCCATCCCCAACGGCATCGACCTGCAGGCCTACGCGCCGGCGCGCGACGCGCGACCGGCGCAGCCGCCGCTGGTGATGTGCCTGATCGGCCGGGTGGTTCCGATCAAGGACGTGAAGACCTTCATCCGCGCGGTGCGCGTGGCGCGCAACCGGCTGCCGACCATCGAGGGCTGGATCGCCGGCCCGCAGGACGAGGATCCCGAGTACGTGCGCGAATGCATCGATCTGGCGGAAAGCCTGCAGCTGGGCACGCAGCTGCGTTTCCTCGGCTTCCAGCGTACCGCGGAGTTGCTGCCCAAGGTCGGGCTGGTCGTTCTGTCGTCGATCAGCGAGGGGCTGCCGCTGGTGCTGCTCGAGGGCTTCGCGGCGGGCGTGCCGGCGGTGACCACCGATGTCGGCGCATGCCGCCAGTTGGTGCTCGGCCTGGGCCCGCAGGACGAGGCGCTGGGCGCGGCCGGCCGCCTGGTGGGCATCGCCGACGCGCAGTCGCTGGGGGTGGAATGCGCGGCACTGCTCAGCGACCCCGATCGCTGGCGCGCGGCCAGCGCCGCCGCCGTGGCCCGTGTCGAGCGCTACTACACCCAGGACCTGATGTTCGATCTCTACCGCTCCGTCTACCAGGACGCGCTGGAGCGCAGCGTGGCGCGCGCGGGCGGCCGGCGCGACGAGCCCGGTGCGCTGGCCGCGGTGCTGCGCGGCGAGCCGATGCCCGGCGAGGCCGAAGCGGGTGGCGAGGTCGAAGCGGGCGGCGAGGTCGAGGTGTTCGAGCCGCTGGACCTGGGAATCGGCCTGCCCGATACCCCGTGGCCGCGGGGCACCTGAGGGGCGACGCAGGCGATGGCCGGTATCGGATTCGAACTGCGCAAGCTGCTGCGCACCCAGTCCTACCTGGGGCTGTTGCGCGCCTACGTCTACGCGTCGATCATCAGCTCGGGGCCCTGGGTGTTCTCCATCCTGGGGTTGATCGCGACCGGCATCATTTCCCTCGGAGTGGTCACTCCCGGCCTGCTGATCACCCAGTTCCAGGTGACCGTCACCTACCTCATCATGGGGTCTCTGGTGCTGACCGGGGGGCTGCAACTCGGCTTCACCCGCTGGGTGGCCGATCGGCTGTTCGAAGACCAGCGCGAGCAGATCGGCGGCGCGTACCTGGGGGTCATGCTGGTCACCACGGCGGTCGCGGGCGGCGTTGGGTTGCTCGTCTCGCTGTTCGCCTTCGGCGGCGTCGACGCGTTCTATCGCGCCTGGATCGTGCTGGGGTTCACGTTGTTGTGCAACCTGTGGATCGCCACGGCGTTCCTTTCCGGACTCAAGAACTACCGGCTCATCGTCCTGATGTACGCCCTCGGCTATGCGGCCTCGGTCGCGCTGGCCGCGCTCGCGCGACGCTGGGGGATCGACGGCTTGCTGGCGGGCTTCCTGGGAGGCCAGTTCGTCATGTGGGTGGTGATGGTCTGGCTGGTGCTGCGCAATTTCCCGGTGCAGCGCCCGTTGAGTCTGGAATGCTTCCGGCCCGGGCGCATGTACGTCGCGCTGCTGGCCGGGGGCACCCTGTACAACCTGGGGATCTGGGCCGACAAGCTGGTGTTCTGGTTCGACCCGCAGACCTCGCGCCCGATCATCGGCGCGCTGCGGGCATCGACCATCTACGACCTGCCGGTGTTCCTGGCCTATCTGTCGGTGATTCCCGGGATGGCGGTGTTCCTGGTGAAGTTCGAGACCGATTTCGTCGAGTGGTACGACGAGTTCTACAAGACGGTCCGCAGCGGCGGCACGCTGGGCGCGATCGTGGGTTTTCGCGAACGCATGCAAGACGTCGTGCGCGACGGTCTGTACCAGATCCTGAAGGTGCAGGCGCTGACCCTGCTTTCGCTGTACACCTTCGCGCCGTCGATCTTCCGGCTGATCGGCATCAGCCAGCTGTATATCCCGTTGTACATGGTGCAGGCGGTCGCCGCGAGCTTCCAGGTCATGCTGCTGGCCGTGCTGAACGTGTTCTATTACCTCGACCGGCGCAGCGAGGTGGTCCTGATCACCGCGTCGCTGGCGTTGTGGAATGTCGCGCTGAGCGCGCTGTCGATCCGCCTCGGCTCGGACTTCTATGGCTACGGATTCGCCGTGTCCATCCTCGGCACGCTGTTTCTCGGGTTGTTGCTGCTGCAGGGATTGTTCCGCAAGCTCGAGTACCAGACCTTCATGCTGCAATGAGGGGGCGCCGCGGCGCGCGGCCGCATCGGCAACCCCACCGCGGGTGAGGGGGCGGGGCAGCGGTCCGCCATCGGATCCTCCGCCGACCTACACTGCGCTGCATGGCAGCGATGCAGCTTTTCGATACCCTGCAATACGCCAACCGGTTGCAGGCCGCTGGCGTGGAGCGCGCCCAGGCCGAAGCGCACGCCGAGGCGCTGGCCGGCGCGCTCGAATCGTGCGTGGGCGAACTCGCGACCAAGGCGGACCTGCACGAACTCGAATCGCGGCTGCTCGGCACCCTGCAGCAGGGCCAGGCCCGCGCCGACGGCGCGATGCACGAGCTCGAGGAGCGCACCGGCGGCGCGATGCGCGAGCTCGAGGAGCGCATGAGCGGCGCGATGCGCGAACTCGAGGAGCGCATGGGCGGCGCGATGCGCGAACTCGAGGAGCGCATGGGCGGCGCGATGCGCGAACTCGAGGAGCGCATGGGCGGCGCGATGCACGAGCTCGAGGAGCGCATGAGCGGCGCGATGCGCGAGCTCGAATTGCGGCTGACGGTCAAGCTCGGGGTGATGCTGGCCGTGGCCATCGGCGTGCTCGCCACGCTGTCCAGGCTCGGCATCTGAGGCCCGCCCGGCGGGTTGTCGCGCCGTGCTGCGTGCCTGTCGCGGCTGCTGGCGATCGTCGTGGCCGGAGCAGGTACATTGGCGATTCGAATCGGGCCCGCGCTCCCGGCCCGCCACTTCGCGCCGAGGCATGCAAGCTCAACGACCCAGCGACCGCGACAGCGTCGATGTGCTGATCATCGGCGCCGGAATCTCCGGCATCGGCGCCGCCTGCCACCTGCAGCGCCGCTGCCCGTCGCACAGCTATCGAATCGTCGAGGCACGCGCCGATCTGGGCGGCACCTGGGACCTGTTTCGCTATCCCGGGGTTCGCTCCGACTCCGACCTCTACACCTTCGGCTATGACTTCAAGCCCTGGAGCTCCGAGCGCGCGCTGGCCGACGGCGCTTCGATCAAGGCCTACATCGCCGAGGCGGCCCGCGATCACGCAGTCGACCGGCGGATCGACTATCGCCAGCGGGTCATGGAGGCGGACTGGTGCTCGGCCGAGCGCTGCTGGAGGGTCACCCTGCGGCACGAGGACACCGGCGCACAGGCCGTGTTGCGAGCGCGCTGGGTGTTCAACGCAGCCGGGTACTACCGCCATGACCAGGGGTACGCCCCGGTGTTCGCCGACCAGGAGCGTTTTCGCGGGCGCATCGTCCACCCGCAGGACTGGCCCGCAGACCTGGATTACCGCGGTCAGCGGGTGGTGATCATCGGCAGCGGCGCGACCGCGGTGACCCTGCTGCCGGCGATGGCCGAGCAGGCGGGGCACGTCACCCTGCTGCAGCGCACGCCCAGCTACATCCTGCCCGTTCCCGCCGAGGATCGGCTCGCCCGGCGATTGCGGCCCTGGCTGGGCAAGCGGCGGACCCACGCGCTGTTGCGGCGGCTCAACGTGGCACGCCAGCGCTGGGTCTACACGCTGTGCCGGCGCCACCCCGAACTGGCGCGCCGGGTCATCCGCATGGTCAACGCGCGCCTGCTGCCGCCGGGCTACCCGGTGGACCCGCATTTCCGGCCCCCCTACAAGCCCTGGGAGCAGCGCCTGTGCGTGGTGCCCGGGGCCGACCTGTTCAAGGCCATACGCGCCGGACGGGCCTCGGTGGAGACCGGGCGAATCGAGCGATTCACGCCGGACGGGATCCTGCTGGACACCGGCCGACACCTGGAGGCCGACCTGATCGTCACCGCCACCGGGCTGAACCTGAACCCCCTCGGGGGCATCCCGGTGCGCATCGACGGCGGCGAGGCGATCCGCCTGCGCGAGCACCTGGTGTTCAAGGGCATGCTGCTCAGCGACGTGCCCAACATGGCCTTCGCTGTGGGCTACACGGCGTCGTCGTGGACCCTGAAGGTCGGCCTGCTGTGCGAGCACCTGTGCCGCCTGCTCGAGCACATGGACCGACAGGAGCTGCAAGTGTGCACCCCGCGCGCCCCTGAGGGCCTGCGCACGCGGCCGCTGCTCGACTTGGCTGCGGGCTACATCCGGCGCTCGGCCGAGCAGTTGCCCCGGCAGGCCGACCGGTTCCCCTGGACCATGTCGTGGAACTATTCCGAGGACGTCAAGATCTTTCGCCACGGCCGCGTCGATCACCCGGCGCTGGAGTTCCTGCCCGCCAGTTCGCGAGGCCGCGGGGCCTGATCGGCGGGCCTCGTGGCCGCCGGTGGCGGGCGGGCGCTGCCAGGCCTCAGGACTTTCGCCGATCCAGCCGGGCCACCAAGGCGTCCGCTATCTGCAGGTTGGTTGCGTCGGCCGGCGACACCATGTCGCGGGCTCGCATCGCGTGCCACTGCGCCTGGCAGCGCCGCAGCCAGTCCGCGCCAGCTCCGGGCGGCGAGATTTGCGACAGCCTCCACAGGCCGATGGCGACATCGCGCTGGAACTCGGCGTTTTCGGGCGCCGCATCGGCCAGCCGCTGGCTGATCGCCAGCGATTCCTCGTAGCATCGGGCGGCCGCCTCGGCGTCGCCGGCGTCGGCCTCCAGCTCGCCCAGCGAGTCGAGCGCGGCGCCGAGGTCGCGCTGCCGCTCGGCGCTGTGCGGGTCGGCGTCGGCCAGGCGGCGCGCGATCTCCACGCCCGACTGCATGTGCTGGCGCGCGCTGGGGCTGTCGTCGAGCGCCTGCTCGACGTCCCCCAACTCGCGCAGGATGACCCCGAGGTCGCGCTGCAGCAGCTGGTCGTCCGGGCTGGCGTCGGCCAGGCGGCGGCAGATGTCGTGGCTGGCGCGCAGGTAGCGCAGCATGGGCTCGACCTTGAAGAGGTCGCGCTCAAGCCTGGCCAGCCGGAACAGGCTGCCATACAAGCTGCGCTGCGGCTCGACGGCTCCCGGCTCGGCATCGACCTGCGCCTGCGCGATCGCCAGCGCGGACTGCAGGTGTCGCAGCGCCGAGTCGGCGTCGCCGAATTCGTGTTCGAGGCCTCCCAGCCTGTCCAGGCCGACGCCCAGTTCATGCTGCAGCACCGGGTCGTCCGGCGAGGCGTCGGCCAGCGCCTGGGAGATCGACACGGCCGCCAGGAAATGCTCCAACGCGGCATCGGCATGGCCGAGTGTCAGCTCGGCGTCGCCGAGGCGCAGTCTGCACTCGCCCAGCTGGCGTTGCAGTTCGGTGTCGCCGGGTGCGGCGTCGGCCTGGCGCTGCGCCAGGCTCAGCAGCAGATCGAGCGTGGAAGCGGCCTCGCCATAGCGCATGTGGGGCGCGAGGCTGTCGGCCAGTTGCGACAAGGAGGCGCTGGTTCGAGCATCGTCGTCGTCCAGCACCCGCGCGAGCGCCTGCGGCTGGGTGTCGCGCAGGCGCGCCAACAGTTGCGGCAGCACCAGCCAGGGGTAGGCGCCGACCCGCGGCTGCTCCAGGTACCGGCGCCACGCCGCAGCGGCGAGTCGCCCGAGCGCGCCGCGAGTGCCGATGTGATAGTCCCCCGCGGCCTCGGAGTCGCCCAGCCAGTCGGCCGCGCTCTTGTGAAACAGCGCGAGCACGCTGCCCGTGGCGCCGCCGCGCCGAGTCAGCAGGCTGCCCAGGCTGCGCAGCGCGGCTGCTTCGAGCTCCTCACCGTCGTCGGCGGTGTTCCAGCCCAGCAGTTCGCGCGCCAGCTCGAGCGGCAGCGGCTCGGCGCTGGCCATCACCAGCGCGAGCAGTGGCTTGGCCAGGCGGGCCCATGCGCTGTCCTCCCCGGTGTCGGCGAAGCGGCGCTCGAAGTTGCGCAGGTAGATCGCCGGCAGTCCGTGCGGCAGATCGTCGAGTCGCGTCGGGTCCAGGCTGCCGTCCTCGACCGCCTCACGGGCCAGCGCCAGGTAGAGAAAGGTGCCGCCACAGCGCTCCAGCAGCGTCCGGCCGAGCGCAGCGGCCTGCCAATCCGGCAGCAGGCCGCGTTGCACCCGTTGCTGCAGCCAGTGCTCGATGTAGGCCCGCAGGTCCTGCCGGTTGTGCGGGTCGTCGGAGGAGACGACCATGGGTTCGAAGGCGCGCAGCCGCTGGCGGACCTCGGGGTCGGGCCGTGCGGTCAGCACCATGCGCACCCACGGCGGCAGGGTGCCGAGCCTCTCGGCCAGCAGCGTGGCCAGTTCGTTGCGCCCGCGCCGGGTGGCTTCGTCGAGGCCGTCGACCACGATGGCCAGCGCCTGGCGCTGGATCAGACCGTCCTTGCCGACCCCGGCCATGGGTTCGGCCAGCAGCGACGACCACAGGTCGGCCGCCGACAGTCCGTCCACGCTCATCGGCGCTGTGCCCGCGGTGCGGGCGATCGCCGGAACCTTCAGCAGCCGGGCGCGGTAGTCGGGCAGACGGCTCGCCAACTGGTAGGCCAGGGTCTGGATGAAGCGCAACGGATTCGCGGTCTCGCCGCGGCGATAGTCGCAAAGGAATGCGGCCAGCACGCCGCTCCTGGCGACGTGGCAGAGGTGGCTGGCGATCGCCGTCTTGCCCATTCCGGGGCCGCCCTCGATGCGCAGCACGCGGCTGCCGCGTGGGTCGGCAAGCCAGGCTTCGTAGCGCTCGCGCAGCCATTCGCGCCCGCTGAAGCGCAGCAGGTGCGGGGCCATGTCGGCGTTGAAGCGCAGCGGTTCCAGCGCGTTGCGCAGCCACTCCAGCTCGGCGTTGCGATGCGCGCCGGCCGGGTGCTCGATGATGTCGATCAGCTGTTCGGCACGGGCGCGGTACCAGCCAGTGTCCTCGGCGTGGGCGGCCCAGTCTGCCATGTCGTGCCATTGGATGTGGCTGACCGTGACCGGGGCGGCCACTTCCTTCTCCGGCTCGACCAGCACCGTGACCAGGGCCTCATCGCCCTTTTCGGCGAGAACGATGGCGATTTCGTTCAGGCACACGCCGGGGTCGCGCACCGAGTGCCGCGACAGGAAGGCCACCGCGCCGTCGCTGGCCAGGATGCCGGCGGTGATCGCGCGCCGCCATTCGGCGCCGCCGCCGATCTGCTGGCTGTCCAGCCAGACCGTGTGGCCCCTGGCCTCGAGATCGGCCTTCAGGCGCAACACCAGCGGGCCGTTGGAATCATGGGGATAGGAAAAGAAGATCTGCATCCGGGTCCTGCGCCGAAGACACTCGCGCCAGCATAATCGAGCGCGCGACGGCCGAGCGCTCGCGCGGCGCGAGGTAGGATCCGGCGTCGGCCGGGGCGACCCGAGCCGTGCGATCGCGAGGGCCTGCGGATGGACCGGTTCAAGGCATGGTGGTTGTTGCTGCTGGGCGCGGGCCTGGTGGTGGTGGCGTTGCAGGGGGCGGTGCGCGGCTGGCTGCCGACGGGGCGCGCCGGATTGCAGCGAGGCAAGGGGGTGTCGCGCGACAGCCAGCCGCTGGGCTTCTGGCTGGCGTTCGCGCTGTACGCGGGATTCGGGGGTTACGTGGCGCTGTACGCGCTGCGCTTGCTGGCCGGGCGCCGCTGACGCGGCGAGGCGGCTCAGCGGGGCGTGCGCCGGCCGGAGCCGGCTCGCCCACATGGCAAAGGAACGACCGATGGATCTGGGAATCGCCGGGCGCAGAGCGCTGGTCTGCGCGTCGAGCAAGGGGCTGGGGCGCGCTTGCGCGCTCGCGCTGGCCGCCGAGGGGGTGCACGTGACCCTGACCGCGCGCGGTGCGCAGGCGCTGGCCGAGACGGCACGCCACATCCGTGAAACCTGCCGGGTCGAGGTCGTCGAGGTGGTCGGCGACATCACGACCGCGCGGGGCAGGGCGGACGCGCTGGCGGCAGCCGGGGCGATCGACATCCTGGTCAACAACGCCGGCGGGCCGCCGCCGGGGGACTTCCGCGACTGGAGCCGCGACGACTGGATCCGCGCGGTCGACGCCAACATGCTGACGCCCATCGAGCTGATCAAGTCCAGCGTCGATTCGATGATGGAGCGGGGATTCGGTCGCATTGTCAACATCACCTCGGCCGCGGTGAAAGCGCCGATCGACATCCTCGGCCTGTCGAACGCGGCCCGCAGCGGGCTGACCGGCTTTGTCGCCGGCCTGGCGCGCAAGACCGTGCGTCGCAATGTCACCATCAACAACCTGCTGCCAGGCCCCTTCGCGACCGATCGCCTGGCCGCGGTCGCCAAGGGTCAGGCCGCAGCCACCGGCGTGCCGGCCGAGGAGATCCTGGCGCGGCGGGCGGCCGAGAACCCGGCCGGGCGCTTCGGCGATCCGGCCGAATTCGGCGCGGCCTGCGCCTTCCTTTGCTCGGCCGGAGCCGGCTTTGTCACCGGCCAGAACATCGTGCTGGACGGCGGAGCCTATCCCGGCACCTTGTAGGCGCGCCGCGAAGGCGGCGCTCAGGCCTTGCCGGCGCCGCCCGCGCCCGGCCGCGCGCTGGCTTGCAGCCCTTGCAGCGCGGCCTGGTCCAGTTCCACCTCGGCCGCGGCGGACTCGCGGTGCAGCACCTGCAGCAGGCCGCCGTCCTCGAGGCGGCCGAGCAGGCGCTGCAACCGACTCATCGGCAGCTCGCTGAGCTGGCGCAACCGGGCCAGCGACAGCCCCCGGCCGGCGGCCGCTTCGCGCTGCAGCAGCAGCAAGAGCCAGAGTTCGGGCTTCAGCTCGGGTTCGTCGGGCGGCATGGCGGGCTTGCGGGGGTCGGCTGCGAGCAAAGCACAGGACGAAAGCCATTATTCCTTACAGGACTATTCAGTCCCTGCATACGATAAGGGTTTTTACCTAGAAACGGCACGACGCACCATGGCACGCTCGCAACCCGCAATCCAGCCCTACGACCATCCCGCAGCCGGCTGGGGGGCGCTCAAGCAGGTGGCGGTGACCCTGTTGCGCGAACGGGTCGACCCGGCCAAGCTGAAAATGCTGCTGGCGCAGAACCAGCCCGAGGGCTTCGACTGCCCGGGTTGCGCGTGGCCCGACCGCAACCATGCCTCGACCTTCGAGTTCTGCGAGAACGGGGTGAAGGCGGTCGCCGCCGAGGCGACGTCGCGGCGCGCCGATGCCGCCTTTTTCGCCCGCCACACGGTGGCCGAGCTGCTCGGGCAATCGGACTTCGAGCTCGAGCAGCACGGCCGGCTGACCGAGCCGCTGGTGTACGACTGCGCCAGCGACCGCTACCTGCCGATCGCCTGGGAGGAGGCCTTCGCGCTGATCGCGCGCGAATTGGGCGCGCTGCCGGACCCCGACCAGGCCAGCTTCTACACCTCGGGGCGGACCAGCAACGAGGCGGCCTACCTGTTCCAGCTGTTCGTTCGCGCCTACGGTACCAACAACTTCCCCGACTGCTCGAACATGTGCCACGAGGCGACCAGCCGCGGACTGCCGGGGACGGTGGGCGTGGGCAAGGCCACCGTCACGCTGGACGACTTCGCGCAGGCCGACACCTTGCTGCTGTTCGGCCAGAACCCGGGGACCAACCATCCGCGCATGCTCGGCGAGCTGCGCGACTGCGCCCGGCGCGGCGCGACGATCGTGTCGATCAACCCGCTGCGCGAACGCGGCCTGGAGCGCTTCACCGACCCGCAGAGCCCGCTGCAGATGCTCGGCGGCGGCAGCACCTCGATCAGCTCGGTGTTCGTGCGGCCGCGCGTCGGCGGCGACTTCGCGCTGCTCAAGGGGGTGGCCAAGCGGGTGCTGGAACTCGATGACGCGGCGCTGGCCGCCGGCGCGCCGCGGGTGCTCGACGTCGATTTCATCGCCAGCCACTGCAGCGGTTTCGAGGCCTTCGCGGCCGACCTGCGCCAGCAGGCGTGGCAGCCGCTGGTCGAGGAGTCGGGGGTGGACCTGGAGCAGATCCACGCGCTGGCCGACATCTACTGCCGCGGCCAGCGGGTGATCGCCACCTGGGGAATGGGGCTGACCCAGCACAAGCACGCGATGGCCAATGTGCAGATGCTGTCCAACCTGCTGATGATGCGCGGGCAGATCGGCAAGCCCGGCGCCGGGCTGTGCCCGGTGCGCGGCCACTCCAATGTGCAGGGCGACCGCACGATGGGAATCGAGGAGCGCCCGAGCGCGCGGTTCCTCGACCGCCTGCAGCAGGTCTACGGCTTCACGCCGCCGCGCCGTCACGGCCTCGACGTGGTGGCCACCATCGACGCCATGCTGCGCGGCCAGGTGCGGGTGTTCTTCGCCCTCGGCGGCAACTTCGTGATGGCGGCTCCCGACACCCCGCGCACCATGCAGGCGCTGCGCCAGTGCCAACTCACGGTGCAGGTGTCGACCAAGCTCAACCGCAGCCACCTGGTGCACGGCCGCCAGGCGCTGATCCTGCCCACTCTCGGGCGCACCGAACGTGACCTGCAGAGCGGGGTCGAGCAGGGGGTCAGCGTCGAGGACTCGATGTGCCAGGTGCACCTGTCCTTCGGAATGAACCGACCCGCCGCGCCCACGCTGCGCTCGGAGGTCGCCATCGTCGCCGGCGTCGCCGAGGCCACGCTGGGAGCCAGCCCGGTGGACTGGGCCTGGTTGGCGCAGGACTACTCGCGCATCCGCGACGAAGTCGCCAAGGTCGTCGAGGGCTTCGAGGATTTCAATCGGCGCGTGGCGGCCGAAGGCGGATTCCACCTGCACGTCGCGTCGCGCCAGCGGCAGTGGCTCACGGCCAGCGGCAAGGCGCAGTTCGTCGTGCATGCGCTCGACCCCGACAGCCCGCTGCACCGCGCGCGCAAGCGCCACGGCGAGCGCGTGCTGGTGTTGGCGACCATCCGCTCGCACGACCAGTACAACACCACGGTGTACGCGCTGAATGACCGCTACCGCGGGGTGTACGGCAGGCGCGACGTGGTGTTCATCCATCCGGCCGATCGCCAGGCGCTGGGGCTGGCCGAAGGCGCGAGGGTCGACCTCGACACCGTGTGGGACGACGACGTGCGGCGCCGGGTGCCGGGGTTCACGCTGGTCGACTACGACATTCCGCGCGGCTGCATCGCCGCCTACTACCCCGAAACCAACCCGCTGGTTCCGCTGGCGAGCGCGGCCGACGGCTGCGGCACCCCGGCGTCGAAGTCGATCCCGGTGCTGCTGAGCCCGGCGCGGGCAGGCGACTGAGTCACCGCGGCGACCCGTCGCCCACGCCAGCGCGGCCCCCGGGCGGTGGATCGGCGGATTGCAAATTCGCGCGCGACCTGCGTTCTGGGAAGTGAAGGGCCGGGCGGCGTGTCCGGCCTGCAGTCCTTCCTTTCCCGAACACAGGAGTCCCTCATGTCCCATTCCGCGCTGGCGCAACTGTATGCCTCGATCGTCGAGGAAAGCCTGGGCCTGGTCGCCACCATCGACGCCGACGACGATGTGGTGTTCAAGTACCCGGAACTCGGCACGCTGCTGATCTCGGTGCAGGCCGAGCACGATCCCGAGGTGTTCCAGGTGGTGCTTCCGAATTTCCTGGGGCCCGCCGACCTCGGGCTGGATCGCGAGCGGTTCCTCGACGCCATCAACCGGGTCAACGCCCAGGCCAAGGGGGCCAAGGTGTACTACAGCGACACCACCGGGCGCGCCACCGCGGTCGTCGCGGCGGTGCTCGCCGCTGCCGACACGGCGCCGCGCCGCGAGGTGGTCGAGGCAGGCATCGTCCGCCAGGTCGGCATGCTGCGCAACGCGGCGCTGTTGCTGGTCGGTGCCTGCGGCGCGATCCCGAGGCCGCAGCGCGACGAAAAGGCCCTGCTCAACTGAAGCGCGCCGCGCCGGGCGCGGCTTCGGCGACTCAGCGCGAGCCTGGGGGGTGCGCGGCCGCCGCGCCGAGCACGTGCCAGACGTGCAGCCAGCTGCCCGCGATGACCAGCATCGCGACGAACACCGCGGCGCCGCGGTTCAGCGGCTCGCCATCCCGCGCCAGCAGCTTGCCGGCCACCGCTCCGGCGAACACTCCGAGCAGCGGCAGCAGCAGTCCGTACAGCAGCACGGTGCTCATCGCTCGGACTGCCCTTCGGAGGCCGCGCCGGCGTGGCCCAGCAGCGCGGCCAGCCGGCGGTACAACGCCCGGTAGACGTGGCGCGGGTCGTGCTGCGGCTGACCCAGCGGGGTGCCGCAGACAAAGCTCACGCCATCGCGCTGGCTGAGGCCGACGCGCCCCGGCTCGGGCGCCATGCCGGCCGCCCAGGCGCGACGCTGCGCGAGGGTGCGCAGACCGTCGAAGCTCGCCGAACGCATCACCGCGGCCAGCGCGTCGAGCCGTTCGGCCGGGATGCACACCGGGTTCCACAGGTGCACCATGCCCAGGCGGGGATCGAGCGCACCGTGCACGTCGTCGTCCTGGATCACCCAGTCGTCGTCGCCGGCATAGGCTACTTCGCTGCCGACCAGCCAACCGCAGACCTCGGGCGGCGCCACATGCAGCAGCGCCAGCGCGACCGGACGGTCCGCGCCGGAGTCCAGCGCGAGCCACCACAGCTCGCCCGGCGAGGGCTCGGGCGGCTCCGGCAGAGGCGCTGCGGCGACCCGGCGCGCGACCGCCTCGGCGATCAGCGCCGGCAGCGCAAGCGAGGCCAGCGCCTCGGCGGGCGAATCGTCGGCCGCCTCGGAGCCGGCCCCGTCGGCGACACCGAACAGGCCCTCCTCGATGAAGTCCAGCGGCGGGATCAGGCGGTGGTGGCGCATGCGCGGCTCCACCACTGCTGGGCGGTTTCACACAGCAGGCGCAAGACCTGCAGCAGGTCGTCTCGGGCATCGGTGGAAATGCCCAGAGCGCGGGTGACGAAGCGGCCGAGCTTGGTCTGCGCCCAGTCCGACGGCAGCGCATGGCGGCTCAGCACCAGGCCGAGGCGCTTGCTGTGGTGGTGGGCGCTGGCGATGCGGTGCGCCTGCGCCACCGACAGCACCGACTGCTGGTCGCAGTGGGCGTGCTGCACGAGGATCTTCTCCTGCTCGTCCAGGGTGTCGAAAAACGCTTGCACCGCGTTCGCGCGGGAGGCCCGGAACAACGGCTCCGCGGCTTCGCACTCGGCGGCCGGCAGCGTGTCCTCCGTCGGGAGCTCGGAGGCCTCGAAGCTGGGCTCGGAGCGCAGCCCGCGGTGCATCGAGGCCTGGTAGCGCGCGAACCACTGCAGCAGCGCGGCCGGCCGCTCGGGTACCGCGGCCGAGCGTCCGCGCACCACCTTGTCGAGGAAGAAACCCTGCACCAGGTCCTCGCGCTCCAGGCCGTCGTACAGGCGTGCCTTGGCGAGCACGCCGTGCACGAGGCGGTACAGGCGCGTCCACTGCGCCTGGTTGAGACGGTCGCGGTCGCGCCAGAGTTCTTGCAGTTCGTGGAAATCCATCGCTCGGGTTCGGGTGTTGCAACAGGCTGCCCATCGTAACGGTTGGCGCAGTCCTGCCAGGAAGGGCCCGCTTCGACGAATGGCCGAACTATGATCCTCCCAGGCGCGGCGCCGAATGCAGGCCCGGGCTCGGCCGCGCCGCCGGGGGCCCGGGCCTTGGCTCGCATGGAATCGCATGGCGCAGGAACGAATGGCCGCAACGCGGCGAGGCTTGGCGTGGGGAGTCGCGACGGCGCTGCTGGTGCTGGTCGCGGCGGCTGCAGGATGGCTGCTGGGTACGCAGCGGGAAATCTGTCGGGCGAGCGCGGCGCGGATGCCTCCGGTGCTGTTTCGCGCGCCGGCGTATCGCGACCTGATCGACCAGAACGGCGCCACGGTGTCGTCTTCGGCTTTCCGGGGCAAGGTCCAGGTGGTGACCTTCCTGTTTCCCTATTGCAACACCTTCTGCCCGGTCATCGCGGCCCACCTGGTGGGTTTCGAGAACCTGCTGGCCGCGACGCCGCTGGCCGGCCGCGTCGAGGTGGTGGCCTTCAACGTCGATCCCGGCGGCACCGGGCCGCGACAGATGCGCGACTTCCTGCGCGAGTACGGCTGGAATCCCGCGAACCCGCACTGGGAATACCTGACTGGCAGGCCGGAGCAGATCCGCCGGGTCGTCACCGCGGGCTTCCACGTGGACTACCAGAAGGTGATGGATAGCGGCTCGGACGACGCCGCCGAGCAGGCGACGCCGGCGCTGGCGGTCGCGGGCAGCGACCCCCAGCCGATCGTGGCCAACCCGCTGGCGGCGCGCGCCAGGGTGGACTACGACATCACCCACGAGGACGTGATGATGGTGGTCGACGGCCAGGGACGGGTGCGCGCCATCTACGACCAGGCCGACGCGGTGGGCAAGTTCGCGTTGTTCGACAAGGTCAAGGCGGTTCTCGCGGCGACGCGCTGAGCCGACTTCGCCGGTGCGTCAGGGTCCGTGCGGGCGCGGGGCGCGGGCGGCGGGGGCGGCGA
>JAKBBQ010000039.1:0-4253 GCA_021808405.1 Pseudomonadota bacterium | reverse complement strand
GCAGCATGTCGGCGTCGATGTCTCGCGGGGGCGCGGCGGCCGCGCAGCGGCGCGCCCACGGACACCGCGCGCGCCCGCGGATCCTCCGCGGATCATAATCCCCACGATTTACACGGAAAAACGAGAAATAATCCTCCATGAGTTCGCGCTGCTCGATCGGGCGCAGCTTCAGATCGCGTCCGAGGCGGGAACCGCGCCCGAGCCGATGGTCGCGGGGGATCGGTACCTTGCGGCACAGGAAAGCCTCGATTTCGCTCCACAGCGGATCGTCGATCATCGCGCTACCGGAAGGGGGACACGGGCATCGTAGCCTCGCGAGAATGTCCTTGTTTTTCAAAAGGATGCGCAAGTCGATCCGGGGTATGCTCGGGGCATCGCGCGACCTTTCGCGACCGATTGCGCATGGCGTCCTTCTTTTGCAACCGGGCTGGCGCCGACCGGCCTGGCGGGCCGACGGATTTGCGCCAAAGCGGCGCCGCGGAAAACCGTCTTGCCTGAGCACTGAAAGACCTTCAAAACCCCAATTCCTATTTCGAGGCGAAGCGAACGGTATCGTGCAAATATCCGGTGGATTCCAACACCGCATATCGCCCCGACCGATGCCGTCCGACCTGAGTCCCCTGACCGTTCCCACGCTCGACGTCGACGCCGAGTCCACGCAGCGCGCGCTGCACGCGGCTCGCGCTCCCGCCGCCGCGGTAGCGGCGCCCCGGCCCGACGTGCGCCAGGTGCTGCAGGCGGCGCGCCTGGCGGCACGCGAGCTCGGCGTGGCGCCGCATCCCGACCTGTTGCGTCATGCCTGCCTGGTGCGCTTCGCCGCCAGCGCGTGGCCGTTGCAGGATTTCCATCGCTGCGTCCTGACCTGCGTGGCGGGCCATTGGCTGGGCGTGGGGCAGCCCTACGGCCTGCTGGAGGAAGGGCCTGCGGTGTTCCAGGTGGTCGAGGCGCGCGGCGCGTGTTCCGGGGCGCGCGAGCGCGAGGCCGAGGGCGACTTCCGCACCGACATCCCGGCGCTGCGGCCGGCTTTCCGGCCCGAGGCGTTGTCGCTGAGCTCCTGCACGAACCACGCGCGCGCCAGCGTCGGCCTGGTCGATGTCGCCGCGCTGGCCGCCGCGCTGCCCCAGGGACTGCGCGAGGTGGCCATGCAGGAGCGTTTCAGCCAGGCGTTGCCGGCCGCGCTGGCGCTGCGCGGCAGCGCCAGCGCCGGCGCCGACGAGCGCTGTGCGTTGCTGCGGCAGACACCGCTGGGATGGCTGGCCTCGATCGACCTGTCGTGTACCCGCCCGGCGCGCGCCGGCGACGCCGCGGCCTTGCAGGTGCTGCGGGAGATCGAAGGCCTGGCACGCGGCGGTGCGACCTGGCTGGGTCTGCAGCCCGGGGAGGTGCTGTTCCTGCGCAACCGGCAGGTGCTGCATGCCGAGCACGCCGGCCGCGGCGAGCGCCGCATGCTGCGCGGCTACTGGCGGCAGTCGCTGATCGCGCTGGGCAACTTCGCCGGCAGCGATACGCCAGGCATGTTCAGCGTCGCACGCGCGCTGCGCACCGCGTAGCGCGGTGCAACGCGGCGGCCGATGCAGCCCGGCCCCGGCCGCAGGCCTCAGCCGCCCGGCGGCCGCGCCGGCGACGATGCGGAGCTGGCCGCCGCGCCTGGGGGGACCACCATCACCTGGAAATACAACTCGGGCGAGGACGCTCCCGGATTGCTCACCACGGCGCGCGCCACGCCGCCGATGCGGCGGTAGCCCAGGCTGCGGCAATGCGCCACCGCGGCGGCCAGCGCCTCGGCGCTGGCCGCGCGCAGGCTGACGTAATCCGCTCGCGACGGCCCGCTTGCGCAGCGCGCCGGGGGCGAAGCCAGCGTGCCCGGTGCGGACGCGGCGACCGGCGCGACCGACGCGGCCAGCACGGGCCACGCCAGCCAGCCCAGGCAAGCCACGAGGACGCACCGGGCCGGTCTGGCTGCGGCGCGGGAAGCGTTGGGCGGGAGCGGGTCGGGCATCGCCTAGTCCGTCGGCAGCGAGTCGCCGGGGGCGCTCCACCCGAGCAGTTCGGCCAGACGCGTCAGCACCCAGCCCGCCTCGCGCTCGTCGACCCCGGCGTCACCGCCGAGCAGGCCGCGCCGCATGCGCTCGAGCACGTCGTGCCCGGTGATTCCCAGGTCGGCACGGATCTCGCCTGCGCGCTGGCACAGCAGCTGCGCCAGGTCTTCGCAGTATTCGTAGCGCTCGACGATGGTCTGCCGCGGCGCGGTCGGGCGCGCGCGCCCCGGCTCGATGAACAGGGCGATGAACGAGGGCGGGACGAGGATCTGGGAATCGTCGCTCATGATCGGCGCCAGGGGCTGCGGCCACTCCACTGTAGCGCCACCGCGCCAGCGCGCGGGGCCGCTATCCTGTGCCACTGCGGGCCGGGGCGGCGGCGCCGCAGGGCGCGGGCAGGCGAGGGGCGATGGTGCAGGCAACACGGAAGGTTCGCATCGGACTGGCGCTGGGCAGCGGCTCGGCGCGCGGCTGGTCGCATGTCGGCGTGATCCGCGGCTTGCTGCAGGCGGGAATCGAACCCGACATCGTCTGCGGCAGTTCCATCGGCGCCTTGGTCGGCGCGGCCTACGCCGCGGGGGAGATCGACCGCCTCGAGCCCTGGGTGCGTTCGTTGACCCGGCAGGGTGTGATGGGACTGGTCGACCTCAAGCTGTCGGCGGGCATGATCGAGGGGCGCAAGCTGGTGCAGTACTTCCGCTCCCAGTTCGACGATCCGGGGATCGACAAGCTGCCGCGCGCCTTCGCCTGCGTGGCCACCGAACTCGACAGCGGCCGCGAAGTCTGGCTGCGCGACGGGCCGGTGATCGACGCCGTGCGCGCCTCGATCGCGCTGCCGGGCCTGTTCACCCCGGTGCAGCGCGACGGCCGGCTGCTGGTCGACGGCGGCCTGGTCAACCCGGTGCCGGTTTCGCTGTGCAGGGCGATGGGCGCCGACGTGGTGATCGCGGTCGACCTGAACTGGGATCTGGTCGGACGCCGCACGCGCGTCGCGGCCGGGCCGGCCCGCACGGCACGCACGCGCGACCGCGAGTCGCTGTGGTCCAGGTTGTGGCCGGGCAGCGAACAGCCGGAATCGCTGCCGATGCCTTCGCTGCTCGGCGTGCTCACCGCCAGCCTGAACATCATGCAGGTGCGCATCACCAACGCGCGCCTTGCCGGCGAGCCCGCCGACGTGGTGATCCGGCCGCGGGTGGCGGGAATCGGCCCGCTGGATTATCACCGCGGAGAAGTGGCGATGGTCGAAGGGCTGCGCGCCACCGAGCATGCGCTGCCGCTGTTGCGAGAAGTCCTCGGCTGACGCGGGCGGGCGGTCGCGGCCCGATACACTGATGGCATGCGCATCCTGCTCGCCAACGATGACGGCTACCTGGCCCCCGGCCTGCACGCCCTGTACGCCGGGCTGCGGCGACTCGGCGAGGTCACCGTGGTGGCCCCGGAGCAAAACGCCAGTGCGGCGTCGAACGCGTTGACCCTGAACCGCCCGCTGTCGGTGTTCAGCGCCGACAACGGCTTCCTCTTCGTCAACGGAACCCCGTCGGACTGCGTGCACATCGCGCTGACCGGGCTGCTCGACTTCCGCCCCGACCTCGTGGTCAGCGGAGTCAACAACGGAGCCAACCTGGGCGACGACACGATCTACTCGGGAACCGTCGCCGCCGCCACCGAGGGCTACCTGTTCGGCCTGCCCGCGCTGGCGGTGTCGCTGGTGCAAAAGGGCTGGGCGCACCTGGACACCGCGGTCGAGCTGGCGGTGCGGGTGGCGCAGGAGGTGACGGCGCAGCCGCCGCAGTCCCCGGTGCTGTTCAACCTGAACGTGCCCAACCTGCCGCGCGACCAGCTGCGCGGCCTGCAGGTCACCCGCCTGGGCAAGCGCCATCCCAGCCAGCCGGTGGTGATGCAGCGCAACCCGCGCAACGAACCGGTGTACTGGATCGGCTCGGCCGGCGATGCACTGGACGACCAGCCGGGCACCGACTTCCACGCCATCGCCCAGGGCTACGCTGCGCTCACGCCGCTGCAGCTGGACCTGACCCACTACCGCCTGCTCGAGGACTGCCGCAAGCGCTTTGCGGCCCTCGGGCCGGGTTGAGCGGCCGGCTCGCCGATGTCCACTCCGGTGCGGCGCGCCCGCTTTCCAGCGCGGCTGCTCGAGCCGGGCGCGGCGCAGGCGCCGGCGCCGGCGCGGCGGCGCGGCACCGCCGCCGCGCCGCC
>JAKBBQ010000313.1 GCA_021808405.1 Pseudomonadota bacterium | reverse complement strand
ACAATGTGGATCTTGTTGCGGTGGCCGAAAATGTACGGAGCCATCTTCGGGTTCCAGAACCGCGTCTGGTGCCCGAAGTGCACACCGGCTTCGAGCATTTCTCGCATCGACACAGACATCGCAGATTTTCCTAGGTTGGGTCTGAAAGACGGCCCTCAACCCGCGCCGCCGACCGCATCGGGCCTGCGCTGGCGCCGGGCACCTGGTGGGGCCGGTTCGCGAATTTCGCCGCGGCTTGCCGCAGCGGCCTGCCGCGGCTCGCGATCGCAATCACGAGCCCCGACAAAACCTTCGCATTATAGGCATGAATGCGTGCTGCACCGCAGCGCGGGACACCCGCAGCCGACGCGCTATGCTGCGCCACCCCCCCTGCCACGCCGACATGCAAGAACACCCGCTGCGCCAGCCGCTGCACAACGAAATCCATGCCCGGCCGTTCGAGCGCCTGCCGGCGCCCTGCCTGATCAGCCACATGGCTTTCCTGGCCGACGCGGCGCAGCAGGCACAGGCCCACCTTCACCTGTGCCGCCTGCTCGAGGAACAGCACCTGGCGCTGCCGGCAGCGACAGGCAGCTTCTGTTCCTCCCAGATCGGCCCGCTGCGGCTGCGCTGGGAGCGGCACGGCGAATTCGTGTCCTATACCTTCATCCGCCCCGGGCTGGCGCAGGAACCCGGCGAGTGGTTCGCCCACGGCGCCGCGCAGCAGCTGTCCCAGGCCTGGCGCGAGGCGATCCCCGGCGAGCTGTTGTGCGCCATCCACGTCGCGGTGCTGCCCGAGCTCGACGCGGCCGCCGAATGGCCGGGCCTGGAGCTCGAGCGGGTGCTCGACGCCGACGCCCTGGTCGGCTCCGAGGTGGCCGATCGCCAGGCGCGGGTCTACACCGACCTGCGCATCCACGCCGACGGCTTTGCCCGCTTTGTCGTCGTCGGCCGCGACATTTCGGCGCGGCGGCGCGGCCGCATGGCGCAGCGCCTGCTGGAAATCGAGACCTACCGGCTGCTGGCGCTGCTGGCGCTGCCGGTGGCGCGCGCGGTCGGCCCGCAGCTGGCACGCTTCGAGGCCGAGCTGGCGCACCTGATGGACGCCATCCGCTCGTCCGACGGCGAACGCGACCGCCAGAGCCTGGACGAGCTGTCGCAGCTGGCATCCGCGGTCGAGGGGCTGTACGCCCGCCACCATGCGCGATTCACCGCGGCCGCGGCCTACTACGACCTGGTGGGGCGGCGCATCCAGGACCTGCACGAACAGCCCTTCGGCGGGCTGCAGACCATGGGCCAGTTCATGGACCGCCGCCTCAGCCCGGCCATGCAGACCTGCGCCCACACCGCGCGCCGGCTGCAGGGGCTGTCGGAGAGGATTTCACGCTGCTCCAACCTGCTGCGCACCCGGGTGGAGGTGCAGATGCAGCAGCAGAACCGTGAACTGCTGGCCTCGATGAGCCGCCGCCAGTACCTGCAACTGCGGCTGCAGCAGACCGTCGAGGGACTGTCGGTGGCGGCGATCACCTACTACGCCTCGTCGCTGGTCGGCCACCTGTTCGGCGCCGCGCGCCCCTGGCTGCATGTCGACCCCGAGCTCGCCCAGGGGCTGTCGATCCCCCTGCTGGGGTTGCTGGTCTGGCTGGGCTTGCGACGCGCCCACCGGCACCTTGCCGGCGCCGAGCCGGGCTGACGCCGGCCCCGCCAGCACGGCCGGCCGGCGGGGTTCAGCCCAGGCCGGGCGCGGCCGGTTGGCGCTGGCGCACCGCTTCGAACAGGCACACCCCCGCCGCGACCGAGACATTCAGGCTGTCCACGCTGCCCAGCATGGGGATTCGCACCAGCAGGTCGCAACCCTCGCGCACCAGCCGCCGCAAGCCGCTGCCCTCGGCGCCGAGCACCAGGGCGCAGGGCCCGGTGAAGTCGGCCTGGTAGACGCTGCACTGGGCCTCGCCGGCAGCGCCGATCACCCGCACCCCGCGTTCGCGCAACCCGGCCAGCGCACGCGCCATGTTGGTCACCATCAGGTAGGGCACGCTGTCGGCGGCGCCGCTGGCCACCTTGGCGGCCGCCGCGGTCAGGCCGACCGCCCGGTCCTTGGGCGCGAACACCGCATGCACCCCGGCGGCGTCGGCGCTGCGCAGGATCGCGCCGAGGTTGTGCGGATCGGTGATGCCGTCCAGCCCGAGCAGCAACGGCTGCGGGCCGGCCGCGTCGAGCACCGCGTCCAGGGTCGTCGGCTGGGCCAGCGCCTCCACCCTGGCGACCACCCCCTGGTGGCGACGCTCGGCCACGAGCGCGTCCAGCCGGGCCGCGAGCACCGCCTGCACGGCCACCCCCGCCTGCTCGGCGCGCTCGCGCAGCTGGCGCATCCTGGCGTCGTGGCGTGCGGCGTCGACCAGCAGCTCGCGCACCGTCTGCGGCGCCGCGCGCAAGCGCGCCCCGACCGCGTGGAAACCATACAGCAGGCGCAGGGTCATGGCAGGAAGGGTGCCGCCGCCGCGGCCTCGACGACGCGGCCGGCGCGCAGTTCCAGCACCTGCTCGCAGCGCGCGGCCAGTTGCGGATCGTGGGTCACCAGCACCAGGGTGCTGCGCTGCTGGCGTTGCAACTCGAACAGAAGGTCGATGATCTTCGCTCCGGTGGCCGCGTCCAGGTTGCCGGTGGGCTCGTCGGCCAGCAGCAGCCTCGGCCGGGTGACAAAGGCGCGGGCCAGCGCCACGCGCTGCTGCTCGCCTCCCGACAGTACCCCGGGCTTGCGCCTCTCGCGCCCGCCGAGCCCGACCCGCTCGAGCATCCGCGCCGCGAGCTGCAGCGAGTCGGCCCGGCCGCCGGCGATGTCCAGCGCCAGCGACACGTTGTGCAGGGCGTCGAGGTGGTCGATCAGCTGGAAATTCTGGAATACAAACCCCAACTTGGCGGCGCGCAGCGCGGCGCGACCGTCCTCGTCGAGTCCGAACAGGTCGACGCCGTCGATCCACACCTTGCCCGAGCTCGGCAGGTCCAGCCCGGCGAGCAGGCCGAGCAGGGTCGACTTGCCCGATCCCGAGGGACCGACGATGGCCAGGCTGCCGCCCTCGCCCACCTGCAGGTCCACGTCGTCGAGCACCAGCAGCTCGCCCGCGGCGTCGCGCACCGACTTGCGCAGGTGCTGGGCGACAATGGCGGCTGGAGCTTTCGGGAAGGACATGGCATGCGACGTGTACGAAAGGGCATTGTAGGAATCCTGCTGCTGGCACTGGCGGCGACCTGCGGCGGGGCCTGGGCGGCGACCGCGGCGCGACCGGTGCTGCTGGTCATCGGCGACAGCCTGTCGGCGGGATACGGACTGGAAACCGGCAGCGGCTGGGTCGCGCTGCTGCAGCAGCGCATGCGCCAGCGCGACCCCGCATGGCGGGTGGTCAACGCCAGCATCAGCGGCGAGACCACCGCCGGCGGGCTCAGCCGGCTGCCGGCACTGCTCGGGCGCGACAAGCCCAAGGTCGTGGTGATCGAACTCGGCGGCAACGACGCGCTGCGCGGACTGTCGCTGGCCGCCACCGAATCCAACCTGCGCTCCATGGCCAGCGCCTGTCGGGACTTCGGCGCCCGCGTGCTGCTCATCGGCATGCGCATGCCGCCCAACTACGGCCCCGCCTACACCCAGCGCTTCGCCGACATCTTCCCGCAGGTGGCGCAGCTCGAGCACACCGCGCTCGTGCCCTTCCTGCTGGCGCGGGTCGTCGACCATCCCGACTGGTTCCAGTCGGACGACATCCACCCCACCGCGAAGGCGCAGCCGACCATGCTCGACACCGTGTGG
>JAKBBQ010000312.1 GCA_021808405.1 Pseudomonadota bacterium | reverse complement strand
TGAGCGACTTGCTGCCGTCGGCGCCGCGCCAGCCGCTGAGAAATCCGATGCCCGAGCCTGGCGCGGTCTCGTAGCCGACGATGAACTCCGGGTAGCCGGCGTACTTGCGGCTGCCGTCGGCGCGGGTGAAGGAGGGAAAGCGCAGGCGCGAGGCCAGTTCGATCAGCACTTCCTGGAAGGGCTTGCACTCGCCCAGGGGCGGCACCACCGGCACGCGCACCGAGTCCATGGCGCCGTCGTATTCGGAGATCGGACGGTCCAGCATGGACATCGCGTCATGCCGCTCCAGGTAGGTGGTGTCGGGCAGCACGAGGTCGGCGAAGGCCGTCATCTCGCTGTGGAAGGCGTCGGCCACCACCAGGAAGGGGATGCGGTACTCGCCGGACCCATCGCGGTCGGTGAGCATGCGCCGCACCCGCTGGGTGTTCATCGACGAATTCCAGGCCATGTTGGACATGAAGATCATCAGGGTGTCGATCGGGTAGGGGTCCCCGCGCCACGCGTTGGTGATCACGTTGTGCATCAGTCCGTGCACGGCCAGCGGATGCTCCCACGAGAAGGCCTTGTCGATGCGCATGGGCCGGCCCTGCTCGTCGACCATCAGTTCCTCCGGGCGCGTGGGCCAGCCCAGCGGCGCCGCCGGCAGCGGAGTGTCCGGACGTACCTGTTCCCAGCTGTTGATCGTGCGCACGCTGGGCGGGATCTCCTTCGGGTACGGCGGCTTGTGGCGAAAGCCCCCGGGCACGTCGATGGTGCCCAGCAGGCTCATCAGCACGGCCAGCCCGCGGATGGTCTGGAAGCCGTTGGAATGCGCGGCCAGGCCGCGCATGGCGTGGAAGGCCAGCGGGCGCGCGCGCACGCTGGCGTGCTCGCGGCCCCACCAGTCGGTCCAGGGCTGGGGCTCGTCCCAGGCCTGGTCCAGCGCGCAGTGGGCCATCTCCTCGGCCAGGCGTTCGATGCGCCCGGCCGGGATGCCGGTGATGCCGGCCGCCCATTGCGGGCTGCAATCCTCGGTCTGCTCGCGCAGCAACTGCAGCGCGGTGGCCACCGGCGTGCCGTCGGGCATGGTGTGGCGCCCCCACAGCGCCGGTTGCACGCCCTCGGTCCAGGCCGGCACCGGGGCCTGTGCCGCCTCGTCCCACCACCAGAAATTTAGCGGCGCGTCGGGCGCGCCCTCGTCGGCCTGCTCGTTGCGCACCAGCATGCCGTGCTGCGGATGGCCGGGCTGCAGCCGCACGAGTTGCGCGGCGTTGGTGTAGCGCACGGCGAAGTCGCGGTCGAAGCGCTCGCGGCGCAGCAGCAGGTGCAGCAGGGCCATGAACAGCGCGCCGTCGGTGCCCGGGCGGATGGGAATCCACTCGTCGGCCACCGCCGAGTAGCCGGTACGCACCGGATTGATCGAAATGAAGCGTCCGCCGCGGCGCTTGAATTCCGAGATCGCGGTCTTCAGCGGGTTGCTGTGGTGATCCTCGGCGGTGCCGATCATCACGAACAGCTTCGCCCGCTCCAGGTCCGGGCCGCCGAATTCCCAGAAGCTGCCGCCCACCGTGTAGATCATGCCGGCGGCCATGTTCACCGAGCAGAAGCCGCCGTGCGCGGCATAGTTGGGGGTGCCGAACTCGCGCGCGAACAGGCCGGTCAGCGCCTGCATCTGGTCGCGCCCGGTAAACAGCGCGAAGCGCTTCGGGTCGGTGGCGCGCAGATGTCCCAGGCGCTGTTCCAGCATCGCGAAGGCCTCGTCCCAGGAAATGGCCTCGAACTCGCCGGCGCCGCGCTCGGCGCCCGGCTTGCGGCGCAGCGGGCGGCTCAGGCGCGCCGGCGACACCTGTTTCATGATGCCGGCCGAGCCCTTGGCGCAGATCACCCCCTTGTTCAGCGGATGGTTGGGATTGCCTTCGATGAAGCGCACCTCGCCGTCGCGCACGTGCACGTTGATGCCGCAGCGGCAGGCGCACATGTAGCAGGTGGTGGAGCGCACCTGGGTGTTGCCCGGCGGCTGCGCCTGCGGGTCGTGCAGGGCTTCGCCGACGGAGAACACGCGGTTCCAGAGTTTGTCGATCATGGCGGGATTCGGGATTGCCCGAAGGCAGTGCATGCGAATTTAGGAATCTTTTGTTCCGAAATCCAACGAATGGTTTGTGTAGCATCGATCCAATTTTTTGATCGACCAGGGACCCGGAGCTGCACGCTCCCGCCTGCGCCTACACTGCCAGGGCCGCGCCAGCCCCCCGGACCCCTCGTTCCTTCGCCTTGCCCGCCGAGCCGCTCCAGTCCCCCGTAGCCTCTGCCGGCCCGCCTCCGCGCGGGCTGCTGGTGCTGCACGGCAACCGCCTGGAAACCCTGCACCACCTGTTGCTGTATTTCCAGCAGCGCTGGCCCCTGGCCCCGCTGCGCAGCGAGCTGGTGCTGGTGCAGAGCAACGGCGCCGGCGAATGGTTCAAGGCCGCGCAGGCCCAGGCGCTGGGAATCAGCGCGGCCACGCGGGTGGAACTGCCGTCGCGTTTCGTGTGGCAGACCTGCCGCGCCGTGCTGGGTGCGGCGGAGCTGGGCGCGCGTTCGCCGCTGGACCGCCAGGCGCTGGTCTGGCGCGTGCTGCGGGTGTTGCCGGGCGTGGCGGGGAGCGCGGGTTTCGAGGCCATCGAGGCCTTCCTCGCCGATGGCGATGCGCTGCGCATGCTGCAACTGGCGCAGCGCCTGGCCGATCTGTACGACCAGTACCAGGTCTACCGGGCCGACTGGCTCGAGGCCTGGTCGCGCGGCGACGACGTGCTGTTCGACGCGCTGGGGCGGCGCCGGGAACTGGCGCCGGGGCAGCGCTGGCAGGCGCTGCTGTGGCGCGAGCTGCTCGACGGCCTGGGAGCCCAGGCACGCCTGCTGGTGCGCCCGCAGGTGCAGCAAAGGGTGCTGGATCGGCTGCGCGAGGCATCGCCCGGCAGCCTGGAACTGCCCGAGCGAGTGAGTCTGTTCGGCGCCGCGACCCTGGCGCCGGCGGTGCTGGAACTGCTGGTGGCGCTGTCGCGCCATGCGCAGGTGCTGGTGGCCGTGCCCAACCCCTGCCGCTTCCACTGGGCCGACATCATCGAGGGGCGCGACCTGCTGCGCGCGCCGCGCCGGCGCCAGCCGTTGCGTGGCGGGCGCGAGCTGGACGCCGTGCCGCTGCAGGCCATGCATGCGCATGCGCATCCGCTGCTGGCGGCCTGGGGGCGCCAGGGGCGCGACTTCATGCGCCAGCTGGAAACCCACGATACGACCCGGGACATTGCCGAGCCGCAGGGCGAGCTGCCGCGTACCGATGCGTTCGACGAGTCCGAGCCGCGCAGCCTGCTCGAACACGTGCAGGCCGCGATCCGCGACCTGCTGCCGCTGGCCGAGCATGCCGCGCCGCCGATCGCGAACGACGACGACTCGATCCAGTTCCACGTCGCGCACGGCGCGCTGCGCGAGGTCGAGGCCCTGCACGACCGGCTGCTCGAACTGCTGGCCCGCGATGCCGGCAAGCCCGAGGCGCTGCGCCCGCGCGACATCGTGGTCATGGTGCCGGACATCGAGGTCTTCGCCCCCGCGGTGCGCGCGGTGTTCGGACAGTATGCCGAGGACGACGCGCGGCGCATTCCCTTCGACATCGCCGACCTGCGACGCCGCAGCGGCAGCTCGCTGCTGCTGGCGCTGGACTGGGTGCTGGGCATCGCACGGCATCGCGTGGCCTTCAGCGAGATCTGCGACCTGCTGGAAGTGCCGGGCATCGCCGCGCGCTTCGGGCTCGACCCGGACGGCCGCGCGCTGCTGCTGCGCTGGATG
>JAKBBQ010000311.1 GCA_021808405.1 Pseudomonadota bacterium | reverse complement strand
ACCGAGAAGGTGACGCCCTCGTTGTGCAAGGCCCTGAGCAGCGGAGCCCAGCTGCTGTATTTCTGGCTGAAGGTATCGGCGATCGCCACCGCGCGGCTGTAGAAGACGTAATGGATCTTGTACTTGTAGCCGTGCGCGCGCAGGTACTTGATGACCAGCGCGCCGTTGATCAGCGACTCCTTGGTCTGCGGGCCGGGCTGACCGACCGCGAACACGATCTTCACCGGCTGGTGGTTCTTGAAGAAGCCGCCATAGGACAAACCCGGCTTCAGCGGAATGTTCGGCACTCCCGGCATGCCGCTTGCGGCGGCATGGCAGGTGACGGCGACGAAAAAGCTGCAAAGGACCTGGATGATTCTTTTCACTGCGATCTCCCGTTGGCTGGCGTTGTTGTCAGAGAAAGTGCAGCCGCGGTCGGTCCGATTTTCCGGGCCGGCGTGATCCCAGGCGGCCGGAAAATGCCTCGCACCGCTCGCGGCATTTGTAACTTTCGCACCCGAGTCTAGCCATTGGTGATTACTGGGCCCACTATGGTTTACCCCATGGAGTGTTGGGGTCTGGCGGCGGGCAGACGGCGGGCAGGCCGTTCCGCCGCCGCAATGTTGTATAGAATATACAAAGCTACCCGCAGCCCTTTCCCGACCCACCGCCCCCGATGCGCACGAACAAGCTCATCCATGTCGTGAGCTGCCACGCCGCCGGCGAGGTCGGCGACGTGATCGTCGGCGGGGTCGCGCCGCCGCCGGGAGCGACCATCTGGGAGCAGTCGCGCTTCATCGCGCAGGACGGCACGCTGCGCGACTTCGTGCTCAACGAGCCGCGCGGCGGGGTGTTCCGGCATGTCAACCTGCTGGTGCCGCCCAGGCATCCGCAAGCCGCGATGGGATGGATCGTCATGGAGCCCTGCGACACTCCGCCGATGTCGGGGTCGAACTCCCTGTGCGTGGCCACGGTGCTGCTGGAGACCGGAATCGTGCCGATGCACGAGCCGCGGACCACGCTGTGGCTCGAGGCGCCCGGCGGCCTGGTCGAGGTGCGAGCCGAGTGCCGCGACGGCAAGGTCGAGGAGGTCGCGGTCCGGAACCTGCCTTCCTTCGTCGACCGCCTGGACGCGCCGCTCGAAGTCCCCGGACTGGGGACGCTGCGGGTCGACGTGGCGTTCGGCGGGGACAGTTTCGTCATCGCCGATGCGCAGCGCCTGGGCTTCTCGCTCACCGCGGATGAAGCCAGGGATCTCGCGCAGATCGGCATGCGCATCACCGAAGCCGCAAACCAGCAGCTGGGCTTCGCCCACCCCGGGGCTGCCGAGGGCGCGCGGCACGGCGTCGAAGGCGCCTTCGAGTGGACGCACATTTCGTTCTGCCAGATCGCCGGCCCGCTGTCGATCCAGGGTGGGGCGCTCGCGGCGCGCAGCGCGGTGGCCATCCGTCCGGGCAAGATCGACCGTTCGCCCTGCGGCACCGGATGCTCGGCGCGCATGGCGGTGCTGCACGCCCGCGGGCAACTGCAGCTCGACCAGGCCTTCATCGGCAGTTCGCTGATCGGCTCGGAGTTCCGCTGCCACATCGACTCCGAGCTGCGCGTGGCGGGGCGCGCGGCCGTCAGCCCGGTGATCCGCGGCAGCGCGTGGATCACCGGCACGCATCAGCACACCCTCGACCCGACCGATCCGTTTCCCGCCGGCTACCGGCTGTCGGACACCTGGCCCGCGGAGCAGGCTGCGAGCCAGCGCCGGGGTGCGTAGGCGCCCGGGCCGGCGGGCCGGTTATTTCGGCGCGCCCCGGTGCAGCGCGATGAAGGTCTTCAGATCCTCGCAGGCGTGCTCGATGTGCCGCTTGAGCAGGCTCGCCGCGGCGCGCACGTCGCCCTTCCTGCACAGACGCACGACTTCGCCATGCTCCTTCTCCGCTCGCCTGCAGCTCTGCGGGCTCAGCGACAGCTGCAGGCGGGTGTAACGGTCGGTCTGCTGCAGCAGCGACTGCACGATCGCGTGGGTGCGCGGTTGCCCGGCCCTGGACATCAGGACATCGTGCAACCGGGTGTTGAGTTCGCCCCAGCGCGCCGGATGGTTGGTGCGCAGCTCCTTGCCGTATTCGGACAGGATGCGCTCGAGCTGCTCGAAGTCGTCGGCGGTGAGCCTGGGTGCCGACTTGCGCAGCAGCAGGGGCTCGAGCAAGCCGCGCAGCTCGAACAGTTCGGCGATCTCCTCGATCGACAGCTCGGAGACGACCGCTCCCTTGCGCGGGACGATGCGCACCAGCCCCTCGCCTTCGAGCTGCAGCAGCGCTTCGCGCACCGGAATGCGGCTGACCCCGAGTTCGGCGGCCAGCGCGTCCTGCCTGAGCTGCAAGCCCTCCGGCAGTTCGCCGGAGACGATGCGGTGCCGCAACGCGTCGGCGGCGGCTTCAGCGACGGTGGTCGTGCGCAGACGCGCCGATGCCGCTGGGGAGTTCATCGAGGGATCCTCGGCTGGTGGGGCCGCCGTGGATCGCTGGGTCGGGTACACACGGCAGGGGCAGAGGGGGATTCTACGGAGTCGCGCGGCGCCCTCATGCGGGGTAGCGCTGCAGCGGCGCGCCCAGCGCCGCGACGTCGACCTCGACCCCCAGCCCCGGCCCGCCGGGCGCGCTGCCGAAGCCGTCCCTGCTGCGCGGCTGGTAGCCGGCGACGTGCTCGCTGGTCCAGTCGTTCATGAACGACACGCTGAGCAGCGAGCGTTCCCTGGTCGACGCCGCGATGTGGGCCGAGGCCGCGGAGACCAGGTCGCCGCCCCAGGTGTCCTCGACGGTGAGCTGCACGCCCAGTTCCTGGGCGAGGTCGCGCAGCAGTCGCGCCTTGGTCAGGCCGCCGACCTTCGATACCTTCAGGTTGAACGCGCCGGCGCCTCCTTCGCGCACCGCGCGGATCAGGCTGGGAGCGTCGTCGACGATTTCGTCGTAGATCATCGGCAGCGAGGTGTGCCTGCGCACCTCGATGCATTCCTCCATCGTGGGGCAGGGCTGCTCGAAATAAAAGCGCGGCAGCTGCTCCATCGCGCGCGCCGCGACCAGCGCCTCGTTGAGCCTCCAGCCGCAATTGGCGTCGCCGACGACCAGGTCCTCGGGCCCGGTGCTGTCGATGACCTGCCGCGCGCGCAGCGCGTCGAGCGTCGGGTCGCCGCCGATCTTCAGCTGGAAGCGGTGGATGCCCTCGGCGCGCCGAGCCAGCACGTAGCGGGTCATCTCCTCGGGCGTTCCCAGCGGCACCGCGAAGTACAGCGGGAAGCGCTGCTGGCGCACGCCGCCGAGCATGTCGGCGACACTGGCGCCCCATGCCTTGCCCGTGAGGTCCCAGCAGGCGACGTCGATCGGGCTCTTGGCGTAGGCGTGGCCGCTGAGCACCGAGTCCATCGTGTCGTAGACCATCGCGTGGTTGGTCGGGTCGAGGCCGATCAGCGCCGGCGCGAGCAGCGCCAGCGCGGCGCGCGCTCCCCCGGCATGCTGCGGCAGGTAGGTCGACCCGAGGGGGCAGACCTCGCCCCAGCCTTCGTAGCCGGCGTCGCTGATCACCCGCACCAGCGTGGACGGCAGCGAGCTGATCCGCCTGCCGCCGGACATGGTGTAGACCCCATGCGCGTAGCTGAGGGCGAAATGGTGGACCTCGATCGCCGCAATCTTCACCGTGGTTCTCCCCGGGCATGCGCTCGCGCGCACGCGGTGCGCCCGGCATGCGGTCGCGCCGCGCCGGATCTGTGGTTGACCTATCACGCATATTTTATACAATTTACACCGAAGAGCTATCTGCGAGAGGCCAGGCGATGAGC
>JAKBBQ010000310.1 GCA_021808405.1 Pseudomonadota bacterium | reverse complement strand
CCGACCGCGGGCGGCGGATCCGCGGGCGCGACCCCGCCGATGCCGCCGATGCCGCCTGGTAGTTCGCTCATCACCCGTCCCTCCTTGCCCCGCGCATGAACGCCAGCGCCTTCATTGCGCGAAATACCCTTGCAGCCGCCCCTCGATCATGCGCGGATTCTCGCCCTCGGCGATCGCCACCAGGCCGTCGACCATCAGCTCCTGCAGCTTCGCCCGCTCGTGCACGATGCTTTTCATCTTGTTCGCAACCGGCAGAAAAAACAAGTTCGCCGACCCCACGCCGTAGATGGTGGCGACAAAGGCCACCGCGATCCCGGCGCCCAGCTTGGCCGGATCGGCCAGGTTCTCCATGACATGGATCAGCCCCAGCACCGCGCCGAGGATGCCCACCGTGGGCGCGTAGCCCCCGGCCGACTCCAGCACCCGCGCCGCCTGGCTGTCGCGGTGTTCGACGGCCTGGATCTCGTGCTCCATGGTCGAGCGGATTTTCGCAGGGTCGGCGCCGTCGACCAGCAGTTGCAACCCGCGCCGCAGGAAGGCGTCGTCGACGCCGTCGATCAGCGACTCCAGCGCCAGCAGTCCGTTGCGCCGCGCCACGTCGCTGTAGCGCACCACCGCGTGGATCACTCCCTGGGGGTCGGAGCGGGGTGGCCGCACCACCCAGGGCAACATGCGGATGGAGCGCAGGAACACCGGCAGCGGGTACTGCAGCATGGCTGCGCCGAGGGTTCCGCCGATGACGATGAGGAACGCGGTCGGCTGCAGGATCGACCCCAGGTTGCCGCCCTCGAGCAACTGGCCGAGGACGATCGACCCGAACGCGACCAGCACGCCGACAATACTGAGGAAATCCATTGTCGGCCCTCGGTGCGATCAGCGTGCCGGGGCCGCGCCGTGCTCGCGCAGGCTGGCGCGAAGACGCATCACGGCCTGTTTCATCAACTGGCTGACGCGCGACTCGCTGACTTCGAGCACCTCGCCGATTTCCTTCAGTTGCAGGTCCTCCTGGTAGTACAGCGAAAGGATCAGGCGCTCTCGTTCGGGAAGCCGCGCGATCGCCGCCTGCAGGTCGCGCTCGAGCTGGCCATCCTGCAGCGCCTGTTCCGGCTGGGCGATCGAAAGGTCGGCATGCTGCTCGGCGAAGTCCCTGCCGTCGGCGGGCCCCACGTCCTCCAGCGACACCAGCTGAAGGCTGGTCTGCGCCAGCGCGGCATGATAGTGCTCCAGGCTCCAGTCGAGATCGCGCGCGATCTCCCAGTCTTCCGGAGGACGCCCCAGCGACTGGGTCAAGGCCTGCATCGCCTTGTGGATGGCCCGCTCCTGCGCCCTGCTGCGTCGCGGCAGCCAGTCCTGGCGCCGCAGTTCGTCGTAGATGGCGCCGCGGATGCGGATCGCCGCGTAGGCCCCGAACTGCGCCGCGGCATGGTGCTGGCCGCGCTCCAGCGCATCCCACAGGCCGATCATCCCGGCCTGCTCGAGGTCGGCGATGTCGACCGAGGCCGGCAACTGCGCGGCCATATGCGCGGCGATGCGACGCACCAGCGGCAGATGCCGCCCGAGGCGCTGCTCGCGCGTTTCCTGGGGAGCGTAGACGACGGTCTTCATGCTCGGTCGGCGCGCCGGCGCAAGCGCCTCACGCCGACGGTGCCGCGGCGTCGGCCTGCAACCACTGGGCCATGAAGAATTCCACCTGGCCGCCGGCGCCGTCCGGCGCCGGCCACGAGCAGACCCGCTCGGCCAGCCTGCCGAAGGCCTGCGCCGACGCGCTGTCGGGCGCCGACTCGACGACGGCGCGCTGTGCGCGCACCGCGCTGCGCAGCGCCGGATCGAGGGGAATGCTGCCCGCCAGGTCCAGCGCCACATCCAGGTAGCGATCGCTGACCCCGGCGATCTTGGCGAACAGCGCCTGGCCCTCGCGGGCATCGCGCACCATGTTCGGCAGCAGGTGGAAACGCCGCTGCCCGTACTGCTTGGACAGCACCTTGATGAGGGCGTAGGCATCGGCCACCGAAGCCGGCTCGTTGGAGAGCACGACGATCAGTTCCTGCGCAGCGCGACTGAATGTCAGCACGTCGCCGGCGATTCCGGCCGCACAATCCACCAACAGGAAGTCGAGCTGCAAGTCGATCCCGCTGATCGCGTCGATCAATCGCGAACGCCCCCGCGCGTCGAGCTCGGCCATCGTGCTGACCCCGCTGGCCGCAGGCAGTACCCAGATATCCTGCGGACCCCGCACGAGCACCTGTTGCAGGGTCTTCTGGCCCGACAGCACATGGGAAATGTTGAAACGGGGAGTCAGCCCGAGCAGGATGTCGATGTTTCCCAGCCCCAGGTCGGCGTCGAACACCATCACCCGGTTGCCCGAGCGCGCCAGGCTGATGGCCAGGTTGGCCACCACATTGGTCTTGCCCACGCCCCCCTTGCCGCTGGCCACGGCGACCACCCTGGTGGCTCGCCGGTGCAGGCTGCGCAATCCTTCGGCTTGATCCATCGCGAGGTCCTCAGCGGCTGTTGGCAACGGCGGGGGCGCAATCGCCGCGTCCCGGGCGCGCCGGCCCGCCGACGCCCGGAGTCGTCGCCGACCCGCGTTGCAACAAGGCCCTTATCTTAGCGAGCGTCGGCGCGTGCAGGTCCTCGGGCACGCGCTGACCGTCGGTGTAGAACCACAGTGGCACGGCCTGCTGCTGCAGCCACTGCAGCGCGCCGCCGAACAGCGGCGTCTCGTCCAGCTTGGTCAGGATGCACCCGGCCAGCGACAGGCCGTGGTGCAACTGCCACGCCTGCTGGTAGACGGCCAGGCTCATGCCCGCGCCCAGCAGCAGCAGCGGACGCACGCTGGCGGCCAGCGCACGCAGCGCCTGCAACTGCTCGTCGAGCCGGGGGTCGCGCGGACTCAGCCCGATGGTGTCGACCAGCACGAAGCTGCGAGTCGCGAAGGCCTGCAATTGCTCGCGCAACTCGGCGCTGTCGTGGGCCACCGCCACCGGCACGCCGAGGATGCGGCCGTAGATTCGCAGTTGCTCGACCCCGCCGATGCGATAGGTGTCGGTGGTCACCAGCGCCACCGACTGCATGCCGTGGCGCAGCACCAGCCGTGCCGCCAGCTTGGCGATGGTCGTCGTCTTGCCCACCCCCGTCGCGCCGAGCAGGGCGTACACGCCGGGCTGGTCCATCGGCTGTTCGTGCAGCGGCAGCCGCGCCAGCCAGGCCTCGAGCGCGGCGTCGACATCGGGCGCGCCGGATGCCGCCTGGCGTGCCGCCTCGGCGTCCAGCCCCAGCGCCTGCAGCCGCAGTTCGATCGCCGACGGGGAGCCCACGGGGGCCTTGGCCACGCTGGCGTGCACCCATTCGCGCAGCGCCTCGAGTTCGTCGCGCAGGTTGCGGATCTCCCCCGCCCAGACGGGGCCGTCGGCGGCCGCCGCGCGCGCGGCCTGCGCCGCAGGCACGGCGTCGGCGACGGTTGGCTGGCGCGGTGACGATTTGCCGGCAGCCGGCGGGGGCGCCTTCGGCCGCGACGCAACCCGGCCGCCGGCCAGCGCGGCCGGCGACAGCGCCACGGCGGCCGCCGCCACCGCGGACGGCGCGACCGCCGACGGCGCTGCGGCCGGCGCGGCCACGGTCTCGGCCTGCAGCCGGCTGGCGTCGAAGTCGACCGCCGCCATCAGCTCGACCCCGCCCGCGATCTCCCGGTTCGACAGGATCACCGCGTCCGGGCCGAGATCGCCGCGGATGCGCGCCAGCACCTCGCGCGTACTGGCTCCTGTGTAGCGTTTGATTTTCACGGCTTAGGCTCCGAGGGTGGAAAC
>JAKBBQ010000038.1 GCA_021808405.1 Pseudomonadota bacterium | reverse complement strand
GAACGTGCACGTGAAGGACGGCATCGTGGTCTACGAGACCCAGGCGCTGGACTATCCGCTGCTCGACGCCAAGCTGCCGCCCTACGAGCCGCGCGGCTGCCAGCGCGGCATCTCCTACTCGTGGTATCTGTACAGTCCGATCCGCGTCAAATACCCGCTGATGCGCGGCGCGCTGCTCGACCTGTGGCGCGCCGAGCGCGCACGCACCGCCGATCCGCTGCAGGCCTGGAGCAACCTGCAGAACGACCCCGACAAGCGCAGAAGCTACCAGCAGGCACGCGGCAAGGGGGGCTTTCGGCGCGTCGACTGGGACGAGGCGCTGGAACTGATCAGCGCGGCCTCGCTGCAGACGGTCAAGCAGTACGGCCCCGACCGCCTGGTCGGCTTCTCGCCGATCCCCGCGATGTCGATGCTCAGCTTCGCCGCCGGCTCGCGCTTCCTGCAACTCATGGGAGGCGTGCTGCTGAGCTTCTACGACTGGTACTGCGACCTGCCGCCGGCGTTCCCCGAGGTGTGGGGCGAGCAGACCGACGTCGCCGAGAGCGCCGATTGGTACAACTCCAAGTTCACCGCGGTGATGGGGGCGAACCTGGGCATGACCCGCACCCCCGACGTGCACTTCTTCTCGGAGTCGCGCTACAACGGCACGAAGACGGTGGTGTTCTCCCCCGACTTCAGCATGGTCGCCAAGTACGCCGACCAGTGGGTTCCGGTGCATGCCGGCGCCGACGGGGCGTTCTGGATGGCCGTCACCCACGTGATCCTCCAGGAGTGGCACCACCAGAAGGCCACGTCCTACTTCCTGGACTACGCCAAGCGCTACACCGACAGCCCCTTCCTCGTCGAGCTGCATGCCGAAGGCCAGGCCTGGCGCCCCGGCAAGCTGCTGCGCGCCGGACGCATCGCCCGCTACGCCGGCGAGGAGAACGGCGACTGGAAGTTCCTCAACTTCGACTCGGCCAGCGGCGAGCTGGTGTGCCCGAAGGGCAGCGTCGGCCATCGCTGGGGCAAGACGCCCGGCAAGTGGAACACCCGCCTGGAGGATTCGCTGGACGATCGCGCCTTCGACCCCGAGCTCAGCCTGCTCGAGCGCCACGACGCGGTGCTGCAGGTCGAATTCGTGGAGTACGGCCTGCAGCGCAAGGCGCTGCGCGGCGTGCCGGTGCGCCATGTCGAGACCGTCGACGGCCAGCGCGTGGCGGTGTGCACGGTCTACGACCTGATCATGGCTCAGTATGGCGTCGGCCGCGGCCTGGAGGGCGAGTACCCGGCCGACTACACCGACGCCTCCGCCGCCTACACGCCGGCCTGGCAGGAGGTGTTCACCGGTATCGGCGCGGCCACCGTGCTGCAGTTCGCCCGCGAGTGGGCGCGCACCGCCGAGACCACCGGCGGCAAGTGCACCATCATCGTCGGTGCCGGCATCAACCACTGGTTCCACGGCAACCTGATCTACCGCGCCGGCATGATGGCGCTGATGCTCACCGGCTGCGTCGGCGTCAACGGCGGCGGCATGAACCATTACGTGGGGCAGGAGAAGCTCGCTCCCAGCGACTCCTGGGGAGCGATCATGTCGGCGCGCGACTGGCAGGCGACCACGCGGCTGCAACAGGCGCCGATCTGGCACTACCTGAACTCCGACCAGTGGCGCTACGACGACCGCCAGCGCGCCTACAACGCCTCGCCCGACAACGAACTGACCCGGCTGCACACGGCCGATTTCATCGTGAAGGCGGTGCGCAACGGCTGGATGCCCTTCTTTCCGCAGTTCGACGCCCACAACTTCGAAGTCGTCGCCCAGGCGCGCCGCGCCGGCGCGAACACCGACGACGAGATCAAGCAGCACGTGGCCAATCGGCTGGCCAGCGGCGACCTGCGCTACGCGGTCAGCGACCCCGACGCCCAGAGCAACTGGCCGCGGGTGTGGTTCATCTGGCGCGGCAACGCCATCGGCACCAGCGCGAAGGGCCACGAGTACTTCCTCGACCACTACCTGGGAACGCACCACAACCACGTCGCCGACGAGGCTGCGAAGGGCCAGGTGCAGGAGATCAAGTGGCACGACAAGGCTCCCAGCGGAAAGATGGACCTGGTCGTCGACCTGAACTTCCGCATGGACACCTCGGCCCTGTATTCGGACATCGTGCTGCCCAGCGCGTCCTGGTACGAGAAGGACGACCTGAACTCGACGGACATGCATTCCTTCATCCATCCGTTGAGCGCCGCGATCCCGCCGGTGTGGGAGTCGAAGACCGACTGGGCGATCTTCCGCGAACTGGCCTCCAAGGTCAGCACGCTGGCGCAACAGCACTTGCCGGGGGAACACACCGACATCGTCATGGCCGCGCTGTCGCACGACTCGCCCGACGAGATCGCGCAGCCGGCTCTGCGCGACTGGGGCCACGGCGAGGACTCCGCGGAACTGGGGCGCTCGATGCACAAGCTGGCGCTGGAGACCCGCGACTACACCAAGATCCACGCCAAGTTCTGCAGCCTGGGCCCGAACGTGCGCAGCAAGGGTCTGGGCGCGCACGGCAACCAGTACGACTGCGCGGACTTCTACGACGCGATGCTCGAGCAGCACGACCACCTGCAGCAGGTCGACGGCGCCACCTACCCCTCGCTGAAGGAGGACGTGGAGGCGATCGAGGCGGTGCTGCACCTGTCGTCGGCGACCAACGGCGAGCTGGCCTGGCGCGCCTATCGCAATGCCGAGCGCAAGACCGGCCTGCAGTTGGCCCAGCTCGGCGATGGGGCGCGCAGCGTGCGCACGCGCAACCGCGACCTGAAGGCGCAGCCGCGCCGGCTGCTCAACACCCCGGTGTGGTCCGGCCTCATGGACAACGGGCGCGCCTACAGCGGCTTCACCTACAACGTCGAGCACGGCGTGCCGTGGCGCACCCTGACCGGCCGCCAGCACTTCTACCTCGACCACGACGGCTACGTCGCCTTCGGCGAACACCTGCCGACCTACAAGCCCTCGCCGACCCCGGAGGCCTACGGCGACCTGCGGCAGTCGGTGAACGACGGCAAGGCCAAGATGCTCAACGTGCTGACGCCGCACGGCAAGTGGCACATCCACTCGACCTACGGCGACACCCTGCGCATGCTGACCCTTTCGCGCGGCATGGAGCCGTGCTGGCTGAGCGAGCGCGACGCCGCCGATCTGGGAATCCGCGACAACGACTGGGTGGAGGTCTACAACGACCACGGCGTGTACTGCACCCGCGCCGCGGTCAGCGCGCGCATCCCTTCCGGTGTGTGCATCGTCTACCACGCCGTCGAGCGCACCTACAGCGTTCCCAAGTCGCAGCAGCGCGGGCGTCGGCGCGCCGGGATGAACAACAGCATCACCCGCGTGCACCTCAAGCCCAACCTGTGCGTCGGCGGCTATGCGCAGTTCACCTACCACCTGAACTACTGGGGTCCGGTCGGGGTCAACCGCGACACCCACGTGCTGGTGCGCAAGATGGACAAGGTCGAGTTCTGACCGCCCCCAGGTCCGGGTCGCACCCAGCCCGCCCCCGTGGGGGCTCGGAAGACTTGGGGCAGCCCGGCGTTTCCTTCAGCGGAGCACGTACATGGATATCAGATCGCAAATCGCAATGGTGTTCCACCTCGACAAGTGCATCGGGTGCCACACCTGTTCGGTGGCCTGCAAGAACATCTGGACCGACCGCAAGGGCGCCGAGTACATGTGGTGGAACAACGTCGAGACCAAGCCGGGCACCGGCTACCCGACGCGCTGGGAGGACCAGGAGGTCTACAAGGGCGGCTGGGAAAAGCATGGCGACGGCATCCGCCCGCGCGGCAACCGCAACAAGGTCATCACCCTGAAGAACATCACCTACAACCCCGACATGCCGGTGATGGAGGACTACTACGAACCCTGGACCTACAAGTACTCCGAGCTGTTCGAGGCGCCGCAGGGCGATGACCAGCCGACCGCGCGGCCCATCTCGCTGGTCACCGGCGAGCCGCTGGAGGTCAAGGCCGGCCCGAACTGGGACGACGACCTCGGCGGCTCGCAGGACTACGCACGCCAGGACATCAACCTCGACGCCCTCAGCCCGGCCGAACGCGAGGCCATGTTCGAACTCGAGCGGCTGACCTTCATGTACCTGCCGCGCATCTGCAACCACTGTCTCAATCCGACCTGCGTCGCCTCCTGCCCGTCGGGCGCGATGTACAAGCGCGGCGAGGACGGAGTGGTGCTGATCAACCAGGAACGCTGCCGCGGCTGGCGCATGTGCGTGACCGCCTGCCCGTACAAGAAGACCTACTACAACTGGTCGACCGGCAAGTCCGAGAAGTGCGTGCTGTGCTACCCGCGGCTGGAGGCCGGCATGGCTCCCGCATGCTTCCACACCTGCGTGGGCCGCATCCGCTACCTGGGCGTGATGCTGTACGACGCCGACCGCATCCAGGCGGTGGCCTCGTGCGACGAGAGCGAGCTGATCGAACGCCATCTCGACATCTACCTCGACCCCTTCGATCCCGAAGTCATCCGCCAGGCGCGCGCCAACGGCATCGCCGACTCGACGCTGGAGGCGGCGCGCAAGTCGCCGGTCTACAAGTTCGTCAAGCAGTGGGGCATCGCGCTGCCGCTGCACGCCGAGTTCCGCACCCTGCCCAACCTGTTCTACGTGCCTCCGCTGCTGCCCACGATGGGCAAGGTGGGCGATCAGCTCTACGACACCACCACCGAGTCGTTCTGGGGGGGCATCGAGCGCTCGCGGCTGCCGCTGCAATACCTGGCCTCGCTGTTCGCCGCCGGCGACGTCAAGCGGGTCGAGGGGGTACTGAAGAAAATGATGGCGGTGAAGGTGCACCGACGCCAGGTCACGGTGGGCGACCTGCCCGCTGCCGAGGTCGAGCGCGCGCTCGCCGAGGCGGGGGTCGACGGCGAGGTGGCCGACGCCATCTTCCGCCTCACGACGCTGGCCCTGAACGAGGAGCGCTTCGTGATCCCGGCAGCGCACCGCGAGGAAGCCGCCGAGATGCTCGAGTCGACCGACGACCGCAAGGGCAGCGCCGGCTTCGGCCTGGGCCAGAAGCCGGCACGGGGGCTGTGATGGAACTGGCCCTCTACCCCCGTTTCGCGCCGTTGCTGCGCTATCCCCATGCCGGAATCGAGCAGGCGATCGACGCCTGCGCGCAGGCGCTGCGGGCCGCGCCCGCAGCCTGCCGCGACGCCTTCGCCCCGGGCGCCGCGGCGCTGCGGCACCTGGCTCCGGTCCGGCGCGAGGAGCTGTTCCTCAAGAGCTTCGAGCTGCAGGCGATCTGCAGCCTGGAGATCGGCTACGCCCGCTTCGGCGAGGACTACAAGCGCGGCCTGTTCCTCGCCGGGCTCAAGCAGGAACATCGCGCCGCGTCGCACGACTGCGGCGACGAGCTCCCCGATCACCTGGCCAACGTGCTCGAGCTGCTGCCGGCGCTGGCCGAGGAGCTGCGTCGCGACCTCGTCGAACAGGTGCTGATCCCGGCGCTGCGCGCCATGCTCGAGGACTTCGACGAGCCGCGGCTGCGCGCACGGCTGGACGCGCTGAAGGCGCGCGGCGAGCTGGTGATGCAGGAGGAGCTGCATTTCTCCAACCCCTACCGCGGGCTGCTGCAGGCGCTGCTGGTGCTGCTCGAGTTCGACTACCCGGACGTGCCGGCGCGGCGCGCCGGCCGCGCCGGCGACAACTTCATTCCGATCCACGACCGCAGCGGCGCGGTCGAGCTGGGAGCCTGAAATGTCCCTTCCGCAAAGCCTGTTCGCCACCCTGCCCTACGTCGCCCTCACCGCGCTGCTCGTCGGCTGGCTGTACCGCTGGCGCCGCATGGGATTCCAGGTCACCTCGCTGTCCTCGCAGTTCCTCGAGACCCGCCGGCTGTTCTGGGGCACGCAGCCCTTCCACTGGGGGCTGCTGGTCGTCTTCCTCGGCCACCTGGCGGCGTTCGCGGTGCCCGGCGCCGTGCTGGCGTGGAACGGCCAGCCGTGGCGGCTGCTGATCCTGGAATGGACACTGTTCGCCTTCGCGCTGTGCGCGCTGTTCGGCCTGCTGATGCTCATCGCGCGCCGGCTGCGCGACGCCAGGCTGCGCAGCGTGACCACCCGCATGGACGTGCTGCTCTACGCGCTGCTGCTGTTCCAGCTGTGCAGCGGCCTGCTCATCGCGTACTTCGACAACTGGGGCAGTTCCTGGTTCGCCGCCGCGCTGACGCCCTACCTGCGCTCGATCTTCGTGCTGCGGCCGCATGCCGGCGTGGTCGCCGGGATGCCCCTGGTGGTCCAGTTGCACATCCTCTCGGCCTTCGCGATCTTCGGCCTGATCCCCTTCACCCGGCTGATCCACTTCACGGTGTTCCCGCTCAACTACACCTGGCGCCCCTACCAGCAGGTGATCTGGAACTGGGCGCGGCGCTCGCGCCGCGGATCGAGCGCGCTGCGCGCCGGCGTGCCTCCGCGCAACAACTGAAGCGCGCGGCCCGCGGCGCCGGCCTCAGCCCTCGCCGGCCGGCAGCAGCCCGTCGCGCGAGCGTCGCTCGGCGAACACCACGGCGATCTGCACCCGCGAGCCCAGCCCGAGCTTGCGCAGGATGCTCTGCACATGCACTTTCACGGTGGTCTCGGCGATGTCGAGCTCGCGCGCGATCACCTTGTTGCTCGCCCCCCGCGCCAGCGCGGCGCCGATCTGGCGCTCGCGCGCGGTCAGGCCGGCGATGGGGTCGGGCGCCGGGGTGCGCTCGGCGAAGGCCGCCGCCACCTTCGGGGCCATCTCGCTGCCGATCACCACCTCGCCCAGGCGCGCGCGGCGAACCGCGCCGACCAGTTCGTCGGCGTCGCAGGTCTTCAGCAGGTAGCCCTGCGCGCCCGCGCGCAGGGCCGCCGCGAGGTCGGCCGTGTCGTCGCTGACGCTGAGCATCACCACCGCGGCCTGCGGCGCAACCGAGCGCAGCGCCTGCACGGCGTCGATGCCGCTGACCCCGGGAAGATGGATGTCCAGCAGCACGACGTGCGGACGCAGCTCGGCGGCCAGGCGCAAGGCCTCGCCGGCGTCGCCCGCCTCGCCGACCACCCGCATCCCGGAACCGGCGCCGAGCAGCGCCTGGATGCCGCTGCGCACCAGGCGGTGGTCGTCGACGAGCAGCACCCGAATGTCCTCATCCATGCTCGGCTCCCTGCAAGGCCGCCGGACGCGGCATCTGCGTCGACGCCAGATCCAGGCGCACGCAGGTGCCCCCGCCGGGGCGTGACTCGATGTCCAGCGCAGCGCCGATGCTGGCGGCGCGCTCGCGCATGATCTGCTGTCCGACATGGGCCGCGCCGTCGTTGCGCAGAGCCTGCGCGTCGAAGCCGATGCCGTCGTCGCGCACCTCGAAACGCCACTGCGGCACGCTGCGCACTTCGAGGTCGACGCGCCGCGCATGCGCATGCTTGCGCACGTTGGACAGCGCCTCCTGCAGGATGTGCAGGACCTGGATCTGCACGTCGGCGGCCAGCGGCTGGCCATGGGCATCGATATGCAGCTGCGCGCCGACCCCCGTCTGCGCCTCGAACTTGTGCAGGGTCATGCGCAGCGCCGACTCGATCCCCTCCTCGTGGGTGCGAGTGCGGAAATGCAGCAGCAGCTCGCGTACGTCCGCCAGGCTTTCGCGCACGCCCTGCTCGAGGTCCTCCAGAGCCTTGCCGCTGCGCGCCGGGTCGCCGTCGGCCAGCGCCGAGCGCAGCAACTGCAACTGGATCTTCATGTAGGCCAGCGACTGCGCGATGGAATCGTGCAGCTCGCGCGCCAGCAAACCGCGCTCGCGCGACAGCATGGCCTCTCGCTCCAGCGCGGCGCCGTGCAGGTTCTCCATCGCCGTGGCCAGGTGCACGGCCAGCGCTTCGAGCAGCGCATGCTGCCCGGGGTCGGCGCGCTGCGCGTCGCGGTACAGCAGGTTCAGCTCGCCGAGCAGGCGCTGCTGCGCTCGAACCGGCACGCTGACCAGGCTGGCGAAGCCCGCGCGCGCGCAGGCCGCACGGTCGACCACCCCGGCGCGCGCGAAGTGCACCACCTGGGTCTGCGCGCCCGCGTCGCCGCCGCCGCAATAGCAGGCACCCGACATCAGGCAATGCTCGTCGTCGACGATCGTCTCGGGCAGGCCCTCGGCAGCCAGCAACACGTAGCGCTCGGCGGTGTCGTCGGTCCAGCGCAGCAGCGCAGCGTCGGCACGGGCGATGCGCCGGATGGCCTGGGTGAATCCGTCGGACAGCTCGTCCAGGCTGGCCGCCCGCGAAACCAGGTCGCTGATTTCGTACAGCGCGAGCAGCCGCTGCTGCTCGGTTTCCAACGCGGCGGTCTTGTCGCGCACCCGCTGCTCGAGGTCGGCGTACACCGCCTGCAGCTGCGCCGCCATGCGGTTGAAGCCCCGCGCCAGGTCTCCCAGCTCGTCGGTGGACGACACCTGCACGCGCGCAGCGAAATCGCCGGCGGCGATCGACTCCACGCCGCGCGCCAGCCTGCCCACCGGCTCCAGCACGTGCAGGTAGGTGACGAAGAAAATGGTCATGAACGCGACCAGCACGACTCCGCCGACGGCCATCTCCGCGGTGTGCAGCAGCGAGGTCCAGAAATCCAGGCGATCCTCGATGGACTGGACCAGCGCGTTGATGCGGCCGACGAAGCGGTCGATCTCGTCGCGCGCGACGGGCGGCCGCGGCGATCCCGCCAGCCAGCGCGGCTTGAGCCGCTGCCAGTCGTCCACCACCGTGTCGAATCGGCCGCGGATGCGCGGATCCCACGGCACCGCCAACGGGCGCGCCGCGTCGCCGGCGCGCAACAGGTCGATCGCCCGCTGCATGCGCGCCACCTCGGCGGCCACGCGCGGGCGCCCGGGCTGCGCGGCGCTGACCGCCAGCCGGTAGGTCATCATGCGCAACTCCCCGGCGACGTTGACGGCGCCCGCGCCGCCTTCGAGCTTCCAGGAAATCCACAGGCTGGTCCCCACCGACATCAACGACAGCAGCAGGAACACGGCGGCGACCAGCGAGATCTTGGTGGTCAGGCTCCAGCGGCGTGAGGACATGGTCCGCGTGCTCGGTCGGGTTGGCGCGCGCCGGCGCTCAGGCAGCCGCGCACCGGGCGGCGGCTTGCGCCTGGGCTGACTCCACGGGCGCGATGGTAGTCTCCTGCATGCCGACGCGCGCCTGCGGCGCGGTGGCCACGCCACCGGGTGCGCCGCGGGCTTGAATCGGCAGATGCCATACCACATGATAGGCCGCATGGACACCCCAACCCCGCTGCCGCGCCTGCACATCGGGCGCGTCTACGACCCGCCGTCCGCCGACCCGGGCTTTCGGGTGCTGATCGACCGCCTGTGGCCGCGCGGGCTGCGGCGCGACGTCGCGGCGGTGGACCTGTGGCTCAAGGACATCGCGCCCTCCGCTGCGCTGCGCGCCTGGTTCTCCCACGACCCGGGCAAATGGCCGGAATTCGTGCGGCTCTACCACGCCGAACTCGACGCCCACCCCGAACCGGTTTCCCGCCTGGGCGCATTGCTGCGGGCTCACGGCAGCCTGACCCTGCTCTATGCGGCGCGGGACACGGCGCACAACCATGCGGTCGCGCTGGTGCAATACATGCAGCGGCCGGCGAGCGGGGCGGCGCCGCGCGCGGACGGCGCGGCGCTCGCGCGCAGGCTGCAGCAGGAGCACGCTGGCCTGCTGGCACTGCTCGTCGACGTGCGCCTGGCGCTGCTGGCCGGACGCGTCGATTCGGCGCGCGCCAGCCTCGAACGCCTGGCCGCGCTGCACCGCGAACACGCCGCGCTGGAGGAGCAACAGCTGTTCCCGGCGCTGCCGCGCTCGGCGCGCTGGCCGCTGCGCACCTACGAGGCCGAGCATCGCAAGCTGGTCGAACTGGTGCAGGCGCTGCGCGGGACATTGCAGGCCCAGCCGCAGCGGCTGCGCGATGCGCGCCGGCGGCTGCAACTGCTCGACGACGCGCTGCCGTTGCAGCACCTGATGGAGCACCACTTCGAGCGCGAGGAGCAGGGCCTGCTGCGCGAAACCGCCTGAGGAGCGTGGGCGGCCGCCGCCTCAGCCGGCGTGTGTCGGGCTGGCGTCGCGGGCGATCAACTGCAGCAGCTCGCGCAGCGCCCCGTTGCCCCGCAGCTGCGACAGGTCGAGCGCGACGCTGCTGGCGTACAACGGGCCCAGGTCGAGTCCGACTCCGACGCCCATCACCTGCGCCTGGCCGCTGTCGCGCAGCCCCGTCGCGACATCGACCAGGTGCTGCTCCATGTAGCCCGGCCCGTTGGCCAGTTCGCTGGCGGTGTCCATCGGGCAGCCGTCGGAAAGCACCAGCAGCAGGCGCCTGCGATGGCCCAGTCCCTGCATCCGCGAAGCCGCCCATTGCACGGCCTCGCCGTCGACCCCCTCGCGGTACAGGTCCGGCTTGAGCAGCGCGGCGATGCCTGCGCGGCCGCGGCGCCACGACAGCTCGCGCGGCTTGAGGACCATGTGCAGCACCTCGTTGAGCCGCCCCGGCTGCGCCGGCTGGCCCGCGCGCAGCCAGTCGCGGCGGGCGCGACCGCCGTTCCACGCGCCCGTGGTGAAACCGAGGATCTCGTGCTCCACCCCGGCCAGGTCGAGGGCGCGGGAGAACAGGTCGACCAGCAGCGCCACCGGCTCGGCGTGCTGGCGCATCGAGCCCGAGCAATCGATCAGGAAGCTCAGCATGCAGTCGGCCAGCGGCGCCAGCGGCTGTTCCATGAACAGCCTGCGCTCGGCCGGCGAGACGATCAGCTGCGCCAGCCGCCGGCCGTCGATGCGCCCCTGCTCGCGCCCGCCTTCCCAGCCGTCGGCCTGGGGGCGCGCGAGCAGCGCGCGCAGTTGCGCCCCCAGGCGCCCCACGTGCACCGCGCTGGCGGCGGCCAGCGCGTCCAGGCGCTGGCGCATTTCGCGCAACTCCTCGGCGCGCACGAGTTGCGCCGCCGTCGCCTCGCGGTCCCACTCGCGGCTGTAGACCCGATAGGCGGCCACCTCGCGGTCGGCCGCCGAGCGCGCGGAGACGACCAGCGGCAGCGCGCCGGAGTCGGTCGATTCCACCTCCAGCACCACTTCGAAACCGTTGCGGCTGCGCTCGGTCTCCTGCGCGTCGGCCTGCTCGTCGGCCTCGCCCGCGCGCTGGCGCAAGTCGCGCACCCGGCGGGCGATGCGCGCGGCCAGCGCCAGCGCGACGCTCGCGTAGGCGGCCTGGTCGTGGCGGCGGCGGCCGAGTTCGCGCATCGCCCCGCCGAACACCGGGCTGAGGCGTCCGCGCGTGGTTTCGATGAGGTCGGCGACGAGTTCGGGGATCTCCTCGCCGGTGACCGCGCTGCGCGCGACCTGGGCCAGGGTGAACACCGCGATGCCCATCACGCCCTCGGTGAAACCCGAGGCGATGAACTCGTCGGACCAGGCGCGAAAGCGGTGCTCCAGGTTGCCCCGCACGCCGCGCTGCACAGCGGGCGCCAGCGACTCGACACGGAACTGCTCGAGCATGTCGAACAGCATGCGCTCGACCGCGTCGACCGGCTGCAGTCGCTGGTGCAGCGCCGCATCCGACAAGGCCACGCGCAGCGCCAGGCCGTCGGAGGCGCCACGAAACGAGGCCAGGTCGGCCTCGCCGAACACCGGATGCAGGTGGGCGGCGAAGCGCGGCAGGCGCCTGCCGCCCTGCCACAGCCGCCCGCCCCGCCATTGCAGCCGGGGCTCGCCCGAGACGGCGCGGATGGCCGCCGCGCACAGCTCCTCGACCTTGCGCTGGCGGCGCGCCAGTGCGCGCTCCTCGGACATCGCGGCGCTCAGGCGGGGCCGGTCGCCGCGGCGGCGAGGCCGAGTTCCTCGCCGAAGCAGCGCTGGTAGTACTCGGCCACCAGCGGCTGCTCGGCCTCGTCGCACTTGTTGAGGAACGACAGCCTGAAGGCCAGCGCGGGGTCGCGGAAGATCTCGCAGTTCTCGGCCCAGGTGATCACGGTGCGCGGCGACATCAGGGTCGACAGGTCGCCGGCGGCGAAGCCTCGGCGGGTCAGCTCGGCCACCGCGACCATCTGCGCCACCAGGTCGCGCCCGCGCGGGTTGTCCTTGCCGGGCACGCGCGCCAGCACGATGGCCCGCTCCTCCTCGGCCGGCAGGTAGTTCAGCGCGGCGACGATGTCCCAGCGGTCCATTTGGGCGTGGTTGAGCTTCTGCACCCCCTGGTACAGGCCGTTGAGGTTGCCCAGGCCGACGGTGTTGGCGGTGGCGAACAGCCGGAAATGCGGGTGCGGGCTGAGCACCCGGTTCTGGTCGGTCAGCGTGAACTTGCCGTCGCGCTCGAGGATGCGCTGGATGACGAACATCACGTCCGGGCGGCCGGCATCGTACTCGTCGAACACCAGCGCGACCGGCCGCTGCAGCGCCCACGGCACGATGCCCTCCTGGAATTCCGTCACCTGCACGCCGTCGCGCACCACCACCGCGTCCTTGCCGACCAGGTCGAGCCGGCTGATGTGGGCGTCCAGGTTGACGCGCACGCAGGGCCAGTTCAAGCGCGCCGCCACCTGCTCGATGTGGGTCGACTTGCCGGTTCCATGCAGGCCCTGCACCAGCACCCGGCGGTTGCGGCGGAACCCGGCCAGCAGGGCCAGGGTCACGTCGGGATGGAAGCGATAGGCCTCGTCGATCTCCGGCACGTGGTCGTCGCGCTCGGCGAACGCCGGCACCTGCAGGTCGGAGTCGATGCCAAAGGTCTCGCGCACCCCGAGCATGCGCTCGGGTCGCAGATTGGACAGGTCGGTCATGGCGGGCACGGGTGGTGGCGGACGAAAAGGGTGAGCGAGGTACGGGGCGGTCCCGCCGCCGTCAGGCGCGCTGCGCCCGCGGCATGGCATCGGCCTCGATGCGTGCCAGCGCCTCGGCGGCTCGGCGCAGTGCCGGCAGCACCTGCGGCGCGCGCTCGGCGCTCAGGCGCATCACCGGCGCCTGCACCGCCACGCACAGGTTCGATGCCTGCGCGGCCGGTAGCGGGACCAGCACGGCCACGCACAACAGGCCGGGCAGGAACTCTTCGCGGTCCAGCGCGTAGCCCTGCTCGCCCACCTGTTCGAGTTCGCGCTCCAGCGCCGCGGCGTCGGTGATGGTGCTGGGGGTGTAGGAGTCCAGCGGCACGTGGGCGAGCAGCCGGCGCCGCTGCGCCGGCTTCATCTGCGCCAGCAGCAGCTTGCCGCTGGCCGAGCAGTGCACCGGGACACGCGAGCCCGGATGCAGGTAGAAGCGCAGCGGCGCGGCCGTCTCGACGCGGTCCAGGTACACCACCTCGCTGCCCGCCAGCGCGGTGATGTTGCAGCTCTCGCCCAGCTGCTGGACCACCGAGCGCAGGACCATTCGACGCGCCCCGTTGAAACTGTCGTTGAGCATCAGTCGCTCGGCCAGCCGGCGCAGTCGGGCGCCGGCTGCGAAATGGCGCGAATCCCCCTGGCGCTGCAGCAGCCCGGCGTGCTCGAGTTGGGCCAGCAGCCGATGCACCGTCGGCTTGGGCAGGTCCAGCTCGACGGCCAGCGACTGCAGCGTGAAGGGCTGGTCGCGTCCGGCCACCGCCTCGAGCAGCCCGAACAGGCGCGCCAGCGGCGTGTCCGCGCTGGTCGGCAAGGCCGCGGCGGGCGGCTCGGGGAGGGAAAGTTCGGACAGGTGCATGACCGGCGGGCCTCGCGATGCAAACGCTACGATTCCGATTTATGAAACATCATATACCGTTTTTCGGAATTCGCTGTTGACGCTGGGCGACACCGACCCTATAGTTCGCCGAAAGAGAATGGAATGGATCGTCTCGTTTGCGTCGATCCTCATCCTGGTCCCCAGTCCCACCGGAGCTATCCCGCAATGAGCCAGACCTCTCCCGCCGGCAACCGCAAGGTCGTCGCCGGCGTGCAAAAGATGACCCCTTCCGAGGCCTTTGTCGAAACCCTGGTCGCCAATGGAGTGACCGACATGTTCGGCATCATGGGCTCGGCGTTCATGGATGCGATGGACATCTTCGCGCCGGCGGGGATCCGCCTGATCCCGGTGGTGCACGAGCAGGGTGCCGCCCACATGGCCGACGGCTACGCCCGCGTCAGCGGGCGCCACGGCGTGGTCATCGGCCAGAACGGCCCGGGGATCAGCAACTGCGTGACGGCGATCGCCGCCGCGTACTGGGCGCACAGCCCGGTGGTCATCGTCACCCCCGAGACCGGCAGCATGGGCATCGGCCTGGGCGGCTTCCAGGAGGCCAACCAGCTGCCGATGTTCCAGGAATTCACCAAGTACCAGGGGCACGTGGTCAACCCCAAGCGCATGGCCGAGTTCACCGCCCGCTGCTTCGACCGCGCGATGAGCGAAATGGGCCCGACCCAGCTGAACATCCCGCGCGACTTCTTCTACGGCGAGATCCAGTGCGAGATTCCCCGGCCCATGCGCGTGGACCGCGGCGCCGGCGGCGAGCAAAGCCTGAATGCGGCCATCGACCTGCTGGCGCAGGCCCGTTTCCCGGTGATCCTGGCCGGCGGCGGGGTCGTGATGGGCGACGCGGTGCAGGAGTGCAAGGCGCTGGCCGAGCGCCTGGGCGCCCCGGTGGTCACCGGCTACCTGCGCAACGACGCCTTCCCGGCCAGCCATCCGCTGTGGGCCGGTCCGCTGGGATACCAGGGCTCGAAGGCGGCGATGAAGCTCATCGCCCAGGCCGACGTGGTGGTCGCGCTGGGCTCGCGCATGGGGCCCTTCGGCACCCTGCCCCAGCACGGGCTGGACTACTGGCCGAAGGAGGCCAAGATCATCCAGGTCGAGGCCGACCACACCAACCTGGGGCTGGTGAAGAAGATCCACGTGGGCATCTGCGGCGACGCCAAGGCCGCCGCCCAGGCGCTGGCGCAGCGCCTGCAGGGCCGCGCGCTGGCCTGCGACGCCACCAAGGAGCAGCGCGCGCAGACCATCCGCTCCGAGAAGGACGCCTGGGAGAAGGAGCTCGACTCGTGGACGCACGAGCGCGACCCCTACAGCCTGGACATGATCGAGGAAGCCAAGCACGAGAAGACCTTCGGCGGCGGCCAGTACCTGCACCCGCGGCAGGTTCTGCGCGAGCTGGAGAAGGCCATGCCGGCGCGGGCCATGGTGTCCACCGACATCGGCAACATCAACTCGGTGGCCAACAGCTACCTGCGCTTCGAGGAGCCGCGCAGCTTCTTCGCCCCGATGAGCTTCGGCAACTGCGGCTACGCGCTGCCGACCATCATCGGCGCCAAGCTGGCGGCGCAGGACCGCCCGGCGATCGCCTACGCCGGCGACGGCGCGTGGGCCATGAGCATGGTGGAGATCATGACCGCGGTGCGCCATGACATCCCGGTCACCGCGGTGGTATTCCACAACCGGCAGTGGGGCGCCGAGAAGAAGAACCAGGTCGACTTCTACAACCGGCGCTTCGTCGCCGGCGAACTCGAGAGCCCGAGCTTCGCCGGAATCGCCCAGTCGATGGGCGCCGAGGGCATCGTGGTCGACCGCCTGGAGGACGTGGGCAGCGCCCTCAAGCGCGCGCTGGACATGCAGATGAACCAGCGCAAGACCTGCGTGGTGGAAGTCATGTGCACCCGCGAACTCGGCGATCCCTTCCGCCGCGACGCGCTGAGCAGGCCTGTGCGCCTCCTCGACAAGTACCGCGACTACGTCTGAAGCCGCCCGGGGTCGGCTACGCTTGCGGCAGCGGCGTGCACGCCCGTGCCGGCGCCGCGCGTAGCCACCCCAGCCACGAGGAACCGCCGATGAGCGCTGCCGCTTCGACACCCCAGGACGCCGCCGCCGCGCTGCGCCAGCACCCCCGGCTGGAGGCGCTGGTCGAGCAGGCCCGCACGCTGGCGGCGCGCCACCCGGCGCCGCTGGCGCTGGTCCACCCCTGCGACGCGCTGGCGCTGCAGGCGGCGCAGGTCATCCGCAGCGAAGGGGTGGCGCATCCGCTGCTGGTGGGCGATCCGCGGCTGATCGAGCAGGCGGCCGAGCAGGCCGGGGTGGACAGCCGCGAGTTCGAGATCGTCGCCACCTCGGCCGAGGGGCCGGCGGCGGCGGCGCGCGCGGTCGAGCTGGCCCGCCAGGGCACGGTGCGCGCGCTGATGAAGGGATCGCTGCACACCGACGAGCTGATGTCGGCGGTGGTCGACCGCACGACCGGACTTCGTGCCGGACGGCGCATCAGCCATGGCTTCGTGTTCGACCTGCCGCGCTACCACAAGCTGCTGGCGCTGGCCGACTGCGTGGTCAACATCTCCCCCGACCTGAAGACCAAGGCCGACATCCTCGCCAACGCGCTGGACATGCTGCGCCGCCTCGGCGTGGCGCGGCCCAAGGCGGCCGCGATCGCCGCGGTGGAGACCGTCAACCCGGCGATTCCCGCCACGCTGGACGCCGCCGAGCTGGCGCGCATGGGCGGCGAGGGCCGCTTCGGCGACGCGCTGGTCGAGGGGCCGCTGGGCTTCGACAACGCCTTCTCGGCGCAGGCGGCCCGCACCAAGCACATCGACTCGCGCGGCGCAGGCGACTTCGACCTGCTGCTGGTGCCCGACCTGAACGCCGGCAACATGCTCTACAAGAGCTTCGTCTACGTCGGCGGCGGCGAGTGCGCCGGCCTGGTGCTCGGCGCGCGCGCGCCGATCGTGCTGACCTCGCGCGCCGACTCGCTGGCCGCGCGCCTGGCTTCCGTGGCGCTGGCGGTGATCCACAGCAGCGCCGAGGCGGGCACCGCCAGCTGAACAGCCCGGCGGCCGCGCGGCCGCGGCTGCGATGCCGGCGCTCAGGGCGCCGGCGGCCCCGATGTCGCGGCGCTCAGCCCGGCGCGTCGCCCGCGCTTGCGCAAGCGGTGCAGCAGGCGCTGCAGCAGCGGGTAGAGCACCGCGAACGCCGACATCGCGAGCAGGGTTCCGCTCAGCGGCTGGGTGAACGGAGCCGTCCACTCGCCACGGTGCACCACCATGCTGCGCATGAAATTGGCCTCGCCGATCGGCCCCAGGATCGCCCCGAGCACCATCGGCGAGATCGGGAAGCGGTACTTCTCGAACAGGTAGCCGAGGATTCCGAAGATCACGATCATCCACACGTCGGACAGCGAGTTGCGATCGGCATAGGCGCCGACCAGGCAGAACAGCACGACGATGGTGTTGAGCAGGTACTGGGGGATCAGCAGCACCCGCACGACCAGGCGGATCCAGAAGAACCCGACGAGGCACATGCCGATCACCGCGACGAACATCGAGGCGAGGATGGTGTAGACCGTGACCCTGGAGGCCGGATCGGTCAGCAGCATCGGGCCGGGCTGCACTCCGTGCAGCAGGAAGGCGGCCAGGATCACCGCGGTCGCCGCGCTGCCCGGAATGCCCAGCGTGAGCATGGGAATCAGGTGACCGGCCACCGACGCGGTCGAGCCGATCTGCGGCGCGACGATGCCGCTGGGGTGGCCCGATCCCAGCTTGTCGCGCTCGCGCCCGTACTGCTTCTCGACGCCATAGCAGATGAACGACGTGATGGTGGCGCCGGCGCCCGGCACCACTCCGAGCAGCGTGCCCAGCGCGCTGCTGCGCAGGATGGTGGCCCTGACGTCCCAGAGCTCGCGCAGCCGCGGGAAGCTGGTCTGCACCTTGACCGCGCCGCCGGCCATCGAGCCCTTGAGCGCCAGTCCCTGGCCGACGCGCTTGAATACCTCGCCCAGCCCGTACATGCCGACCAGCACCGCGACCAGCTGCACGCCGTCGCCGAGGATCGGCACGCCGAAGGTGTAGCGGCTGACGCCGTAGATGCTGTCCACGCCGATGCACGCCACCAGCAGTCCCAGGCTGAGGCTGATGAAGGCCTTGGTCAGCGACTTGCCGGCCAGCGACACGACGGTGGTCATTCCGAACACGATCGCCGCGAAGTAGTCCTCCGAGCTGAACTTCATCGCCACGTCGGTCAACGGCTGGGTCACCGCGACCATCACCGTCGAGGACACCAGGCCGCCGATCAGCGCCGCCACCAGCGCCCAGCCCAGCGGCTTGGCGGCGCCTTCGCGCTGGCCCATGGTGTAGCCGTCCCACAGCAGCGGCACGTCGTTGGGCTCGCCGGGTATGCGGTAGAGGATGGTCGTGAAGCAGCCCCCGTAGGTGCCGGAGAAGTAGATCGCCGTCAGCAGGATCACCGCCGGCTCGATGGGCATCTTGTAGGTGAAGGGCAGCGCCAGGATCACCGCCATGACGAGCCCCAGACCGGGCATGATGGATACCAGCATGCCCACCAGGATGCCCAGGATCAGCATCAGCAGGTCGTGCGGCTGGAACACGTGCATCCAGCCGATCACCAGGTCGTGCAGTACGCTCATCTCAATGGATCCCGAGCAACTTGAACACCAGCAGCGAGAGCTGCTTGAACACGCCGACCCCGAGCGGCAGCGCGACGTACACCAGCTTCATGAAAATCAGGGTGAACACACCCGCCAGCGCGAAGCCGATCGCCGGCACCCAGGCCCAGCGCCGCATGCCGCCGATGACCAGCAGCGCGGACGCGTACAGCGTGGTCGCCGCGAAGAACCCCAGGTAGGACAGCATCCCCACGTACAGGCCGGTGGTGGCGATGCTCACCCACACCAGGTAGGGATGGATCTCCGGCGGCGACGCCAGCGCCTCGTCGACTTCCTCCTGCTGCGGCTCCTGCGCGTCGCCGAACAGCGCGCCCAGCATGCCGATCAGCGAGGTCGCGCCCAGCAGCACGCAGGCCATCTTCGGCCACAGGTCCGGCCCCGGCATGCCGGGGCGGCTGACGGCATCGAAATGGCCGGCCTGCAGATACAGGAACACGGCCAGTGCCAGGGTGATCAGGTAAGGGATCACCCGCTTGAGGGTGCTGCCGGGCATCGCGGCCTCCGCTTGGCCTACAGGAAGCCCGCCGCGGCGCGGCGGGCGGCACGCTTCACTTGGTCTCGGCGATGGTCTGCTCGGCCTGCTTCAGCCAGCTGGCCATGAAGGCCTGCGCATGCTGCATCGACACATAGCTGTCGGGGTCGGCGTACTGCTGCGTCAGGTAGTCCTTGAAGGCCTGGGTCTGCGACACCTTGTACAGCGCGTCGGCGAGCATTTTCACCCGATCCGGCGGCGTGCCGGCGCGCACGACGATCGCCCGGAACTGGGGCAAGGTCACGTGCAGGCCGAGCTGGGCCGACACCGGGACCTTGGAGAAGGCCGGGATCGGCACCGGGTGGGGATAGAAGAACAGCACCGGCCTGAACTTGCCCGAGTCGAAGTAGCTGCGCACGTCGCCGGTCTGCTCGTACAGGATGTCGGCGTTGCCGCCGAGGATCGAGCCGTAGCGCTGCCCCGGCTTGGAGAACGGCACCGACTGCAGGTGCAGGTGCAGCTTGTGCGCCAGGTAACGGGTGCTGATGTCGTCGGCGCTGCCGAAGCCGGTCACCGCGACCGTCAGGGTCTTCTTCTTGGCCGCGTTGACCACATCCTGCCAGGTCTTCCACGGCCCCTTGGCATTGACCCAGTAGCCCGACGGCTGCTGGATCATGACGGCCAGCGGAATGACCTGGTTGAGCTGGAACGGCGGATGCTTG
>JAKBBQ010000309.1 GCA_021808405.1 Pseudomonadota bacterium | reverse complement strand
ATCAGCGGGTAATTGGCCGCCCGCACGCCGTGCTGCATCGCCAGGTACAGCGAGGTCGGCGTCTTGCCGCTGCGCGACACCCCGACCAGGATCACGTCGGCCAGCGCCAGGTTGCGCGAGGACTGGCCGTCGTCGTGCAGCAGCGCGAAGTTGATCGCGTCCATCCGGTTGTGGTAGCGCTCGCTCTTGGCGACGTCGGAGAACTGCCCGATGCGGTGATTGGATTTGAGCCCGAAGGCCACCTCCAGCGGTTCGATGAAGGTGGTGAACATGTCCATCACCAGGCCGTTGCAACCCCGTATGACATCGAGCACCTCGGGGTCCACCAGGGTGATGAACACCACCGGCGGGCGTCCTTCCTGGCGCGCTGCGTGGTCGATTCGCGCCACCGCCTGCACCGCCTTGTCCACGCTGTCGACAAAGGGCAGGCGAACGCGATGGGGCTGCAGGTCGAATTGGGCGAGGATCGAGTTGCCGAAGGTCTCGGCGGTGATGCCGGTGCCATCGGAAACGAAGAAGACGGATCGGTGGGCCATGTCGCACTGCAAAAGATCAGCACACTAGAATCCCCGGCAACCAGCCTGTCGCGAGACCGCCTCGCGCCGCTGCCGCCGGAGAACTCGAAAAACCACTGCGGCCATCGCGGCGCCGGGCCTTGCCCTTGCGACGCCGTCGCGCAACTCGTCCCGTCGGGGACGAGGCTTGCGGCGACAGGCGCAACGATTCTTCTTTCATTCTATTGAGGGTATTCCATGTCCAACCAGACTCCCCGACACGCCCAGGCGTGGGTGGTTCCGTTCCAACACTTGCGAATGCAGGATGTGGAAGTCGTAGGCGGCAAGAACGCCTCGCTGGGCGAGATGATCAGCCAGCTCGGCGCCAGCGGAGTGCGGGTGCCCGGGGGCTTCGCCACCACCGCCCATGCCTTCCGCGAGTTCCTGCGCCAGGGTGGGCTGGATGGCCGCATCGCGGCCGCGCTGCAGTCGCTGGATACCGAGGACGTGCGCGCGCTGGCGTCCATCGGAGGGCAGATCCGCCAGTGGGTGATCGACACCCCGCTGCCGGCCGAGCTCGAGCAGGCGATCCGCGGCCATTTCGACGAACTGTGCGAAGGCCAGGGGGACGCCAGCTTCGCGGTGCGCTCCTCGGCCACCGCCGAGGACCTGCCCGACGCGTCGTTCGCCGGGCAGCAGGAAACCTACCTCAACGTGAGGGGGATCGACGCGGTGCTCGACAAGGTGCGCCATGTCTTCGCATCGATGTTCAACGACCGGGCGATTTCCTACCGGGTGCACCAGGGCTTCGACCACGCGCAGGTGGCGCTGTCGGCGGGCATCCAGCGCATGGTGCGCAGCGATCTCGGAGCCGCCGGGGTGATGTTCACCATGGACACCGAGAGCGGCTTCAACGACGTGGTGTTCATCACCTCGTCGTACGGCCTCGGCGAGACCGTGGTCCAGGGGGCGGTCAACCCCGACGAGTTCTACGTATTCAAGCCCACGCTGCGCGCCGGCAAGGCGGCGGTGATCCGGCGCAACCTGGGCTCGAAGCTCATCCGCATGGAATTCGCCCCCGCAGGATCGGCCGAACTGGTGCGCACCGTCGATACCCCGCCCGAGCTGCGCAACCGCTACAGCCTGAGCGACGAGGAGGTCAGCGAACTGGCGCGCTTCGCGCTGACCATCGAACGGCATTACGGGCGGCCGATGGACATCGAATGGGGCAAGGACGGGGCCGACGGACGGCTGTACATCCTGCAGGCGCGCCCCGAGACGGTCAAGTCGCGCGCCCACGGCCGGGTCGAGCAACGCTATGCACTGGCGCAGCGCGGCCATCCGCTGGTCAGCGGGCGGGCGATCGGGCAGAAGATCGGCGCCGGGCCGGTGCGCATCGTCGAATCGGTGCAACAGATGGACCAGGTACGCGCCGGAGACATCCTGGTCACCGACATGACCGACCCGAACTGGGAGCCGGTGATGAAGCGCGCGGCGGCGATCGTCACCAACCGTGGCGGGCGCACCTGCCACGCGGCGATCATCGCCCGCGAGCTCGGCATCCCGGCGGTCGTGGGTTGCGGCAACGCCACCGAACTCCTGCAGGACGACATGCTGGTCACGGTGTCGTGCGCCGAGGGCGACACGGGGATCGTCTACGAGGGCCTGCTGGAGACGACGGTGACCGAGGTCAAGCGCGGCGAGATGCCGCAGATCCCGGTCAAGATCATGATGAACGTCGGCAATCCCCAGCTGGCCTTCGATTTCTCGCATATTCCCAATTCCGGAGTCGGGCTGGCCCGCCTGGAGTTCATCATCAACAACAACATCGCCATCCATCCGCGGGCGGTGCTCGAATACCCGAACGTCGACGCGGACCTGAAGAAGGCCGTGGAGAGCGTGGCGCGCGGGCATGCCAGCCCGCGTGCCTTCTATGTCGACAAGCTGGCCGAGGGCATCGCCACCATCGCCGCCGCCTTCCATCCCAAGCCGGTGATCGTGAGGTTGTCGGACTTCAAGTCCAACGAGTACAAGAAGCTCATCGGCGGATCGCGCTACGAACCCGACGAGGAAAACCCCATGCTGGGCTTCCGTGGCGCGTCGCGCTACGTGGCGCCGGATTTCGCCCAGAGCTTCGAGATGGAATGCGTGGCTCTCAAGCGGGTGCGCGAGGACATGGGGCTGGACAACGTGGAGATCATGGTGCCCTTCGTGCGCACCTTGGCCGAGGCGCAGGGAGTGGTCAGGCTGCTCGAGCGCAACGGCCTGAAGCGCGGCGTGAACGGGCTTCGCCTGATCATGATGTGCGAACTGCCTTCCAACGCGGTGCTGGCGGACCGCTTCCTGGAGTATTTCGACGGATTTTCCATCGGGTCCAACGATCTCACCCAGCTCACCCTCGGCCTGGATCGCGACTCCGGACTGGTCGCCGGCGCCTTCGACGAGCGCGATCCGGCGGTGCTGGCGCTGCTCGAGCAGGCCATCACGGCCTGCCGGGCCGCCGGCAAGTATGTCGGAATCTGCGGCCAGGGGCCGTCGGACCATCCGGACCTGGCGCGCTGGCTGATGGATCGCGGGATCGCGTCGATCTCCCTGAACCCGGACACGGTGGTCGCGACCTGGCAGGAACTGGCCCAGCCACAAAGCTGAGGTTGCCGGCCAAGCTGGCGTATACTCAGAAGTTTCTTTGCCACACCGGGGCAGTCTGGTGCGACCGTGAGGGCGCAAGCTTCACGGCGCAAGTTGGACGGCGCAAGTTGGACGGCGCCGATCTTGGCCAGGCAGCACCCGGGTGGCTTTCGATCCACAGGGAAGACTCTCCGCGGACCAGCGGGCGAGTGCAGGAGTAGCCATGCGTCACTATGAAATCGTGCTGATCATCCACCCCGACCAGAGCGAGCAGGTCGGAGCGATGGTCGAGCGCTACAAGAACGTGGTCACCGGCAAGGGCGGTGTCGTGCACCGCTTCGAGGACTGGGGCCGCCGCCAGATGGCCTACCAGATCCAGAAGCTGGCCAAGGCCCACTATGTGTGCCTGAACATCGAGGCGAACCAGGAAGTGCTGGCCGAACTCGAGCACGGCTTCAAGTTCAGCGACGCCGTGCTGCGCCACCTGGTGGTGCGCACGGACAAGGCAGAGACCCAGCCGTCGGTGATGATGCGCTCGGTCGAACGCGACGAAGCCCGCAAGGCGCATTCGGAGCAGGCAGCCTGAGCATCAACCGCGTGGAGATTCGCGCCGAGTTGCGCGAGCGCGGGGCCTTGCGCTACACCCCGGCCGGGGTCGAGGCGCTGGACCTGCGGGTCGGGCATCAGTCGACGCAAAGCGGGCCGGGTGGCGCGCAAAGCATCGAACTCGAGCTGCAGTGCGTGGCCTTCGCCT
>JAKBBQ010000308.1 GCA_021808405.1 Pseudomonadota bacterium | reverse complement strand
CATCAGCCACGAGGTGTGCTCGCTGGCCGGGACCCTGCGCCTGAACAAGCTCATCGCCTTCTACGACGACAATGGCATTTCCATCGACGGCCATGTCGAGCACTGGTTCGCCGACGACACCGCGCGGCGCTTCCAGGCCTACGGCTGGCAGGTCATCGGCCCCATCGACGGGCACGACGCGCAGGCCGTCGAGCGCGCTGTCGCCGAGGCCAAGACCAGCGAGCGCCCGAGCCTGATCGTGTGCAACACGACCATCGGCTGGGGCTCGCCGAACAAGGCCGGCAGCCACGACGTGCACGGTTCCGCGCTGGGCGCCGCCGAGGTCGAGGCCACGCGCAAGGCGCTGGACTGGACCTACGGACCCTTCGAGATTCCCAAGGACATCTACGACGCGTGGGATGCGCGCGCCCATGGCGCCCGGCTGGAGCAGGCGTGGGACCAGCGCTTCGAAGCCTATGCCAAGGCCCATCCGGAACTGGCCGCGGCGCTGGCGCGCCGCCTGCGCGGCGAGCTGCCGGGCGACTGGGCGGCCGCGGTGCAGCAGCTGTACGCGAAGGCGCGTGCCACCAGCGCCGCAACCGCCACGCGCAAGGCCTCGCAGATCGCGCTGGAAACCCTGGTGCCGGCACTGCCCGAGATGTTCGGGGGCTCGGCCGACCTCACCGGCTCCAACCTGACCGCGGTGAAGGCATCGCAGGCCTGGGCCACGGCGGCCGATGGCGCGCCGGTCAACTACCTGTCGTACGGCGTGCGCGAGTTCGGCATGGCGGCGATGATGAACGGATTGGCGCTGCACGGAGGCTTCCTGCCCTACGGCGGCACCTTCCTGGTGTTCTCCGACTACTCGCGCAACGCGGTGCGCATGAGCGCGTTGATGAAGCAGCGCGTGGTGCACGTGTTCTCGCACGATTCCATCGGCCTGGGCGAGGACGGCCCGACGCACCAGGCGGTCGAGCACGCGCCCAGCCTGCGCCTGATCCCGAATCTCGACGTGTGGCGCCCTGCCGACGTGCTGGAGACCGCGGTGGCGTGGAAGCACGCGGTGGAGCGCATCGACGGCCCCAGCGCGATGCTGCTGTCGCGCCAGAACCTGCCGGCGCTGGCGCACGCCGGCGACGCCGAGGCGGCGATCGAGCGCGGCGGCTACGTGCTGGCCGAGGCGGCCTCGGGCAAGCCGCAGGTGGTGCTGATCGCCACCGGGTCGGAAATCGAGATCGCGCTGAAGGCGCGCGAGCTGCTGGCCGGCGCCGGCGTCGACGCGCGCGTCGTGTCGATGCCCTGCACCAGCCTGTTCGACCGGCAGGACGCGGCCTGGCGCGACAGCGTGCTGCCGCGCGGCGTCGCGCGCGTGGCCGTGGAGGCCGCGCAGCCGGACCTGTGGCACAAGTACGTGGGGCTGGACGGCGCGGTGGTGGGGATCGCCAGTTTCGGCGAATCGGCGCCGGCCGGTGAGCTGTACCGCTATTTCGGGATCACCCCCGAGCGCATCGTGCAGCTGGCACGCGAGGTGCTGGCGCGCGCGGGCGCGGCCGCGTCCTGAGGAGCACCGAGCATGTTCGACCTGGTCATGTTCGATCTCGACGGCACGCTGGTGGAAACCGCTCCCGAGATCGCCGATGCCGTCAACGACCTGCTGCGCGAGATCGGCCTGCCGACCGTCGGCGACGATCTGGTGAAGGACTGGATCGGCCACGGCACCCGCGAGCTGATGACCCATGCCTACGCGCACGCGGCACAGATCGACATCCTGACGGTGCGCCGCGCCGGCACCATGGACAAGCTGATGCCCCGCTTCGCGCCGTACTACGAGCGCCGCTGCGGAACCCGCAGCCGCCTGTACCCGGACGTGCTGGAGGCGCTGCGCACGCTGCGCGAGCGCCAGGTGCGACTGGCGGTGGTGACCAACAAGGAGGGGCGCTACACGATGCCCATCCTGATGGCGCAGAACATTCGGCATTTCTTTGACCTCGTCGTATCCGGGGACAGTTTGTCGGCCAAGAAGCCCGACCCGCTTCCGGTACAACACTGCCTGGACACCTTCCACGTCGAGCCCGAACGCGCGCTGTTCGTCGGCGACTCGCAGATCGACGTGCAGGCCGCGCGCGCCGCGGGGGTGCGGGTGTGGGCGGTACCCTATGGTTACAACATGGGACAGGCGGTCGCGGACAGCCACCCCGACCGTCTCATCCCGACCATGGCGGCGCTGGGCGACGCGGTGCGCCAGGCCTGCGCCGCGTAGCGCGCCGGCGCCGCCGAAGGCATTCGATTTCGAGCAAACAAGGAGCTTTTTCATGACCATCCGCGTCGGCATCAACGGTTTCGGCCGCATCGGCCGCATGGCGCTGCGTGCCATCACCCAGGAGGCCGAGTTCGGCGACATCGAAGTCGTCGGCATCAACGACCTGCTGGAGCCCGAATACCTCGCCTACATGCTGCAGTACGACTCGGTGCACGGCCGCTTTCGCGGCGACGTCGCGATCGACGGCGGCAACCTGGTGATCGGCGGGCGGCGCATCCGCCTGAGCGCCGAGCGCGATCCCTCCAACCTCAAGTGGGGCGATGTCGGTGCCGACGTGGTGGTCGAGTCCACCGGACTGTTCCTGACCGGCGACACCTGCCAGAAGCACCTCGACGCGGGTGCCGGCAAGGTCGTGCAGTCGGCGCCCAGCAAGGACGACACGCCGATGTTCGTGTACGGCGTCAACCACGCCAGGTACGCCGGCGAGCGCATCGTGTCGGCCGCGTCGTGCACCACCAACTGCCTGGCCCCGGTGGCCAAGGTGCTGCACGACCGCTTCGGGGTCAAGCGCGGGCTGATGAGCACGGTGCACGCGGCCACTGCCACGCAGAAGACCGTCGACGGTCCGTCGGCCAAGGACTGGCGCGGCGGGCGCGGCATCCTGGAGAACATCATCCCGTCGTCGACCGGCGCGGCGAAGGCGGTCGGACGCGTGATCCCGGAGCTCAACAAGAAGCTCACCGGAATGTCCTTCCGCGTTCCCACCTCGGATGTCTCGGTGGTCGACCTCACGGTCGAACTCGAGCGCGGCGCCAGCTACGAGGAGATCTGCGCGCAGATGAAGTCGGCCTCCGATGGCGCGCTCAAGGGCGTGCTCGGCTACACCGACAAGAAGGTGGTGTCGACGGATTTCCGCGGCTGCTCGTTGCCGTCGATCTTCGACGCCGAGGCCGGCATCGCGCTCGATCCGACCTTCGTCAAGCTGGTCGCGTGGTACGACAACGAATACGGCTATACCTGCAACATGATGCGCTTCGTGCGCCATGTGGCGTCGAACTGAGGACATCTCGCGCGGGAACCGGGCCCGGCCCGGGCCCCGCGTCGCCTCTCGCAGGCGCGAAGTCCCGCATCACCGCATACCGAGTCGCGGCCCCAGCATGGCGGGGCCCGCGGCCGCCGAGGAGCCACCACCATGCATATCCTGAGCTTTGAACAGGTCTGCCGCGACGGGCAGGCGCGCGGCAAGCGCGTGTTCATCCGCGCCGACCTCAACGTGCCGCTGGACGACTCCGGCCGCATCACCGAGGACACCCGCGTGCGCGCCTCCGTGCCCGCGTTGCGCATGGCGCTGGACGCCGGCGCCGCGGTCATGGTGACCTCGCACCTGGGGCGCCCGACCGAAGGCGAGTTCAAGTCCGCGGACAGCCTGGCCCCGGTGGCGCAGCGCATGGGCGAGCTGCTCGGCCGTCCGGTGCGCCTGGTGGCCGACTGGGTCGACGGCGGCTTCGAGCTGCACCCCGGCGAGGTGGTGCTGCTGGAGAACTGCCGCCTGAACAAGGGCGAGAAGAAGAACGACCCCGTGCTGGCGCGCAAGCTGGCCGCGCTGTGCGACATCTACGTGAACGACGCTTTCGGCACCGCGCATCGC
>JAKBBQ010000307.1 GCA_021808405.1 Pseudomonadota bacterium | reverse complement strand
GCTGCCCGGCGCGGCGGCCTGCGGCAGCCGCCGGCGCTGGCTGCGGGGGATGCGCCGGCTCATCGCCGGACAGCCCGGCGCTGCGCGCCGCGCAACTCGCCGCCTGCCGACCGCGTGCACGCACCCGGCGCGCTCACAGCCATCCCCTCGCGGCGAACGAGCAGACTTCCGTGCGGGCGACCACCAGGTGGTCGAGCAGCGCGATGTCCAGCAGGCCGAGCGCCGCCTTGAGTCGCTGGGTGACCTGCTGGTCGCTGGCCGAGGGCTCGGCCAGCCCCGACGGGTGGTTGTGCGCGACGATCACCGCGGCCGCCTGGTGTTCCAGCGCCAGCTTGACCAGCTCGCGCGGATACACCGCGGTGTGCGCCAGCGTGCCGCGCCACAGCTGCTGGCAGTGCAGCAGGCGATGGCGGTGGTCCAGCAGCAGCGCGGCGAACACCTCGACCTCGCTGCCGCCCAGCCACAGCCGCAGGTAGTCGGCGACGACCTCGGGGCGGTCGAACAGGCGCCGCTCGCGCATCGGCTCGGCCAGCGCGCGCCGCGCCAGTTCCAGCACGGCGGCCAGCTCGGCGTACTTGGCCAGCCCCAGGCCGCGCACCGCGCGCAGCCGTGCGGCCGGCGCGTGCAGCAGGCCGTGCAGCCCGCCGAACAGGTCGAGCAGCTTCTGGCCGAGCTGCAGCGCGTTGCAGCCGCGCACCCCGCTGCGCAGCAGCAGCGCCACCAGCTCGGCGTCGGCCAGCGCCTGCGGGCCGCGCTGCAGCAGCTTTTCCCTCGGGCGCGCGGCAGGGGGAAGGTCGGCGATGCGGGTGGACATGCGGTGTCGTCCCTACAATGGCGGCTTGCGGCAATCGTCGCCTCGACACAGTGTATCGACCCCGTGGACCACGTTCGACCCGATTCCCTGCTGACCCTGCACTACCGATTGGCGTCGCCCGGCGGGCCGGCGTGGATCGACACCTTCGGCCACAATCCGGCGACCCTCACGCTGGGAGTGCAGCAACTGGCGCCCGCTCTGGAGGACTGCCTGCTCGGGCTGGAGGAGGGCGCGCGCGCGAGCTTCGAGCTCGAGTCCGGAGCGGCCTTCGGCCCGCACGACCCGCAGCGGGTGCAACGCGTGCCCCGCGAGCTGCTGCTGCAGTACATGCCCGACGACGTGCACCTGAAGGTGGGCGACGCGGTGCAACTGGCCGGGCTGAGCTCGGCCAGCGGGGCCAGCGCGGCGGCGACCGTCACCGCGGTCGACGAGCGGCTGGTCGAACTCGATTTCAACCACCCGCTGGCGGGCAAGCCGGTGGTGTTCGACGTGCACATCCTGGGGGTGCTGTGAATCCCCGGGCACCGCAGGCGGACTCGCCGCCCCCCGAGCTCGACGTGCTGCTGGCCAGCCCGCGGGGCTTTTGCGCCGGGGTCGACCGGGCGATCGAGATCGTCGAGCGCGCGCTGCAACTGTTCGGCGCGCCGATCTATGTGCGCCATGAAATCGTCCACAACACGACCGTCGTGCAGAGCCTGCGCGCCAAGGGCGCGGTGTTCGTCGACGAACTCGACGACGTGCCGGCCGGCGCGACGCTGGTGTTCTCGGCGCACGGGGTGTCGCGCGCGGTGCGCGAGCAGGCGGATGCGCGCGGCCTCAAGGTGTTCGACGCCACCTGCCCGCTGGTGACCAAGGTGCACGTCGAGGTCTCGCGCATGCGCAGCCAGGGGCTGCACCTGGTGATGATCGGCCACGCCGGCCACCCCGAGGTCGAGGGCACGATGGGGCAGGCCGAAGGCGTGCAGCTGGTGCAAAGCGAGGCCGACGTCGCCCGCTTGCCCTTCCCCCAGGGCGACGAAGTCGCCTATGTGACCCAGACCACGCTGTCGGTGGACGACGCCGCCGCGGTGGTGGCCGCGCTGCGCGCGCGCTACCCCAGGCTGCGCGAGCCCAAGCGCCAGGACATCTGCTACGCCACCCAGAACCGGCAGGACGCGGTCAAGTTCATGGCCCCGCAGGTCGACGTGGTGATCGTGGTCGGCAGCCCGAGCAGCTCCAATTCCAACCGCCTGCGCGAAGTCGCGGCGCGCCTCGGGCGCCCGGCCTACATGGTCGACACCGCAGCCGACCTGCGCGCCGACTGGCTGGCCGGAGCGAGCAGGGTCGGCGTCACGGCCGGCGCCTCGGCTCCCGAGCGGCTGGTGCAGCAGGTCATCGACCGCCTGCGCGAACTCGGCGCCAGGCAGGTGCGCAACCTGCAAGGCGTCGACGAGACCCTGCGCTTTCCGCTGCCCAAGGGGCTGGGCCCGAAGGCGTCGCGAGCCTGAGGCGACGCATCCCACGATCCACCGAACGTTTCCATGCTGGACATCAACCTGTTGCGCAAGGACCTCGAGCAGGTCGTTGCCCGCCTGAACACCCGCAAGCAGCCCCAGGACTTCCTCGACGTCGCGCGCTTTCGCGCGCTGGAGTCCGAGCGCAAGCAGCTGCAGACCCGCACCGAGGAGCTGCAGGCCCAGCGCAACCAGGTCTCCAGGCGCATCGGCCAGCGCAAGTCCGCCGGCGAGGACGCCAGCGCCGACATGCAGCAGGTGGCCGCGATCAAGGCCGAGCTCGAAGCCTCCGCCGGCCGGCTCGAGCAGATCCAGCAGGAACTCGGCGAACTGCTGCTGGGCGTTCCCAACCTGCCGTATCCCGAGGTGCCGGTCGGCGCCGACGAGAAGGCCAACCTGGAGCTCAGGCGCTGGGGCGAGCCCAGGCGCTTCGATTTCACCCCGCGCGACCACGTGGACATCGGCGGCGCGCTGGGGCTGGACTTCGAGGCCGCGGCCAAGCTGTCCGGGGCGCGCTTCGCGGTGCTGCGGGGCCAGCTGGCGCGGCTGCACCGGGCGCTGGCGCAGTTCATGCTGGACCTTCACACCACCGAACACGGCTACACCGAGGCCTACGTTCCCTACCTGGTGAGCGCGCAGACCCTGCAGGGCACCGGCCAGCTGCCCAAGTTCGAGGCCGACCTGTTCGCGGTTCCGCGCGGCGAGCTGGGCAACTTCTACCTGATCCCCACCGCCGAGGTGCCGCTGACCAGCCTGGTGCGCGACAGCATCGTGCCGCCCGAGCAGTTGCCTCTGCGCTTGTGCGCCCATACCCCGTGCTTTCGCTCGGAGGCGGGATCCTACGGCCGCGACGTGCGGGGAATGATCCGCCAGCACCAGTTCGACAAGGTCGAACTGGTGTGGATCTGCGCCGCCGACGAGTCGGCGCAGGCCCTGGAGAGCCTGACGGCCCATGCCGAAACGGTGCTGCAGCGCCTGGAGCTGCCGTACCGCACCATGCTGCTGTGCACCGGCGACATGGGCTTCGGCTCGGCCAAGACCTACGACCTCGAGGTCTGGCTGCCCGGCCAGGGCGCCTACCGCGAGATCTCCAGCTGCTCGAACATGGACGCCTTCCAGGCGCGACGCATGCAGGCGCGCACCCGCGACGCCCAGGGGCGGACCCAGTGGCTGCACACCCTGAACGGATCGGGGCTGGCGGTGGGCCGCACGCTGGTCGCGGTGCTGGAGAACCACCAGCGCGCCGACGGAGGAATCGACGTTCCGGCCGCGCTGCGCCCCTACCTGGGCGGCCAGCAGGCGCTGCTGCCGGCCGCGGCCTGAGGGCCTGCCGCGCCCGCGCGGCCACCCTTCCGGCGGGGCGGATGCTACACTTCCATGCTTTGACCGCGGCCCGGCAGACCCGGGCCGAAGCCCAGGCGCTCGCAGCAGCGCCGCGGGCGACGCGACACCCCGGAAAGGTGGCAGAGTGGTCGAATGCGCCGGACTCGAAATCCGGTGTACGGTTATACCGTACCGTGGGTTCGAATCCCACCCTTTCCGCCAGATACGAAGCCCAAGCAATTGATTTGCTTGGGCTTTTTTCATTGCGCCGGTCGCTTGTCTTGCCG
>JAKBBQ010000306.1 GCA_021808405.1 Pseudomonadota bacterium | reverse complement strand
TGCAGATCCAGTCCAGTGAAGGCAGCCTGATGCACGAGACGAAGCTGCGCAGCCATCTGGCTTATCTCGCCGCCGATATTGACCTCAGCTACGACCGGCCGACGCAGGCGGAGTACGCCGTGTTCGACTACCTCGACCGCCAGGCGCGGGCCGGCGAACAGAAGCTGCACGCCGACATCGCGCAGGGACAGCGCCTGCTGTAGCACTCGCCGGCGGAGCGGCGGATGATCTCCGCCGTTCCGCCGTTCCGCCGTTCCGCCGTGATGACGGGATTCGCATCCGATTGGAGGGTTCGCGCATGGCCAGCATTCCGAAAGTGGCGGTTCTCGTCGGCAGCCTGCGCAGGGAGTCCTACAACCGGCGCATGGCGCTGGTGCAGCCCGAGCCTACCTCGGCGGCACGGTCACGCTGTTCGATGCCGAGGGGCGCATCGCCAACGAGGGCACGCGCGGCTTCATGCAGAAGTTTCTGGAGGCCTTTGCGGCGCGGGTGGCGCTGCATCGCAAGGCGACGTTGTGACGGTCGTCCGCTACCCGGAAGTCAGGTCCGGCATTGTTGGCCCGAGCCTGCGGGGCCGGTCCAGTGCTGTCATCCCGAGCTCGCAGGGCGGACCGGGTCTTGTCATCCCCAGCTCTCGGGCTCAGCCCAGTGTTGTCATCCATTGGGGACTTCCGTTGGTCGTCCTGAACGGAGTGAAGGATCTGGTTACCGAAACGCAAAAGCCATCCACTCACCTGTGGAGTGCGCCTCACGCCGCCCCTGCGGGCCTCGTGGCCGTCCCCGCACCGCCGCGAGGCGATGTTGGAGCCTCGCAAGCGCAAGGCAGGTGTCGAAGGATTGATTTCGCTGGCAGTATGGAGTGTGGGTAAGAGCATTCGATGCGGAATTTGTACTCCGACTCCTGATATTGCGAGCCGCATGGGGATGTACGAATGGTCCTTGGCTTTTCAAGGCAGCTCCCTGGCGCCGCGTTCGCGCTCTCCATCGCGGCGGCGCTCTCCGCCTGTTCGGGCGGCGGCGGCGGTCAGAACGTCAAGCTCAATCCGCCGCCTCCACCACCGCCGGTCTACAACCCCGCGTACAACCACCTGATCCCCACCGGCGCGCAGGCCGCGCAGCAGGAGGGTTTCACCGGCGCGGGCGTGAAGGTCGGCATCCTCGACTCCGGGGTCGATCCGAACAACGCTGCCATGCAGGGGCGCATCACGTCGTTCCAGAGCTATCTCAGCGGCGGGAACAACGCGCCCAACGACGTTTATGGACACGGCACCGTCGTCGCCGAGATTCTCGGCGGCAGCCCGGTCGCCGCGCAGGGCTTCCCGGGCGGTGTCGCGCCCCAGGCCAGCCTCTACTTCGGCCAGATCTGCGACTCTACCAACTACTGTCGATACCTCTATGCGCGGCAGGCGCTCAGCGCGCTGATGCTGCAGGGCGTGCGTCTGTTCAACGAGTCCATCGGCGCTGGCAACATCACCACGATGTTCACCGGCGGCGCATCGGACCCATACGCGCAAACGCTGTACGCGGACTTCTCGGGCCCGGCGCTGAATGACGCGCTGCAGGTGTTCTCGGCTGGCAATGACGGCCAGAGCCAGCCAGAGGCGCCGGCGGGCCTGCCTTACATCTTTCCCAACCTGCAGCCCAACTGGCTGGCGGTCGTCAACATCACCATCGACAGCAACGGCAATCCGGCCGGCCTGTACAACGGACCGACCGATCCCTCCAACGCTTGTGGGGTGGCCGCGCAGTGGTGCCTTGCCGCGCCGGGCGAAGTGAACTATGTGCCGATTCCGGGCACCGAGTTCGGCGGCTATGGTTTCGGCACGTCCTTCGCCGCCGCCGCGGTCACCGGCATCGCCGCGCAGGTGTGGCAAGCGTTTCCGTGGATGAGTGCGACCGACGTGCAGCAGACCCTGCTCACCACTGCGACCGACCTCGGCGCGCCGGGTGTGGATCCAGTGTATGGCTGGGGCCTGGTTAACGCTGCCAAGGCGGTCAAGGGTCCGGGCCAGTTCGCCTTCGGCACCTTCACCGCCAATCTTCCGTCCAGTGTTACCAGCACTTTCGCCAATGACATCAGCGGCAGCGGTGGCCTGCTCCTTCAGGGTCAGGGCGACCTGATCTTGACCGGCAACGATACCTATGGCGGTGGTTCGACCATCGCCGGCGGCGCGCTGACCGTCAACGGCAGCGTGGCCTCCGACGTGGCGGTTCATACCGGTGGCACGCTCAACGGCACCGGTACGGTCAAGGCCAACGTCAACAACGCCGGCACCGTGCAGAGCGTTGGGCCGGTCGCGGGCACAGGTCTGGCCATCACCGGCAATTACACCGCGCAGACAGGCAGCACCACCGCCATTGCGCTGGGCGATCCACTGCACATTGGCGGCACCGCCACGCTCGCCGGCAAGATGGAAGCGCTGGCGCCGCCCAGTACCTACATCGTGCAGAGCACCGAGACCCTGCTGACTGCGCAGGCGATCGCCGGCATCTTCGCCAACTTCACCTTTGGTGCTGGCGTGTTCTACACCGGCACGCTGGGCTACAGCGGCACCGCCGTCACCGCCACACTGACCCGGGCCAACGTGGCGCAGGTTGCGGCGGCGCTGCCGGGTGTCAATCCACTGGCCATCAGCACCGCGCAGAACGTGCAGGGCGCGCTGACGCTGGCCGACCAATGGCGGCTGCACAACACGCCGGGGCATGATGCCTTCCTGATGGCGGCGGGGCAGTTCCTTGCCGCACCCGGCGCGCGCGCCGCCCTGGTCAGCCTCAACAGCCTTTCGGGCGAGATCTACGGCACCACCCGCGCGCTGGAAGTTGAGCAGGCCAGCGTCGATGATCGCGCGCTGGCCGCGCGCATGGACGATCTCGCCCGCGGAGCAGGTCCCGGCGTATGGGCGCAGGCCACCAGCGCAACCGGCACCCTGAGCCAATCCGGTTACAGCGCGGCGTACTTCGACCTGGGCGGTATCATCATCGGCGCCGATGGCCGCATCGGCCAACGCGTGGCGGTGGGAATCGCCCTCGGCCGCAGCCATCTTGATGCTAACCTCAGCGGCCTCGCCGGCCATGTTGATGGCCGCAGTACCACCGTTGCCCTCTACGGCCGGTTGAATCTCGCCGACCGTTATTATCTCGCGGGGCGCGCGAGTCACGGCAACCTGCGCGCGAACGTGGAGCGCACCGCGCTGCTCGGCATCGCGCTGACGCCGATCACCGGCTCGCACGACGATACGGTAGAGCAAGCGACCGCCGAGATCGGCCGCGACTTCCATCCGAACCTCGGTACCCTGACGCCTTACCTGGATCTCACCGATCTGCGGCTGCATCAGGGCGGCTTCACCGAGCAGGGCGCAGGCGGTCTCGGTCTGACCGCAAACGGCAGCACGCACACCGCCACGCTCGCTGCGGCGGGTCTGCGATACGGCACCACCTTCCAGTGGGCAGCAGGCGATTCCAGCCTCGTCGGCTATACGGCGATCCAACGCGTCTTGTCCGGCGCGAACCTCGGCTTCACTGCGGCGCTCGCCGGCGCGCCGGCCGCGACCTTCGAGGCGCCGGGGCAGGGCATCGCGCGCACGGAGGGCCTGGCCGGGGTCGATCTGATCACGCGCGTCGACCGCAGCTGGTCGTGGTTTCTTGACGCCACCGCAGAGACAGCGCGCGGGCACCTGCAAGACAAGTCCATCACCGCGGGCCTGCGGATGCGCTTATAGGCTGCGCGCCACCATCGCGCGCAGTCCCATGTATCTTGAGTGATGGCGACACCGGTAGCGTCAAGATGTCGACCATGATATCCATGAGTCAATCCACGCGGGAGAAGCAGCGATGAACATCACGAAGATGGCGCAATGGAGCTTGCTGATCGGCCTGATCAGCGGCGCGACGATCGCCACCGCCCGCACGGCGGACACGGTC
>JAKBBQ010000305.1 GCA_021808405.1 Pseudomonadota bacterium | reverse complement strand
AGGTGCATCACCGCGCGCATCTGCTGCGGCGGCAGGTAGACCTCCAGCGGCTGCTCGTCCGACGCCACCAGGCCGTAGCCGTCGCGGTGCCCGTGCACGATGCCTTCGACGATCAATTCCATCCCCTTGCAAGCGGCCTCGACGCCACAGCCCGAAGTGGGCGTGCGCGGGCCTTTGCATGCAGCATACTGGACATCGTCGAAAACGCTGCTATAGTCACGCTTCTCGCCCAGATGGCGGAATTGGTAGACGCACTAGTTTCAGGTACTAGCGCCGCGAGGCGTGGAGGTTCGAGTCCTCTTCTGGGCACCAAACGCCGAACGAAGCCGCTCCCGATCGACAGATCCGGAGCGGCTTTTTCATGGGCTTGCAGAGCGCGTGCAGGCGCAATGCCGGCGCGGTGCACTCAGCGTGCAGGCGCGAACGTGCAGGCGCGAACGTGCAGGCGCGAACGTGCAGGCGCGGCCAGACAAGGCCGACTGCGGTGGGTGAACATGCGGTCATGCCAGCCGACGCTTCCCCGACCACGGCCTACGCCCGACGCATCGCCGCCGTGCTCGACCACATCGATGCCCATCTCGACGAGCCGCTGTCGCTCCAAGGACATGCGCGCACGCGCTGCGGCACAGTACGACTTCAACCTGGCGAGCGACTTCGGCCCGCGGCGCGACTACCCGGCGCCAGTGCGCCGCGTGAGTTCCGAGCAGCATCCCGAGCCGGCGTCGACGACGAGGTCTTCGACAGCTGAAGCACCTCGGCGCAGAACGCGGCCGGCGTGCCGATGCGGGTACGACCGACCGTGCCGCGTTGCAACAGCCCGGCGCGACGGTCGCCGGCGAGCAGGTCGTCAACCTCCCGGCCCGGGGCCATCGCCAGCCGAAACGTGTCGTTCGCAGCGAGCGCCTCGACGCCGTCCGGAAGGGACGTCAGCGCACGCAGGACGACGCCGCGCCGCGGGTTGTTGACCATCGCGCCGAACCGGGCGCCGGCTCCGCGAGGCCGTTCCGCGCCGCGGCCCCGATCGACTCGCGGCGGCCGCTCCCGGTGCGAAAGGACAGCCCGGCATGCTTCAGGTCAAAGCCCCGGGCGCGCTTCGGGATTACGGTTTGCGCCAGGGCCATTCAAGCACCCCTTCGCAAAGGAACATCCATGAAGCGCTGGTTCACCCTGCTGTGCCTCGTCGCAGGCGCCCTCCTCGGCGCAGCGGCCGCGCGGGCCGCCGCCCTGCAGCCCGGAACCGGCTACAACGTGCTCGCCAGGGCGCAGCCGGTCGGCCATCCCGGCAAGGTCGTGGTCACCGAGTTCTTCTGGTACAACTGCCCGCATTGCAGCGAGCTCGAGCCCCAGCTGGAATCCTGGGCGCGGCAGCTTCCGTCGTACGTGGTCCTCGAGCGGGTTCCGGTGGCCTTCACGCCCCGCTTCGTGCCCCAGCAAAAGCTCTACTACACCCTGCTCGCGCTGGGCAAGGTGGGCAGCCTGCAGGCGGCCGTGTTCCGCGCCATCCACGAGCAGCACATCCCGCTGAACACCCCCGACCAGATGGCCGACTGGCTGGCCGCCCGCGGCATCCCGAAGGCGACCTTCCTCGCCACCTACGACAGCTTCGGCGTGGCCATGCAGGCGCGTCGCGCGACCCAGATGATGAAGGACTACGGCATCGACGGCGTGCCCACGCTGGCGGTGCAGGGTCGCTATGAAGTCTCGGCCGACCTGCCGCAGACGCCGACCCACACCCTGGTGCTGCAGGCGGCCAGCGAGTTGATCGGCAAGGCGCACGCCGACATGGCCGCAGGTCGGTAGCCGCCGGCCCGGCCGACCGCGGCTGCCGCGCCGGTCAGTGGCGGTGCCGGTGGTGGATGTCGGGTGCGTGGCGGTGGCTGTGGGTCAGCGCCGCGTGTCGATGCCGGTGGGTGTGGGGCGCGGCGGCGTCCACCCCGGGTTCGTGCGCATGCCGGTGGTGCTCGTCGTGCACGTGTTCATGCTCGTGTTCGAGCGCCTCGTGGGTGTGCAGGTGTTCATGCCGCTCGCTGAGATGCAGCCAGACGCCGAGGGCCATCAGCGCAGCGGCTCCGAGCAGCGGCCAGGTCACCGGATCGCCCATCGCCACCGCGAGCAGCGCGCCGAAGAACGGCGCGATGGAAAAGTAGGCCCCGGTTCGCGCCGAGCCGAGATGGCGCAGCGCGACGATGAACCACGACAGGCTGACCCCGTAGGCCAGCAGGCCGACCGCCATCGCCGCGCCGACGATCGGGTAGCCTGGCAGCGCCGCTCCCGCGGCCAGCGCGAGCACCAGGTTGACCCCGCCCGCGACCAGGCCCTTGATCGACGCCACCCAGCTCGAATCCGCGCCCGACACCTTGCGAGTCAGGTTGTTGTCGATGCCCCAGGCCAGGCAGGCGCCGAGCACCAGCGCCGCCGGCAGCAGGTCGCCCGGCGACCAGTTCGCGCCGCTCGCGCCGCCGCCGAGCAGCACCGCGCCGGCGACGATCGCCAGCATGCCCAGTGCGATGCGCCGGTCGAAGTTCTCGCGGAACACGAACCATGCGAGCAGCGCGGTGAACACGCTTTCCGCGTTCAGCAGCAGCGCGGCCCCCGACGCGCGCATGCCCTGCAGGCCGAACATCAGCAGCAGCGGGCCGAGCACGCCGCCGAACCCCACCGCGGCGGCCAACCACAGCGCCTCGCCCGCGCCCAGGCGTACCCGAGGGGCGCGCCGGGCGACGCGCCAGGCGCCCAGGCCGATACCGGATCCCAGGTACAGCAAGCCGGCCAGCACCCAGGGGTCGACCCCCTGCAACAGGCGCTTGGCCAGCGGAGTGCCGGCGCCGAACAGCAGCGCCGCGCCGAGTGCCGGCACGACGCCGGGCTGTGCCCGATACGCCATGCGGGTCATGCCAGGGCTCCTGGATGCCGCGATGGGCGACGAGCCTGCGCGACGCCCAAGCGCGCACCCGGGCGCGGTCGAGCGGACAGGGTGGAGGGGTTCACGCCTTCAGGCGCCGACCCGGGGCTGCAGCACGATGATCGCCATGCCCAGCAAGGCCACGCCCGCGCCGAGCAGGTCCCAGCGGGTCGGCGCGACCCCCTCGACCAGCGCGAGCCAGCCCAGCGCGACCGCGATGTACACCCCGCCGTAGGCAGCATAGGTGCGGCCCGCCGCCCAGGGGTGCAGGCTGAGCAGCCAGGCGAATACCCCGAGGCACGCGAAGGCGGGCAGCCACAGCCAGGCAGGTCGCCCCTGGCGCAGCACCAGCCAGGGCAGGTAGCAGCCGGTGATCTCGGCGATCGCGGTGACGGTGAACAGCGCGCCGATGCGCAGCACGCCGAGCAGACTGGACAGGGTGATGGACATTGCGCCGGCTCCCGCGCATGGCTACTGCGGCGCCGGTCGCATGACCTGCACCGTGACGTGCGACAGGTCGGCGTAGCGGGTCAGCAGCCGCTGGTAGTGGGCGCTGTCGCGCGCGGCGTCGCGGCTTTGCACCGACACGATGGCGCCCAGGTGCCCCGGCCCGAGGCGCCACAGGTGCAGGTCGGCGACCTGGTCGCCCTGCGACTCGACCAGCGCCGAGATGGCGTGGCTGAGCGAGCGATCGGGATTCATGTCGAGCAGGATGGCGCCGGTGTCGCGCAGCAGGCCGAAGGACCAGTTGGCGATGACCAGCGCGCCGACAATGCCCATCACCGGGTCCATGAACACCAGGCCGAAGTACTTGCCGGCAGCCAGCCCGGCGATGGCCAGGATCGATACCGCGGCGTCGGCCGCGACATGCACGAAAGCCGCCCGCATGTTGTGGTCGCGGTGGTGATCGGCGTGGCCATGTCCGGCCTCCTCCTCGTAGCGCAGGGTGGTGCTGAACGGGCCGCCGGCGGCGACGAACTCCACCCGCAGGTCGAAGGCGTGCGGCTCGGGAATCTCGTCGACCGAGATCG
>JAKBBQ010000304.1 GCA_021808405.1 Pseudomonadota bacterium | reverse complement strand
CCTGTGGCACATCGGCGCGTCCACGCACCCGGGGCCGGGGCTGGGCGGCACCTCGGGATTCCACGTGGCGCAGTTGCTGGGGCGGGCCTGAGCCGCGCGCCGGCCGCGGCGACGAGCCACCGCATCCGAATCATCGACACCATCCGAACGAGGAGAGCAGCATGAACAACCAACTCCAGGACTTTGCCGCAGCGCTGGCATCCGGCACGATCCGCGTCGTCGACCTGACGCAGACCCTGAACGAGTCCTTCCCGCCGCTGCAACTGCCCCCGCAGTTCGGCCAGGTCTGGGGATTCAAGCGCGAGCGCATCAGCCACTACGACGAGCAGGGCCCCGCGTGGTACTGGAACAACTTCTCCTGCGGCGAACACACGGGCACCCACTTCGACGCGCCTGCCCACTGGGTCACCGGCAAGGACCACGCCGCCAATACCGTCGACACCATCCCGCCGCAGCGCTTTCTCGCGCCGGCCTGCGTGGTCGACGCCAGCGCCGAGGTCGCCGCCAATCCGGACTGGCTGCTCACCGTCGAATTCCTGCAGGCCTGGGAGTCCAGGCACGGGCGCATCGCCGCGGGCTCCTGGCTGATCTTTCGCACCGACTGGTCGCGCCGCGTCAGCGATCCGGCGTCCTTCCTGAACATGCGCGAGGACGGAGCCCATACCCCCGGGCCGACCCAGCAGACCGTGGAATGGCTGATCCACGAGCGCGACGTGCAGGGATTCGGCGTGGAGACCATCAACACCGACGCGGGCCAGTCCTACGCATGGCCTGTGCCCTATCCCTGCCACACGCTGATGCATGGGGCCAACAAATACGGCTTGCAGTGCCTGAAGAACCTCGAGCAGTTGCCGCCGCGGGGCGCAATGATCCTCAGCGCGCCCCTGAAGATCGAGCAGGGCTCGGGCTCGCCCTTGCGCGTGCTGGCGCTGGTGCAGTCATGAAATCACCTACCTGACCCGGGCGCGGCAGGGTCAGCGTCGAACCGATACAAGGACCAGACAGGGAGAACAAGGACATGACCATGAAGACCAAGCTTGCCGTGGTGTGCGCGGCGCTCGCGTGCGGTCTGGCCGTGCCGACGGCGCAGGCGGGCAACCTGGAGCCCGCGGGGATCAACCTGGGGGGCACGAGCTTTTTCGACGGTTTCGGCGCGACCAAGCCGGGTCTGGCCTACCTGGGCTACTACCAGTACCAGCACTACAACCGCATCGACGACAACAGCGGCAATGCGTCGGGGGGGTTCACGAACCCGAACATCGACGTGTTCCTGATGCTCAACCAGCTGGCCTACACGACCAACAAGACCTTCTTCGACGGCAGCGCGCACCTGGGTTTCACCGGGCTGCTGCCGCTGCTGCACTTCAACAGTTCCTTCGCCGCGAACTCGCCGAACAAGCTGAGCACGCAGGACGGCGTGGGCGACCTCACGCTGGGTGCGTACCTGCAGTTCAACCCGGTGATCAGCGGCGGGCGTCCGGTGTACTCGCAGCGCGTGGAGTTGGACGTGATCGTGCCGAGCGGCCAGTACAGCTCGTCGAGCGACATCAACCCGGGCTCGGGTTTCTGGTCGATCAACCCGTACTGGTCGGGCACGGTGCTGCCGACGCCGAAGACCGAGATCAGCTGGCGCCTGAACTACCTGTACAACTTTTCCAACAACAATCCGCGCGACCCGGCGCACCTGGGGCTGACGAGCAGCAAGGCCGGACAGGCGGCGTGGGTGAACTTCACGGCCTCGTACGCGGTGAACCCGCAACTGCACGTGGGCCTGAACGGCTACTGGTTCCAGCAGCTGACCAGCGACAGTTACAGCTGGGCGCCCGGTTCGACCCCGCCGGCGGTAACCTACGGCGATACCGGAAAGTCCGAGGTGCTGGCGATCGGCCCCGGCCTGTTCTGGCAGGCCAGCGCGAAGAACATGTGGTACGTGAACCTGTACGATCAGGTGCAGGCGAAGAATCGCCCCCGGGGCACCGTGCTGAACGTGCACTGGGTCCATCCGTTCTGAGTACCGGGCGGGCGCCGCGCAAGGCGCTGCGCCCGCCACGAATTTCCGCTTGAAGTCCACGAGGAGAGCACAGATGACCCGCAAGCCTGATTCCGCGTCCCCCGCGGTCGACACCTCGCGTCGCCAGGTGGTTGCGCTGGCCGGTGCCGGTGCCGCCGGCGCACTGCTGCCGGCGGTGGCGGCCAGGGCCGCCGCCAAGCCCACCCTGAAGATCGGTTTCATCAGCCCGTTGACCGGTCCGCTGGGCGGCTTCGGCGAGGCCGACCCCTACGTGCTGGACCTGGTGCGCAAGAAGACCGCCGGCGGGGTGAAGATCGGCGGCACGACCTACGCCATCGAGCTGCTCGGGCGCGATACCCAGTCGGATCCGTCGCGTGCCAGCCAGCTGGCCAAGGACCTGATCAACAACCACAAGATCGACCTGATGCTGACCACCTCCACGCCGGAAGTGGTCAACCCGGTGGCCGATGCCTGCGAGGCCGCCGGCATGCCCTGCCTGTCGACCGTCGACCCGTGGGAGTCGTGGTACTTCGGACGCGGCGCCAAGCCGGGCGAGCCCTCGCCGTTCAAGTGGACCTACCACTTCTCCTTCGGTACCGAGCAGTTCGCGCAGATGTACCTGTCGACCTGGGCGCTGATTCCGACCAACAAGAAGGTCGGTGTGCTCTACCCCAACGATGCCGACGGCAACGCGCTGCGCACGCACCTGGTGCCCGAGCTGAAGAAGGGCGGCTACACCATCGTCGATCCGGGCGCCTACCAGGACGGCACCACCGACTACTCGGCGCAGATCTCGCGCTTCAAGGCCGAAGGCGTGCAGATCATCACCGGCGCGCCGCTGCCCAACGACTTCATCACCTTCCTGCGCCAGGCCGCGCAGCAGGGGCTGGTGCACCGGCTGAAGATCGTCATGCCGGCCAAGTTCGGGCTGTTCCCCTCCGACATCGCCGCGCTCGGTGAGCTGGGCTACAAGGTCGCCTCGGGCGCCTACTGGTCGCCGGCCTTCCCGTACGTGTCGCCGGTGGTGGGCCTGGGCGGGCAGGCGCTGGCCGACGCCTACGAGAAGGCCAGCGGCAAGCAGTGGACGCAGCAGCTCGGCGCCTCGCTGGCGCTGGTCGACGCCGGGTTCGCCGCGCTGAAGAGCAGCGGTGCGCCGAAGGACAAGGCCAAGGTCGCGGCGGCGATGAAGGTGCTCGATACGGTGACCACGGTGGGGCGCATCAACTTCCCCAAGGGCCCGGTGCCCAATGTGGCGACCGCGCCGATCATCGGCTCGCAGTGGGTGAGGTCCAAGCCTGGAAGCCGCTACAAGCTGGCGTTCCCGACGGTGGAGCACGCCTGCGATCCGAAGGTGGCGATCCAGGCCAAGCTGCTGCCCTATGCGTGATGCGGTCGTTCCCGCCGCCGGCGCGCCGGCGGCGCCGATCCTGGCCGCCAGCCGGGTCGGCAAGAGCTTCGGCGCGCTGCAGGTGCTGCAGGACGTGAGCATCGGCATCGGGCGCGGCGAGGCGGTGGGCATCGTGGGGCCGAACGGCGCCGGCAAGACGACGCTGTTCAACGTGCTGTCGGGCGCCTACGCGCCCAGCAGCGGCCAGGTGTTCCTCGAAGGCCGTGACGTGACGCAGCTCGACGCGGCGGCGCGCTGCCGCCTCGGCGTGGCGCGTTCGCACCAGGTGCCGCGGCCCTTCGGGGGCATGACGGTGTTCGAGAACCTGCACGTGGCGGCCGCGGTGGGAGCCGGGGCCGGAGGGCAGCGGGCGCACGATCTGTGCCTGCGCTCGCTGCGCCTGTGCGGCATGCTGGACGTGGCGAACCGCCGTGCCGACACGCTGGGCCTGCTGGACCGCAAGCGCCTGGAGATGGCGCGCGCGCTGGCCACCGACCCGCAGATCCTGCTGCTCGACGAAATCGGCGGCGGGCTGACCGACGGCGAGGCCTCGGAGCT
>JAKBBQ010000037.1 GCA_021808405.1 Pseudomonadota bacterium | reverse complement strand
CCGACGACCGCCCTCGACGTGACCATCCAGGCGCAGATCGTCGACCTGCTGCTCGAACTGCAAGCTCGCACCGGCATGGGGCTGCTGTTCATCAGCCACGATCTGGCGCTGGTCGCGCAGTGCGCGGCGACGGTGGTGGTGCTGTACGCCGGCGAAGTGGTGGAAAGCGGACCCACCCGGCAGGTGTTGCAGCAGCCGCGCCACCCCTACACTGCGGCCTTGCTGGCCGCGCTGCCCGAGCGCTGCGATGGCGCCAGACGGCTGCGCGCGCTGCCCGGGATGGTCCCGCCTGCCGGCGTCGAACTCCCCGGCTGTCGCTTCGCGCCGCGCTGCCCGCGCGCCCGCGAGGTGTGCGCCCACCTGCCGCCGCTGCTCGGCGGCGACCCGCTCCAGCCTGCGCGCTGCCACTTCCCGCTGCACGGTCCGGCGCCCGCTGCGGCCGGCACTCCGGGCGTCGCGCACGTCATGGGTGCGCCCAGCGGCGCGCTGCGGCCATGAGCGCCACCCCCGACAAGCGCGACCCGCGCAGCGGCTGCGCCGCCGACATCGACGCGGCGCATGCGAACCAGGCCGGCGCGCCCGCGACCCTGGGTGCGGCGCCCGCGACCCTCGGTGCGGCGCCCGCGCCGCCGGTCCTGCAGGCGCGCGGGCTGTGCAGGCACTTCGTGTCGCGGGCGCATCCGCTGGCGGCGCGGCGTGTGCTGCACGCGGTGCAGCAAGTCGACCTCGACCTGGCCGCCGGGCGCACGCTGGCTGTGGTCGGCGAGTCGGGTTGCGGCAAGTCCACGCTGGCGCGCATGCTGGCGCTGCTGGATTCGCCGTCCAGCGGCACGCTGCGCATCGAGGGCCGGCCGGTGACCCTGCACGACCGCCGGGCGCTGCGCAGCGTGCGCACCCGGGTGCAGATGGTGTTCCAGGACCCTCTGGGGTCGTTGCATCCGCGGCAGACCATCGGCCAGACCCTCGACGAGGCGCTGCGCCTGGCCACCCGCCTGACGCGAGGCGAACGCGCCGAACGGGTCGACTGGATGCTGCACAAGGTCGGCCTGCGCTCCGAACAGGCGCAGCGCTGGCCGCACATGCTGTCGGGAGGGCAGCGCCAGCGGGTGGCGATCGCCCGCGCGTTGCTGCCGCGGCCGAAGGTGGTGGTCGCCGACGAGCCGGTGTCGGCGCTCGACGTGTCGGTGCGCGCGCAGGTGTTGAACCTGCTGATGGACCTGGGAGAAGAGTTCCGGGTCGCCTACTTGTTCATTTCCCACGACCTGTCGGTCGTGGCCCATATCGCCGACGAGGTGATGGTGATGTACCTGGGACGCTGCGTCGAATTCGGCGCCCGCGAGCAGGTGCTGCGGCACCCGGCCCACCCCTACACCCGCGGGCTGATCGCGGCGACTCCGCGGCTGCAGCCGCAAGCGCACCGGCCGGCGGGCGTCGCGCCGACCCTGCGGGCCGAGCCGCCTTCGCCGTGGAACCCGCCGCCGGGCTGTGCCTTCCACGCCCGCTGCCCCCACGCCAGCGCGATCTGCCGCGAGCACCTGCCGAGCCTGCGCGAGGTCGACGGCCGGCTGGTGGCCTGCCACCACGCCGAAGCGCTGCCGCGCTGAGCCGCGCGAGGCCGCGGCGAGCGGCCGCACGGCGCGGGGATCAGCCCGCGGCGGCGTCGGCAGGCGCCCGCAGCGCTTCGACGGCGTGGCGCAGCGCGGCGCTGGCCCGCTCCGCCAGCCATTCGCGCAGCGCCTGCGCGCCGCCGCCGCGACCGCCCTCGAGCCGGCGCGCCAGGCCGTCCAGGTCGTGCCAGTCGCCCAGGTGGGTCTGCAGCGCGGTGGCGCAGCGCCTGCTGGCCAACGCGGCGTGGCAGCGCCTGCCGTCGAGCAACGCGCCGAAACGCTCGGCCGAAAGCCGCAGGCGCTTGGAGGCGATGCGCAAGGCATGCAGCTGCGCGGTCTGCCGCGCATCGATGCGGCCGGCGTCGATGTCGGCGCGCAGCAGCTGCGCGCAGTCCCGCAGAGCGGCGCGCCATTGCCGTGCGTCGCCCAGCAGCGCCCTGCGGCCCAGGCGCCGCAGTTCCGCCGGGCCCGCGTCGCCCGGCATACCGGGCTGCGAGCAACGCGCCAGCGCCAGCAGAAGCCTGCCGAAACGCGGGCTGCCCAGGTAGCCGACCAGCGCCTGCCGGGCCACTGCGCCCGGCTGCCGCAGCCGTCGCTGCCAGCGCAGTGCCTCGCGTCGCGCAGCCTCCGGCTGCACCTGGTCCAGCCACTGCATCGACACGTCGTGGTCGCGCGCCAGCCCGGCCAGCTGGTGTGCCCAGCGCAGCTCGCCGCGCAGCCAGGCGGCCGCGCCCGGCGCAAGTTGCGGCGCCAGCCAGCGCAGCGCGGTGCGCAGGCGCCGCAGCGCGACCCGCAGCTGGTGGACGTCCCGCGCCTGCCCGCTGCGCACCACCCGTTCGCCCCACACGGCCAGCTGGGCGCAGCCGGTCTGCAGCCATTGCGCCTGCGCCTGTTGCGCGCCGGCTCCGCGCTCCAGCGCGCCCGGCTCGGGCAGCGCCTCGGGCAGGCCGCCGGCGAGCAGCGCCGCAGCGCGCTGCGCCTTCGTGACCGGACTGAGCAGCAGCGGCAGGTCCTGCGCGAGCGCCCATGCCGCGTCCCAGGCGTCGGCCAGATCGCCCTGCAGCACCTCGATCTCCAGCTCGCCGAGGGGCGCGCGCAGCACCTGGCCTTCGCGCAGCGCCAGGCATGCGCCCTGGTCGAAGGCGATCTCCAGCCGGCTGGCGCGCCACGCCAGATGCCAGGCGCTGCGCCTGAAGTCGGTGCCCAGGCCGGGTACGAGCCGGCCCAGCAGGTCGCGCGGGTCGGCCGCCAGCCGGCGACCCAGCGGCGTGCGTCGCAGCGCCAGCCGCAAGTCGCGCGGACCCAGGCGGTCGCACGCCGGGCTGTCCAGCGCGACCCATTCCCACTCGCCACGTTCGCTGCCCAGCGCGTCGGTGGGCGCGGTCTTCACGGTCACCAGCCGGCGTGGCCCGTCGTCGCGCAGCCTCAGCACCACCGCGACACCCGCCAGCGCTCGCTCGGGCGTATCGAAATACCAGCTCTGCACCCGTCGCGGACGCTGGCGCTCGGCCAGGCGCAGCAGCGCATGGCCGGGCAGCGCGGCACCGGCGCCGGATGCCAGGTTGAACTTGAGCTCGCGCTCGATCCCCATGACCCTTTTCCCCCTTCGGCATGGTGCCGCGGCGGCCCCCGCGCGGCCTTGCGCAGGCGCAAGCCGGGTGCGCGCAGGCAGCCTGGCGGGCCGCTACATGCCGACGTAGTTGGGGCCGCCCCCGCCCTCTGGAGCCACCCAGACGATGTTCTGGGTCGGGTCCTTGATGTCGCAGGTCTTGCAGTGCACGCAGTTCTGGGCGTTGATCTGCAGGCGCTGTCCGCCGCTGCCGTCGTCGACGAATTCGTAGACCCCGGCCGGGCAGTAGCGCTGCTCGGGGCCGGCGTAGCGCGCCAGGTTGACCGCAACAGGAACCTGGGGATCGCGCAGGGTCAGGTGCGCGGGCTGGTTTTCCTCGTGGTTGGTGTTGCTGAGGAACACCGAGGACAGGCGGTCGAAGCTGAGCTTGCCGTCGGGCTTCGGATAGTCGATTCGCGGCATGCTGTCGGCAGGCCGCAGCGCCTGGTAGTCCGGACGGCTGGAGTGCAGGGTCCACGGGATCCGCCCGCGCAGCAGCCACTGCTCGACCCCGGTCATCAGGGTGCCGATGGTGCGCCCCTTCTTGAACCAGTGCTTGAAGTTGCGCGCCCGGTGCAACTCCTCGTGCAGCCACGAGGACTCGAAGGCGCGGGGATAGGCCTCGAGCAGGTCGCCGCGCCGGCCCTCGGCCACGGCGCCCGCGATCGCCTCGGCGGCCAGCATGCCCGACTTGATCGCCGCGTGGCTGCCCTTGATCCGCGACGCGTTGAGGAATCCTGCCTCGCAGCCGACCAGGCAGCCGCCGGGGAACACCAGCTTGGGCAGCGCGAGCAGGCCGCCTGCGGTCAATGCCCGCGCGCCGTAGCCCAGCCGCCTGCCGCCTTCGAACATCGGCCGCAGCGACGGATGGGTCTTGAGCCGCTGGAATTCCTCGAAAGGGCTGAGCCAGGGGTTGGCGTAGTCCAGCCCGACCACCAGGCCCACCGCGACCTTATGGTCGTCCAGGTGGTAGAGGAAGCCTCCGCCGTAGGTTCCGGCGTCCAGCGGCCAGCCCGCGGTGTGCAGCACCCTCCCGGGACGCGCCTGCTGCGGCGGGACTTCCCACAATTCCTTGATGCCGATGCCATAGCTCTGGGCGTCGCGCCCACCGTCGAGCTGGAAGCGCCCGATCAGTTCGCGCCCGAGCTGGCCGCGCGCGCCCTCGGCGAACACCGTGTAGCGCGCCTGCAGTTCCATGCCGAGCTGGAAGCTGTCCAGCGGCTGGCCGTCCTTGCCCACGCCCTGGTTGCCGGTGGCCACCCCGCGCACCGCGCCGGCCTCGTCGTACAGCACCTCGGCGGCGGCGAAGCCGGAGAAGATCTCCACGCCCAGCGCCTCGGCCTGCTGCGCCAGCCAGCGCACCACCTCGCCCAGGCTGACGATGTAGTTGCCATGGTTGCGAAAGCATGGCGGCTGCAGCGCCTGCGGCACCGCGCGATGGCCGCCTGCGCCGAGGAACCAGAACAGGTCCTCGGTCACCGGCTGGCGCAGCGGCGCGCCCTGCTGCTGCCAGTCGGGCAGCAGCTCGCCCAGCGCGCGCGGGTCCATCACCGCGCCGGACAGGATGTGCGCGCCCGGCTCCGAGCCCTTTTCCAGCACGCACACCGCGATCTCGGTTCCGGCTTGCGCCGCCAGCTGCTTGAGGCGGATCGCGGTGGCCAGCCCGGCCGGTCCGCCGCCGGCGATCACCACGTCGTATTCCATGGCCTCGCGTGGGCCGTACTGCTGCAGCCACTGCTCCGGGGTGGGCATCGCTCCGTCTCCACTGTGTCGGGGGTGTTGCCGGGGCATTGTAGTGAGCGACGCAGCGCAAAAGCGAACGATCGTTCGGTTTCCTTGCGCCCACCATGGGTTGGTGCACCGCAGCAGGTTGTCGCCCCGGGGCGAACGGCGGACAATGCCGGAGGTTGCTACCGGAGATATGCACGATGACCGACCTTCGCGAGCAGGCGCGGGCCCTGGCCGACTATCGACCCCACAACAAGGTTCGCCTGGTGACCGCGGCCGCGCTGTTCGACGGCCACGACGCGGCGATCAACATCATGCGCAGGCTGCTGCAAAGCCACGGCGCCGAGGTCATCCACCTGGGACACAACCGATCGGTCGACGAGGTGGTCGACTGCGCGCTGCAGGAGGACGTGCAGGGCATCGCGATCAGTTCCTACCAGGGCGGGCACACCGAGTACTTCCGCTACATGATCGACCGCCTGCGCGAATGCGGGGGTTCGCAGGTGCAGGTGTTCGGAGGCGGCGGCGGGGTGATCCGCCCCGCCGAGATCCAGCAACTGCAGGACTACGGGGTGACGCGCATCTACAGCCCCGAGGACGGCCAGCGCATGGGGCTGCAGGGCATGATCGGCGACATGCTGATGCGCTGCGACGTCGACCTCGGCCGCCAGCCGGCGCCGCAACCGGCGGCCGGCGCCGCGGGCGACGGCACGGCGTGGCGCGCGCTGGCGCGGCTGCTGACCCGGCTGGAAAACGGCAGCGCCGACGCCGCCGAGGTCGCCGCGCTGCACCGCCAGGCGGCCGCGCTGGCGGCGCCGGTGCCGGTGCTGGGAATCACCGGCACGGGCGGCGCCGGCAAGTCCAGCCTGACCGACGAGCTGATCCGCAGGCTGCGCCTGGACCACGACGATGCGCTGCGCATCGCGCTGGTCAGCATCGACCCGTCGCGCAGGCGCAGCGGCGGGGCGCTGCTCGGCGACCGCATCCGCATGAACGCCATCCAGCCCTGGCGCGCGGGGCCGCGGGTGTACATGCGCAGCCTGGCCACGCGCGCCTCGGGCGGCGAGATCAGCGCGGCGCTGCCCGAGGTGCTGGCGGCGCTGAAGGTGGCCGGATTCGACCTCATCCTGGTCGAGACCTCGGGGATCGGCCAGGGCGACGCGGCCATCGCGCCGCTGGTCGACGTCGCGCTGTACGTGATGACCCCGGAGTTCGGCGCAGCCAGCCAGCTGGAGAAGATCGACATGCTCGATTTCGCCTCGCTGGTGGCGATCAACAAGTTCGACCGCAGGGGCGCGCTGGACGCGCTGCGCGAGGTGTCGCGCCAGGTGCAGCGCAACCGCGAGGCCTTCGGCCAGCCGCTGGATTCGATGCCGGTGTTCGGAACCATCGCCAGCCGCTTCAACGACGACGGAGTCAGCGCGCTGTACCAGGCGCTGCGCGAGCAGCTGCAGCAAGCCGGCCTGCCCGCGCGGCCGCCGCGCCTGCCGCGGGTCGCCACCCGCCACAGCACCGGCCAGGATCCGCTGGTGCCGCCGCAGCGGGTGCGCTACCTGGCCGACATCGCCGACAGCGTGCGGGGCTACAAGGCGACTGCGGCCGGCCAGGCGGCGCTGGCGCGCGAGGCGCAGCAACTCGAGGCCTCGGCGCGCATGCTGCAGGCGGCCGACGGCGACGCCGCCGCGCCGGCGCAGCGGCTGCGCGAGCTGTCGGCCCAGCGCAGCGCCGCGCTGGCGCCGCGCTCGCGCGACCTGCTCGAGGACTGGCCGCGGCTGCGCCAGCAGTACCAGGGCGACGAACTGGTGCAGCAGGTGCGCGGCCGCGAGCTGCGCACCCGGCTGAGCCACACCACGCTGAGCGGAACGCGCATCTCCAAGGTCGCCGTTCCGCGCTACGAGGACCATGGCGAGCTGCTGCGCTGGCTGCTGCTGGAAAACCTGCCGGGACATTTCCCGTACACGGCCGGCTGCTTTGCCTTCAAGCGGGAGGACGAAGACGCGACCCGCATGTTCGCCGGCGAGGGCGATCCGCAGGCGACCAACCGGCGGTTCCACCTGCTCAGCCAGGGCATGCCGGCACGCCGGCTGTCGACCGCCTTCGACTCGGTGACCCTGTACGGCTGCGACCCCGACCTGCGACCCGACATCTACGGCAAGATCGGCAACTCCGGGGTCAGCGTCGCGACCCTGGACGACATGCGCCAGCTCTACCAGGGCTTCGACCTGTGCGATCCGTCCACCTCGGTGTCGATGACCATCAACGGCCCGGCGCCGACGGTGCTGGCGATGTTCCTCAACACCGCGATCGACCAGAGGCTGCAGGACTTCGAGCAGCGCCACGGGCACGCTCCCGACGCTGCGCAGGCCGCGCACATCCGCGCGCAGGCGCTGGCGCAGGTGCGCGGCACCGTGCAGGCCGACATCCTGAAGGAGGACCAGGGGCAGAACACCTGCATCTTCTCCACCGAGTTCTCGTTGCGCCTGATGGGGGACATCCAGGACTACTTCATCCGCCACCGCGTCCGCAACTTCTATTCGGTGAGCATTTCCGGCTACCACATCGCCGAGGCCGGAGCCAACCCCATTTCGCAGCTCGCCTTCACGCTGGCCAACGGCTTCACCTATGTCGAGGCCTACCTGGCGCGAGGAATGGCCATCGACGACTTCGCCCCCAACCTGAGCTTTTTCTTCAGCAACGGGATGGACCCCGAGTACTCGGTGCTGGGCCGGGTGGCGCGGCGCATCTGGGCGGTGGCGATGCGCGAGCGCTACGGCGCCGACGAGCGCAGCCAGAAGCTCAAGTACCACGTGCAGACCAGCGGGCGCAGCCTGCACGCCCAGGAAATCGCCTTCAACGACATCCGCACGACCCTGCAGGCGTTGATTGCCATCTACGACAACTGCAACAGCCTGCACACCAACGCCTACGACGAGGCGATCACCACGCCGACCGCCGAATCGGTGCGGCGCGCGCTGGCGATCCAGCTGATCATCAACCGCGAGTGGGGGTTGGCGAAGAACCACAACCCCAACCAGGGCTCGTTCATCCTCGACGAACTCACCGAACTGGTCGAGGAAGCGGTGCTGGCCGAATTCGAGAGGCTGGCCGAGCGCGGCGGGGTGCTGGGGGCGATGGAAACCGGCTACCAGCGCAGCCGCATCCAGGAGCAGAGCCTGCACTACGAAACCCTGAAGCACACCGGGGAGTTGCCGATCGTCGGAGTCAACACCTTCGTCGACCCCGAGTCGCGGCAGGCGCCGGCGCTGCAACTGGCTCGCTCCGACGAAGCCCAGAAGCGCTCGCAGTTGCAGCGCCTGCAGGACTTCCAGTCGCGCCACGCCGGGCAGGCGCAGGCGATGCTGCAACGCCTGCGCGACACCGCGCTGGCCGGCGGCAATGTGTTCGACGTGCTGATGGATGCGGTGCGGGTGTGCTCGCTGGGGCAGATCACCGGCGCGCTGTTCGAGGTCGGCGGCGAGTACCGGCGCAACATGTAGCGCCCCGCGGCGCCGCCACCGCGGCTCAGCCCGGCGCGGCCGTCCACCCCCATTCGGCCAGCAGCGCGGAGTCGGCCTCGCTGGCCGGCCGCGGCGTGGCCGCCGGGGTGGCCGCGAAACGCGGAGCGGGCGCCGCCTGGCTGACCCCGCCGAGTTCGACAAAGCTGCCGCGCGCCCGGTGGTGGGGATGGCGCGGAGCCTCGGCCAGGTCCAGCACCGGGGTGACGCAGGCGTCGACCCCGGCGAAGGCTTCGCACCAGGCATCGCGGCTGCGCCGCGCGAAGACCCGGGCCAGCCGCTGGCGGCGTTGCGGCCACAGGCCGCGGTCCATCGGATCGGTGAATTCGGCCGGGTCGAGCCCGAGTCCGAGCAGCAGGCGCTGGTGGAACGCCGGCTCGATCGCCCCCACCGCAACGTGGCGGGAATCGGCGCAGGCGTAGGTGGTGTAGAAGTAGGCCGATCCGTCGAGCAGGTTGCCGCCGCGCTGGTCGCTCCACTGGCCCATCGCGTGCAGGGTGTGGATCATCGACCCCAGCAACGCGCAGCCTTCGCTCATCGCGGCGTCGACCACCTGGCCCGCGCCGGTTGCGCGGGCGTGGGTCAGCGCGGCCAGCACGCCGAAGGCCAGCATCATGCCTCCGGCGCCGCCGTCGGCGACCAGGTTCAGCGGCACCACCGGATCGCCCCCGGAGCGGCCGATGGGGTGCAGCATGCCCGACAGGCCGAGGTAGTTGATGTCATGTCCGGCACGCTGCGCCAGCGGGCCGTCCTGCCCCCAGCCGGTCATGCGGCCGTAGACCAGCCGAGGGTTGTCGCGCAGGCAGGGCTCGGGGCCCAGCCCCAGTCGCTCCATCACCCCCGGGCGCAAACCTTCGATCAGCACCTCGGCGTGGCGCGCCAGGGTCTGCGCGGCCCGCAGCCCGTCGGGTTGCCGCAGGTCCAGCCGCAGCACCCTGCGATTGCGCCGCAGCACGTCGAGCGCCGGGTCGAACAGCGGCGCCGCGTCCGCCGCGGGCTGCGCCGGCCGCTCGATGCTCAATACCTGCGCTCCGAGGTCGGCCAGCAGCATGGCCGCCAGCGGGGCCGGCCCGAGGGCCGCGAATTCGAGCACCCGCACACCCTGCAGCGGTCCCATCGGCGGCCTCAGCTGGCGGCGAGCTCGCGCCCGATGAGCATGCGCTGGATGTCGTTGGCGCCTTCGTAGATCTGGCACACCCTGACGTCGCGATAGATGCGCTCCACCGGGAAGTCGGCGACGTAGCCATAGCCGCCGTGGATCTGGATGGCGTCCGAACACACCGCCTCGGCGATCTCCGAGGCGTACATCTTGGCCATCGAGGCCTCCTTCAGGCAGGGCTCCCCGGCGTCCTTCAGCAGGGCCGCGCGCCAGGTCAGCAGCCGCGCGGCATCCAGCCGGGTGGCCATGTCGGCCAGGCGGAAGCTCACCGCCTGGTGTTCGACCAGCGGCACGCCGAAGGACTTGCGCTGCCGCGCGTAGTCGAGCGCCGCCTCGAAGGCCGAGCGCGCCATGCCCACCGATTGCGCGGCGATGCCGATGCGCCCGGTCTCCAGGTTGCCCAGCGCGATGCGGTAGCCCTCGCCGGCGCTGCCGAGCAGCGCTTCGGCGCCGACGCGGCAGCCGTCGAACACGATCTGCGCGGTGTCGGATGCGCGCTGCCCGAGCTTGTGCTCCAGGCGCGCGACCACGTAGCCGGGGGTCGAGGTCGGCACGAGGAAGGCCGACAGGCCCTTCTTGCCCGCCTGCCTGTCGGTGACGGCGATCACGATGGCCACGTCGGCGTGCTTGCCGGTGGTGATGAACTGCTTGACCCCGTGCAGCACCCAGCCGTCGCCGCTGCGCTCGGCGCGGGTGGTCAGCGCCGAGGCGTCGGACCCGGCCTGCGGCTCGGTCAGGCAGAAACACCCCAGCGCCTCGCCGCGTGCCAGCGGCCGCAGCCAGCGCTGCTTCTGCTCCGGGCTGCCGAAGCGCAGCGTGATGCCGCAGGCCAGCGAATTCTGCACGCTGACGATGGTCGAGGTCGCGCCGTCGCCGGCGGCGATTTCCTCCAGCATCAGCACCAGGCTGAGGGTGTCCAGGCCGGCACCGCCCCACTCCTCGGGCACCGTCGCGCCCAGCGCGCCCAGCCCGCCCAGTTCGCGCAGCGCGTCGCGCGGGAAAATCTGTTCCCGGTCCCACGCGGCGGCGAAGGGGGCGAGTCGCTCGCGGGCGAAATCCCGCATGGAATCGCGGATCATCCGGTGTTCGGCATCCAGCAGCATGGTCGAGTCCTCGGCAGTCGGCCTGGCAGCCACGGCACGGCCCCCGGTCGGGGCCGCCCGCCATGCCGCGGCGCCCGGCCGCGGCATGGCCAGCGTAGCAGCGCGTGCCCGCCGCTTCAGTCGATGGCGCTGCGCGAGCCGGCCCGATCGCGCAGCACGAACTTCTGGATCTTGCCGGTGGAGGTCTTGGGCACCTCGCCGAAGACCACGCGCCTGGGCACCTTGAAGTGCGCCAGCATGCCGCGGCAGAAGTCGATCAGCTCGGCCTCGCCGGCCTGGGCGCCGGGCTTGAGCTCGACGAAGGCGCAAGGCACCTCGCCCCATTTGGCGTCGGGCTGCGCGACCACCGCGGCGGCCAGCACCGCGGGGTGGCGGTGCAGCGCGTCCTCGACCTCGATCGAGCTGATGTTCTCGCCGCCGGAGATGATGATGTCCTTGCTGCGGTCGGTGATCTTGACGTAGCCGTCGGGGTGCACCACCGCCAGATCGCCGGTGTGGAACCAGCCGCCCGCGAAGGCCTCGGCGGTGGCCGTCGGGTTCTTCAGGTAGCCCTTCATCACCACGTTGCCGCGAAAGCACACCTCCCCGATGCTTTGGCCGTCGGGCGCCACGGGCTCCCCGGTCTGCGGGTCGAGCACCGCGATCGCCTCCTGCAGCGGATAAGCGACTCCCTGGCGACCGTTGAGCTGCGCCCGCTCGCCCAGCGGGAGCTGCTCCCACTGCGGCTGCTTGGCGCACACCGCGGCCGGGCCGTAGACCTCGGTCAGGCCGTAGACATGGGTCAGCTCGATTCCCGCCGCCTCGCAGCCCTCGATGACCGCCAGCGGCGGCGCCGCCCCGGCGATCATCCCGGCCACCTTGTGGGTGATGCCGGCGCGCAGCTCGGACGGAGCGTGGATCAGCAGGTTGTAGACGATCGGCGCTCCGCACATGTGGCTGACCCGGTGTTCGCGGATCAGCGGATAGATCAGCGCCGGGTCGACGCGGCGCAGGCACACGCTGGCGCCCGCCACCAGCGCCATCGTCCAGGGGAAGCACCAGCCGTTGCAGTGGAACATCGGCAGCGTCCACAGGTACACGGGGTGGTGCGGCAGGGTCCAGGCGATCACGTTGTTGGCCGCGTTCAGGTAGGCGCCGCGGTGGTGCGTCACCACGCCCTTGGGGTTGCCGGTGGTCCCCGAGGTGTAGTTCAGCGCGATGGCGTCCCATTCGTCATGCGGCAGCCGCCAGGCGTAGTCGGCGTCGCCTTCGGCCAGCAGTTGCTCGTAGTCCATCTCGCCCAGCGGCGACGCCGCGGGCGCGACCGCCGGGTCGTCGACCTCCACCACCAGCGGGCGCCGCGCGCCGAGCATCGCCAGCGCCTTGTGCAGCACGGGCGCGAACTCGCGGTCGGCGATCAGCACCTTGGCCTGGCCATGCTCGAGCATGAAGGCGAGGGCCTCGGCGTCGAGCCGGGTGTTCAGGGTGTTGAGCACCGCCCCGCTCATCGGCACCCCGAAATGCGCCTCGAACATCGCCGGCACGTTGGGCAGCATCACCGCCACCGTGTCGCCGCGACCGACCCCGCGCCTGGCCAGCGCGCTGCCCAGGCGGCGGCAACGCGCATAGGTCTGGCTCCAGTCCTGGCGCCGCGCGCCGTAGATCAACGCGGTCGCATGGGGATGGACCTGGGCGCTGCGGGCCAGGAAGCTCAGCGGCGACAGCGCAACATGGTTGGCCGGATTCTTGTCCAGCCCGAGTTCGTAGGGGTTGCCCGGATGCACGGCTTGGTCTCCTGGCGCCGCATCACCGTCGGCAGCGCGAACCCGATACTAAGCCAGCAAACCGATCTGTCCGCTTACGGAGTGCCGGCTTATCCAGGGAAGAACCGGAGTTCGTCCCGCGGGCTCAGACGCTCCAGGTCCACGCGAAAAACACGTGCAGCACCTGCGGCCCGTAGGTGGCGCCCAGCGCGCACGACAGCACCAGCACCCCCAGCACCACGCCCAGCGCCTCGGCGTCGCTGAGGCCCGCCGGCGGCTCCTGCGGCGCGGCTTCGGGCAACGGCGCCAGCAGCCTGGCCAGGCGCCGCTGCAGCGCCACCCCCTGGCCGAGCAGCGCGGCATCCAGCGCCGCGCGGCCCTGCCCGCCCCGCGCGGGAGCCGTGACACTGCGGCGGGCCGTGGCCAGGATCGCCGAGGCCAGGTCGACTCCCGAGGTCCCGCCTCGGCGCGCCTCGTCGTCGCGAGCGTATTCCAGCACCTCGAGCCAGCGCTGGAAGCGCCGGCTCGCCGACGGCCATGGCCACTGCAGGTCGGTGGCCAGTTGCGCCAGCCAGATGCGCAGCGGATCGCGATGGCGCACATGCGCCTGCTCGTGCGCCCACGCCGCGGCGATCTGCGCGTCCTCCAGCGTGCGCGCGAAAAAAGGCGAGAACAAGACGCGCGGGCGCCACAGGCCGGCGGTGCACACGGGCAGTTCCGCCGGCTCGTGCAGCAGCGCCCACGCCGCGCGCAGCGCGGCGCGCAAGGCGATCCACGCGAAGGGCAGGCAGGCCGCGACCAGCACTCCGTGGTCGAAGCGGGTGTGCACCGGATCGGGTTCGCGCAGCGCCCAGCCGCCGAGCCAGGCCGCGACGACCAGGATCGGCAGCACCGGCAGCCACAGCCGGATCCACAGCTGGCGCTCGGCGCGCTGCGGCGGCGCGGCGTTGTCCATCGGGTGCAGCGGCCACAGCACCAGCGGCTGCGCCGCCAGTCCGCCGAACAGCAGCAGCAGCAAGCTCAGCAGGGTTTCACGACCCATGGCCCGACCTCCTCCTGTCGCGGATCGCCTGCTCGAACTCGTCCAGCAGCGCCGGGTCGAGGTCGCCGGCTGCCTCGACCAGCGCGGCCGCCGCGGCGTGCGGTCCGGGCCCCAGAAAGCGGTGCAGCAGATGCCGGGCGCGCGCGCGCTCGACCGTCGCCGGCTCGATCGCCGGCGTGTAGACGTAGCCGGTGGCTTCGCGGCGGCGCTCGATCAGCGCCTTGCTGCGCAGCCGGTCGAGCACCTTGGCCGTGGTGGTGTAGACCAGCCCTTGCGGCACGCCCACGCGCTGGTGCAGCTCACGCACCGAGGCCTTGCCGAGCTGCCACAGCTCGGCCAGCACGGTGTACTCGAGCTCGTCGGCGGGTAGGCGGAAATCGGCCATCCCCGCATTTTACGACTCCCGTCGTATGTCCTGCGCGCAGCCCGCGTCGGTCTGCTGCTGCAGCCGCGCCGCGATCCAGTTCAGCAGTCCCGTCGACGCCTCGGCGATATCGCTCGCGTAGGCGGCGTGGTGCAACTCCTCGTGCCAGCGCAGCGCCTGCGGGTCGTCGACGCCGTGCTCGCGCAGGAAGCGGCCTAGCGGGCAGGCGGCCAGCGCGCCGGGGTGTCGCGCTTGCGGCAGGTCGTGCATGGCCGCCCAGTGGAAGGCCAGCGCGCCCGCCCAGCTGTGCAACTCGGCGCCGTCGGCGGGAGCGATGCGGCTGCCCCGCAGCCACTCGACGAAGGCGCTGGCCGGCATCGGACGCGCCAGCGCGTAGCCCTGCCCCAGCCGCGCCCCGAGCAGGCGCGCGGCCTCGCAGAAGCCCGGATCCTCCAGCCCCTCGACCACCGTCGACTGGGCGAACTGCCGGCCGATGCGAACCAGCGCGGCCAGCAGGCGAATGGTCCTCACCGGAGCCCTGGGCAGCTCGCGCACCAGGCTCTGGTCGATTTTCACGGTGTCGATGGGCAGCGCCGCCAGGCGCTGCAGGCTGCCGTAGCCGGCGCCCAGGTCGTCCAGCGCCAGCCGCACCCCCAGCGCGTCGAGCGCGGCCAGCGCGGCACCCGCGCGCGCCGGGTCGAGGTCCTCGCTTTCCAGCAGTTCCAGCGTCAGGCTGCCCGGCTCCACCTGCGCGCGGCGCAGCGCCTGCTCGATCCACGACGCGCAGTCGGCATGGCACAGCGTGGATGCGGCCAGGTTGACGGTGATGCCGATATCGATGCCCGCCTCGCGCCAGCCGCGCAGGTGTTCCAGCGCCTGTTCCAACCCCTGCACGAACAGCGCGTCGAGATCGTGTTCGCCGAAGGCGGGAAGGAATTGCGCGGGACTCAGCACCCCGGCCTCGGCGCTGTACAGCCGCGCCAGCGCCTCCACCTTCACCGTCGCTCCGGTCTGCAGGTCGACCACCGGCTGCACCCACATCTGCAGCGCGCCGGCGTACAGCAACTCGCGGAATCCCCGCACCTGCGCGGAATCGACCGCCGCGTGGGCGCCGGCGGCAGGCGCCAGTTGCGCGACGAGCTGGCCGCGCAACAGCTCCAGCCAGGAGCGCGCCCAGTGGGACGCGAACTGATGGGGATAGGCGCCGAACAGCACCAGCACGCCGTCGGTGTGGCCGCCGCTGGATACCGGGATGGCCGCGGCGCTGCGCCAACCGTGCTGCCGCGCCAACTCGCGCCAGCCGGCCAGGCGCGCATCGAGCGCGCAGGCGTCGACCACCTGCACCCGGCGGGTGAACCAGGCCAGGGGAATCGGGCCGCGTTGCGGGCCCGCCGCCGCCAGGCTGGGGTACAGCCCGGCCTCCTCCAGTCGTCGCGAAAGCCCGGCGCAGTCGGGACCGGCGCCCGCCTCGTCGCGCAGCACGCCACGGGCATCGGGCCGGAACAGCATGGCGTGGCGAATCCCGGGCAGGTCGCTCAGGCGCTGCAGCGCCGCGCGCAGTGCCTCGCCGCGACACGCCGAGGGGTCGGGGCGGGTCTCGAGCAGGCCGAAATACCCGCCCAGGACCTGGTCGATGGCGGCAAGCTGGGTCTGCACGTCCAGCCGCAGCCGGCCGGACGCGACACGCAGGATGCGGTAGCGCTGGCGTGAGGAAATCAGCGCCCCTTCCAGCGCCGAGCGCAGCAGGTCCTCGTACAACGCGAAGCTCTCCTCCATCGTCGCCGCCGAGACGCCCACCAGCGCATGGCTGCGTCCGATGCGCCGCGCCACCTGGTCCAGCGCATCGCGGGTGGTCGAGGGCTGCAACAGGAAGCCCAGGTGCTCGGCCTGCATGCGCTTGAGGGCCTCGAACTCCTCGGCGCTCAGGCAGCGCAGGATCGCGGCGTGCTCGCGCCTGCTCGCCAGCGCATCGTAGAAAGCGGCCGCGAACTGCGCCGCCACCTGCTGCAGCATGTCGCGCTCCAGCGAGCTCAGCAGCGCCGAGGCTTCGGCGCCGAACAGATCCAAGGCGGTCTCGCGCGCGCCCTCGTCGGCCGGCGGCTGCGCTTGCGCACCGATGCGCCACCAGCAGGCACGGTCCGCCTTGTGCAGCTTGTTGGCGTACATCGCGGCGTCGGCCAGCCGCAGCAGGGTGTCGGGTTCCTTCGCATCCTGCGGGTACAGCGCCAGGCCCATGGTCAGCCCCACCTGGGCGCTGCGCCCCTGGCCGAGGTCGAAGGGCTCCTGCACCGCGCCGTGCAATCGTTCCAGCGCACGCGCCAGCTGCTCGGCGTGCCGCTCGACGTCGAGGTCCTCGAACACCACCACCAGCTCGTCGCCTCCCAGTCGCGCCAGGAAATCGCCGCGGCGCAGGCGCAGTCGAAGCGCCTGCCCGAGTCGTTGCAGCAGCACGTCGCCGGCGGCGTGGCCCAGGCGGTCGTTGACCGGCTTGAAGTCGTCGAGATCGAGCACGCCGACGGCGACCACCGAGTCGCGACGATCGGCGCGCGCCAGCGCCCCCGGCAGGTATTCGTCGAGGGCCAGGCGGTTGGGCAATCCGGTCAGCACGTCGCTGCGGGCGCGGCGGCTTTCGGCGTTCTGCAGGTCCTGCAGCGCCGACTTGCGGTCGAATTCGTCGAGTCCGTGTCCAAGCAGGCTGGCGATGCGGCTGCACAACGCCACCGTCGCGTCGTCGAAGGCCCCGCGGCGCGCCGACACGAAGGCCAGCACGGCCCAGGGGCGCTGCGCGCGCTCGACCGGGACGGCCAGGATGCTGGCCCAGCCGTGCATGCCGAAGCCGGCATGCCAGGGGTGCAATCCCGGGTCGGCCTGGGTGTCGTTGCAGACCACGACCTCGCTGCGCGTCCAGGCCCTGGCGACGATCGATTCGGCACCGGCGTGGTCCATCGGCGCAGGGGCCTCGCGCACCTGCTGCCCGCCGTCGCCGGCCAACGCCAGCACCTCGAACACCTGCGATGCCCCTGGCCGGCCGACCCAGGCCGTGTGGAACGGCGTATCGCGGGCCAGGGTGCTGCACAGCCCGCCCAGCATGTCCTGCTCGCTGCGGCTATGGATCAGCACGTCGGCCGAGCGCAGCAGCGCGCGGTACAGGTCCTGCAGGTCGAACAACTGGCGACGCTGGTCGAGCAGGTCGAAGGTGCGCTGCCCCAGCACCGCGGTGAGTTGCCCCATGACGTCGATCAGGTACTGGTGGCGCAGGGCATCGGGTTCGGAGCGCGCGGCGGGCTGCGGTGCCTGGGACTGCAAGGCATGGATCTGCTCGGCCATGCGGGCGTCCAGCCCCATGATGTGGTGCAGCAGCCACTGGGCCAGGAAGGCCAGCAGTTCGACCGTCAGCTCGGCCGGGTGGCGCTCGGCCATCTCCTCGACCTTGGACAGGAAGGCGATGAAGCCTTCGTGGGACTTCAGGTGCAGTCTGCGATGCGCCGGGTCGATCGGCCATTGCAGCATCAACTGCGCCTCTTCGCGGAAGTGGTAGCGGGTGTAGTCGAACAGCGCTTCGAGCAGCGCCGAGGCCTGGTCGCGGGTCACGCCGCGGGCTTGCGCGCGAGCCGCCTGGTTGAAAATGTCGAGCAGCCGCTGGTGCTGGGAATCGACCGAGTCGATCCCCGTCGACAGCGCAGGGCTCCACTGCAGTTCCTGGGCGACCGGAGTCATGCCACGGCTGCGCCGCCAGCGCGAAAAGGAAAATATGTCACTTGGTTTGTTCGATCACGACATTCAATCGGTACGGCTTGCTGCACAGATTAACCACGCAAACCCCATCTCGGTGTGCGATAGCGCACGCCCGAGTCGATTGTTCCATTTCGTTTCTGCCCAGTCGACATTCGACGCATCGATCGCCTGCGATATGCGGCGAGCGACCGAAGCGAGCGGTCGTGCGATGCCGGGCATGGCGCCAGGCTGGGCTCAAGCCGGCTGCCGTTGTGCCGTCAACCACGAGCAGGCGGTCGCAATACTCGCCGCGCCCCAGCGAACCCGCCTTCGCGTGGCGCGGCATGCGCGTCGTGTCCCGATGAACAGGGAGGAAGCACATGGATCACGCAGGCCATGCAATGGATGCCGCCTGGATCGTTAATTCCCTTGCCAGCAGCATGGCAATGATTCAATTCGATACCGATGCCCGGGTGATCTGGGTCAACGCGCGATTCGCCCATGCGCTGGGTTACGAACCGGATGACCTGGTCGGCAAGCATCACCGCCTGTTCTGCACTCCCGAGTTCGCCCAATCGACGGCCTACAGGGAATTCTGGGATCGGCTTCGCGACGGCCGGCCTTTCGCCGACAAGATCCAGCGCGTCGGTCGCGACGGCAGGTTGATCACCCTGGAGGCCACGTATTCCCCGGTGCTCGATGCGGCCGGCAAGGTGGTCGGGGTGGTGAAAATCGCCGCCGACATCAACGCCCGCGAGGAGGCGGCGCGCGCGCTGGCGCAGGCGCTGCGCGCGGCGGCCACCGGGATGACCCGCACCGTCGAGGAAGGCAACGGCGCGGTCGGGTCGCTGATGGACGTCATGCAGCAGAACGCCGAATCGGCCCGACGCGAAGCCGGGGAAATCGAGCGCCTGAACGAACACCAGGCCGAGGTCGGCAAGAGCATCGAAAAGATCCGCAGCATTTCCTACCAGACCAACCTGCTGGCGCTGAACGCCGCGATCGAGGCGGCGCGCGCCGGAGAGGCCGGGCGCGGCTTCGCGGTGGTCGCCGACGAGGTGCGCAACCTGTCGATGAACGTGCAGGCGGCGACCTCGGAAATCCAGGCGCAGATCGAGCACAGCTTCAAGACCCTGGGCGGCATCACCGCGGCGCAGAAGTCGGCGTTGGACAACGTCGAGAAAGGCCAGGTGCAGGGCCGGCACATCGTCGAGATGTTCCAGAGGATCGCCGGCAGCGCCGCGGCGCTGGAGGCGCAGGCCACCAAGGTGGGGAGCTGAGCCATGACCAGTCTCCTTGCGGATGTGCAGGCGCGCTCGACCCTGGCGGGCACCAACAAGTTCGAGATCCTGCTGTTCCGGCTGGGCGAGGACGCGAGGGGCAAGCGCGAGATCTTCGGCATCAACGTGTTCAAGGTGCGCGAGGCGCTGGTGATGCCGGCGGTGACCGCGCTGCCGGGCACGCCGCCGCATGTGATGGGAGTGGCCAACATCCGCGGCCAGGTGATGCCGGTGATCGACCTGCCGGCGGTGGTCGGCTGCAAGCCGAGCGCCCACAACATCCTGGTGGTCACCGAGTTCGAGCGCTCGGTGCAGGGCTTCGCGGTCGAGGACGTCGAGCAGATCACCCGCCTGGAGTGGAGCAACGTGCTGTCGGCCGAGGCGCACGCCGTCGGTGGCGCGGTCAGCAGCATCGCGCGCCTGGACGGCCAGTCGGAACAATCGCGCCTGGCGCTGGTGCTCGACGTCGAGAAGATCCTCAGCGACGTGCTGCCCGCGCGACAGGCCGCGGTGGCCACCGACCTCGGCCCGCGGCTGGCGCTGCCCAGCGGCAGCGTGGTGCTGGCGGTCGACGATTCCTTTGTCGCGCGCAGCCAGATCGAGAAGGTGCTGCAGGGGCTGCACGCACCGTTCGTGATGGCCAAGACCGGCCGCGAGGCCTGGGATCGCCTGCAGGAGTTGCAGCAGGCCGCGCGCACCGAGGGCAAGGCTCTCGGGCAGAAGGTGGCGCTGGTGCTCACCGACCTGGAGATGCCCGAGATGGACGGCTTCACCCTGACGCGCAAGGTCAAGGAAAACGACTCCTTGCGCGAGCTGCCGGTGGTCATCCACTCCTCGCTGACCGGCCAGGCCAACGAGGAGCATGCTCGCAGCGTGGGCGCCGATGGCTACGTCTCCAAGTTCGCCCCCGACGAACTCGCCGCGGCCATCCGCAGCGCGTTGACCAAGGCGACCTGAGGCGCCCGCGCGCCGGAGCTCAGGCGGCCAGCGCCTGCTGCGCAGCCTGCACCGGCAGGCGGATCAGGTGGTCGAAGGCGCCGAGCGCCGCCTTCGCGCCCTCGCCCATCGCGATGACGATCTGCTTGTAGGGCGTCGTGGTCACGTCGCCGGCGGCGAACACCCCCGGCAGCGAAGTCGCGCCGCGGGCATCGACCTCGACCTCGCCGCGCGCCGACAACGCCAGCGCGCCGCGCAGCCATTCGGCGTTGGGCAACAGACCGATCTGCACG
>JAKBBQ010000303.1 GCA_021808405.1 Pseudomonadota bacterium | reverse complement strand
CAGCATCGGCTGCTGTTCGTGCTGCGCTGGCACGCCCACTATTCGGTGGCCGGCGCGCTGTTCGACCTGCGCGACGGCGGTTTCGTGCGCTGGGCCGGCTGGCTGGCGGCCGCGCTGGTGCTGGCGCTGTGGGGGTGGCGCCGTCCGCCGTTGCGCCGTCCGCTGGCCGGTGCGTTGGCGGCGGCCGCGCTGGTGGTGCTGGGCGGCCAGTTCCTGCTGGGCGCGCTGCAACCGCCGCCGCGCCCGCTGCCTGCGCTGGTGCTGCCAGACCTGCGGGACCACCCGGTGGCGCTGCGCTCGCTGCGCGGGCAGCCGCTGGTGCTCAACCTGTGGGCGACCTGGTGTCCGCCGTGCCGACGCGAGCTGCCGATGCTGCTGCGGCGCGCCGCCGCGGTGCGTGGCGTGCGCATCGTGCTGGCCGAGCAGGGCGATGCGCCGCAGCAGGTGCGTTCGCTGTTGCGCTCGCTGGGCTTGCCGCAGGCGCCCCAGGTCGTGCTCGATTCCGGCCGCCAACTGGCTGCCTACTACGACGTGCCGGGTTTTCCCACCACCCTGTTCATCCGCGCCGACGGGACGCTGCAGCGCATGTACGTCGGCGAGATGTCGGCCGCCACCCTGCAGCAGGGGATCGAGCGGCTGCGCGGCGGTCGATGACGGCCGGCTGGCGCTCCCGCGCGGCCGCGCGGACCTGGCCGGCCGCCGGCGGCCTGGTGCTCAGCGCGCTGGTCTGGGGTGTGTCGTGGTGGCCGGTGCGCCACCTGCAGCAACTCGGCGTGCAGCCGCTGTGGACCACCGCGCTGGCCTATCTGCCCGGCGCGCTGCTGGTGCTGCTGGCGCGACCGCGCGCGCTGGCGCAACTGTCGCGCAGCCCGCAGCTGGCGGTGGTGGCGCTGTCGGCCGGCGGTGCCAATGCCTGCTTCAACCTCGGCGTGGCCAGCGGCGACGTCGTGCGGGTGGTGCTGCTGTTCTATCTGATGCCGGTGTGGGCGACGCTGCTGGCGCGCCTGTTGCTGGGCGAGCGTGTGGGCGCCCGCGCCGCTTTGCGGCTGCTGCTGGCGCTGGCCGGCGCGGCGATCGTGCTGTGGCCGCGCCACGGCGGCTGGCCGCTGCCGCGCCAGCCGGCCGATTGGTTCGGCTTGGGCGGCGGCGTGTTCTTCGCGCTCAACAATGTCATGCTGCGACGCAACCGGGATGCCGGAGTGGCAGCCAGCATGCTGGCGCTGTTCGCCGGCGGACTGCTCTGCGGCGCGCTGCTCGCCTGGCTGCTGCAGGCCTTCGCGGGCGCGCCGGATCTGCCGCCGCCGCAAGCGGCGTGGCTGCTGCCGGCGGGGCTGTTCGGCCTGGCGCTGACCGTCGCCGGTTTCGGGCTGCAATACGGCGCGGCGCGCCTTCCGGCGGCGCTGACTGCGGTGATCATGATGCTGGAAATCGTCTTCGCCAGCCTGAGTTCGGCGCTGTTCGGGGCCAGCCACCTCGGGCTGCGCACCCTGCTGGGGGGGATGCTGATCGGCGCCGGCGTGCTGCTGGGGGCGCTGGCCGAGGCGGCGGCGCAGCCGACGAGCCCGGCCTGACGCGTGGGCGCGCGGCCGTGCACAATGCAGGCTGCCAGCAGGTAGTTTCCATGGCCAGGAGCCAGCGATGACGGTCCACCCACCCACCCCCGGCAGTCCGGCGGCGCAGCCTGCGGCCGCGCCGCGGCCGGCGAGCACGGCTTTCGACTTCAGCGCCCGCGACATCCAGGGCCAGGAACAATCGCTGGAGCGCTGGCGCGGCCAGGTGCTGCTGGTGGTCAACACCGCCAGCGCCTGCGGTTTCACCCCGCAGTACGCCGGCCTGCAGGCGCTGTTCCACGCCTATCGCGGGCGGGGATTCAGCGTGCTGGCGTTCCCGTGCAACCAGTTCGGCGCCCAGGAGCCGGGAACCGCGGCGCAGATCGCCGCCTTTTGCTCGACCAACTACGGTGTCGAATTTCCGATATTCGACAAGATCGATGTCAACGGCGCGCGCGCCCACCCGCTGTGGCGCTGGCTCAAGGAGCAGGCCAGCGGGGTGCTGGGCACCGAGGCGATCAAGTGGAACTTCACCAAGTTCCTGGTCGGCCGCGACGGCCAGGTGATCCGCCGCTACTCGCCGCAGACCCAGCCCGACGCACTGCGCGCGGATCTCGAGATGGCGCTGACGGCGGCTTGAAGCACCGCGGCGGCCGACTGAGCCCGTCGCGGCCGCCTCAGTCGCCGCTGTGCTCGCGCGTGCGCAGCGCCACCAGCGGTTGCACCGCGGGCGCGCGCAACTGCGGCCTGTGCTCCGGCAGCGAGCGCAGCGGCTCGACCTCGCGCATGGTCTGCAGGCTGCGCACGGCCAGTTCCTGGTAGGTGCGGGTGCCCGCGGCCTTCCAGGCCATCTCCTGCTCGCTGAGCTCGCGCTTGATGCGCGCCGGCACGCCGGCCACCAGCACCTGCGGGGGAATCCGCATGCCCGCCGGAACGAAGGCGCAGGCGGCGACGATCGAGCGTTCGCCCACCTCGGCGTCGTCCATCACCACCGCGTTCATGCCGACCAGCGCGTCGCGGTGCACCACGCAACTGTGCAGCACCGCGGCGTGACCGATGTGCCCGCCCGGGTGCACCACGGTGTCGTGCCCGGGGTAGCCGTGCATGATGCAGCAGTCCTGCAGGTTGCTGCCTTCGTGCACGATGATCCGCCCGAAATCGCCGCGCAGGCTGGCGCAGGGCCCGACATAGCAGCCGGGGCCGACGTACACGTCGCCGATGAGCACCGCGCTGGGGTGCACGTAGGCGCTGGCGTCGACCACCGGGACCACGCCGTCGATCGAATAACAGGGCATCGGCTGCTCCACCTCCGCAGGATTGGTACGCCCACAGCGTAGCAGGCGCCCGCCGGGCAGGGCGCTGGCGGCCTGGCGAGCCGGGCGGGCCCACGGGACCCTGCGCCGCCCGAGGTTATTGCCCGCGGGCCACCGGAGCGGGACCAAGCCCTGGTGCACAATGTGGAGTTGGCGGGCCTGCCTTCGGCACCGCTTGCGGGCACCCCGGCGGAAGGCCTTTGTGCATCGGGACAGGACACCAGCATGGGACACCGACTCAGCGCGATCACCACCCGCACCGGCGACGGCGGGACCACCGGGCTCGGCGACGGTTCGCGCTGCTCGAAGGCCGCGCCGCGCATCGAGGCGCTGGGCGCCGTCGACGAACTCAATGCCCATGTCGGGCTGCTGCTGTGCGAGGAGCTCGCGCAGCCGACGCGGCACTTGCTGCTGCGCATCCAGCAGGACCTGTTCGACCTCGGCGGCGAACTCGCCGTACCCGGAATGCAACTGCTCGCCGAGGCCGCGCTGCATCGACTCGACGATGCGATCGCCGAGTCCAACGCGACGCTGCCGCCGCTGAAGGAGTTCATCCTCCCCGGAGGCAGCCGCGCGTCCAGCCAGGCGCATGTGTGCCGCACGGTGGCGCGGCGCGCCGAACGCGCGCTGGTGCGGCTGCGCGAGCAGGGCGAGCAGGCCGAGCCGGGCCAGCAGGCCGCGGCGCAGCCCGGGCTGGCGTTGCAGTACCTGAACCGGCTGTCCGACCTGCTGTTCGTGCTGGCCCGGGTGTTCAACTCCGGCGCCGAGGAAGTGCTGTGGCAGCACCGCCGCGAGCGCCCGCCGGCCGCCCCTCCGGGCGGCGAGTGAAGGCGCCGCGCGCCCGCACGCGCGGCGGGTTCGACGCGGCCGCAACATTCGTTCACAATCGCTGCATGATGCCGACATACCCGGCGTGCACCATCGAGGCATGGTCCGGCGCGCCGACGCGCCGGCCGGCTTTCGGGTCCTGGCCGGGCCCTCTTGCTCGATGACCGACCGATCCCCGCGCGATTCCGCCCCGCCCCCCCGCGCGCCATCCCGCCGCTGGCCCTGGCTGCTGGCACTGCTGCTGGTGCTGGTCGCGATTGGCTGGTGGTGGC
>JAKBBQ010000302.1 GCA_021808405.1 Pseudomonadota bacterium | reverse complement strand
GCAGCTCGACGCACTCGCCGCCGCGGCGCGCTGCGGCGCGCAGCAAGCGCGGCCAGTCGGCGCGCGCGCCGCGCAGGCCGCTGCGCAGGCGCCGCGCCGGCAATTTCGGCAGCGGCAGCGGAACGTCGCGCACCAGCCGCTCGAGCAAGCGGTACTCGGCCGCGCCGAGGGAGTTGAAGTCGGCGTGGCGCAGTTGCCGGCCGCCCCCGGCGCTCATCGCGGCGTCGAACTCGACCGCCTGCTCGCGCGGCGGCGGCTCGCGCCGCCCCCGCGCAGCCGCCAGCGCCTCGCGCACCCGCGGCCGCTGACGCGGCGGATCGGCCCTGCCCTCGGCGCTGGGCAACATCTGCGCCAGCAGCTTGGAGGCCACCGCCGGATCGCGGAAGAAGGCATCGAAGAGTTCGCGGAACACCCCGCGGTCGCGCTCGTGGCCGACCAGCACGGCCTCCAGCGCCGCCTGCAGGTCGTCGCGACGCTGCAGGCCGACGAGCTGCATGGCCTGCGCGGCCAGCGCGATGCGCGAGGCGTCCAGCGGCAGCCCGGCGCGCCGCAGCGCGCGCGCGAAGCCGCCCAGGTTGGGCAGCAGCTTGCCGTGGCGTGCGTCGCCGAGCAGCACCGGGCGCCTCCGCGGCGGACCTCAGTCGGCGGCCGCCGGCGCGAGCAGCGCGTCGGCCAGGTCGCGGGTCAGCGCGGCCACGTCCTCGCGCTGCTTGAACAGGATGCCGGCGGTGTCGGTGACCACCTCGGGGTCGAGGTGCAGGGTGTCCAGCGCGACCAGCGCGCGCGCCCATTCGACGCTTTCGGCGATACCCGGCATGCGCTGGAAGGTGCCCGCGTAGGGCGCGCTGCGCAGGCGCGAGACGAACTCGGCGACCTGGCGCGTCAGCTCGGCGGACGCCTGCGGCACCTGCACCTGCACGATCGCCAGTTCGCGCTCGCGCTCCGGATAGTCCAGCCAGTGGTACAGGCAGCGCCGCTTCACCGCGTCGTTGAGTTCACGCGTGCGGTTGCTGGTCAGGATGGTCACCGGCGGCACCTCGGCGCGCACCGTGCCCAGCTCGGGAATGCTCACCTGGTATTCGCCCAGGTACTCCAGCAGGAAGGCCTCGAAGGGCTCGTCGGCGCGATCGACCTCGTCGATCAGCAGCACCGCGCCCGGCGGCGGCGCCTGCAGCGCCTGCAGCAGCGGGCGGTGGATCAGGTAGCGCTCCTGGTAGACCTCGCGCTCGATCTGCTCGGCCTGCGCAGTTCCCTCGGCGGCGCGCATGTGGAGCAACTGGGCCGAGTAGTTCCACTCGTACAGCGCCTCGCGCAATTCCAGGCCGTCGTAGCACTGCAGTCGCAGCAGCTGGCGGCCGAGCACCGCGGCCAGCGACTTCGCCAGTTCGGTCTTGCCCACCCCCGGCTCGCCTTCGAGCAGCAGCGGGCGCTGCAGCCGCAGCGCCAGGAACACCGCGGTGGCCAGCCGGCGGTCGGCGAAGTAGCCGGCGCGCTCCAGAGCCGCGCTGAGGGAGTCGATGTCGGGGGGCAATGCGGAGTTCCTCGCAGGATGGTGCTGCATCGGCGCGGCGCGTCCCGCGGACGGGACGCGCCGCGCGCCAGGCCGCGCGCCGGCAGGCCTCAGGCCAGCGCCTGGGCCACCGCGCGCTGCGCCATCACGCCGATCAGGTTGGCGCGATATTCGGCGGTGGCGTGCAGGTCGCTGGCCAGGCCCTCCGGGTCGATGGCCACCGCGGCAGCCGCCTGCGGAGTGAAGCTGGCGCCGAGCGCGCGCTCCAGCCCGGCATGCCGGAACACTCCGCTGCCGCCGCCGGTCACCGCCACCCGCACGCCGTCGTCGCGCTGGGCGACGAACACGCCGATGAGGGCGAAGCGCGAAGCCGGCTGCTTGAACTTCATGTAGGCGGCGCGGCGCGGGATGGGGAAATCGATCGCGGTGATCAGTTCCCCGTCCTCGAGCGCGGTGGTGAACACGCCGACGAAGAAGTCGTCGGCCGCGATCGTCCGCTTGGTGGTGTGCACGGTCGCGCCCAGCGCCAGCACCGCGCTGGGATAGCAGGCGGCCGGGTCGTTGTTGGCCACCGAGCCGCCCAGCGTACCCATCGCCCGCACCTGGCGATCGCCGATCTGCGAGGCCAGCGCAGCCAGCGCCGGGATCGCCTGGCGCACGTCGGCGCTGGCCGCGACCTCGGCATGCCGGGTCATCGCGCCGATGCGCAGGCTGCCGCCTTGCCGGCTGATTCCCTTCATGTCCGCCGCGCGCCCGAGGTCCACCAGGGAGTCGGGCTGGGCGATGCGCAGTTTCATCGCGGTCAGCAGGGTCTGGCCGCCGGCCAGCGGACGGGCTCCGGCGGCGGCGTGGCGAGCCGCTTCGGCGGCGTTGCTGGCGCGTTCCAGTTGGAAGGCATACATGGTGTCGGTCTCCTCAGGCCTTGGCGCCGCGGATGGCCTGCCACACGCGAAGCGGCGTGGCCGGCATGTCGAAATCCTTCACCCCCAGCGGCGCGAGGGCGTCGAGCACGGCGTTGATCACCGCCGGTGGCGAGCCGATGGCCCCGGCCTCGCCGCAGCCCTTGGTGCCCAGCGGGTTGTGCAGGCAGGGGGTGCAGACGGTGTCGAGCTTGGGCATCGGCAGGTCGTCGGCGCGCGGCATCGCGTAGTCGCTGAACGACGCGGTGAGCAGCTGGCCGCTGTCGCGATCGTAGACGCACTGCTCGAGCAGCGCCTGGCCGATTCCCTGCGCGATGCCGCCATGCACCTGGCCCTCGACGATCATCGGGTTGATGATGGTGCCGAAGTCGTCGACCGCGGTGAAGCGGTCGACCCGGGTGACCCCGGTCGCCGGGTCGATCTCGACCTCGCAGACGTAGGTTCCGGCCGGATAGGTGAAGTTGGTCGGGTCGTAGAAGGCGGTTTCGTCGAGCCCCGGCTCGAGCTTGTCCAGCGGGTAGTTGTGGGGCACGTAGGCGGTCAGCGCGACCTGGGCGAAAGGCACCGACTTGTCGGTCCCCTTGACGGTGAAGTTGCCGTCGGCGAACTCGATGTCGGCGTCGCTGGCCTCCAGCAGGTGGGCCGCGATCTTCTTCGCCTTGGTCTCGATCTTGTCCAGCGCGCGCATGATCGCCGCGCCGCCGACGCTGATCGAGCGCGAGCCGTAGGTGCCCATGCCGAAGGGGATGCGCCCGGTGTCGCCGTGCACCACGTCGACGTTGTCCACCGGAATGCCCAGCCGCGCCGCGACCACCTGGGCGAAGGTGGTCTCATGGCCCTGGCCATGGCTGTGCGAGCCGGTGAACACCGTGACGCTGCCGGTCGGGTGCACCCGCACCTCCCCGCACTCGAACAGCCCGGCACGCGCTCCCAGCGCGCCGGCGATGTTGCTCGGCGCCAGCCCGCAGGCCTCGATATAGCTGGAGTAGCCGATGCCCCGGCGCAGGCCCTTGGCCTCGCTGGCCGCGCGTCGCGCCGCGAACCCGGCGACGTCCGCGAGCTGCTGCGCGCGGGTCATGCAGGCCAGGTAGTCGCCGGTGTCGTACTGCAACGCGACCGGGGTCTGGTAGGGCCACTTGTCGATGAAATTGCGCTTGCGGATCTCGTCCTGCGCCAGCCCGAGCTCCCAGCCGCAGCGCGACACCAGTCGCTCGAGCAGGTAGGTCGCCTCCGGGCGACCGGCGCCGCGGTAGGCGTCCACCGGCGCGGTGTTGGTGAACCAGGCGTCGACTTCGACGTAGATCTGCGGAGTCCTGTACTGCCCCGCCAGCAGCGTGCCGTAGAGGATGGTCGGCACCGCGGTGGCGAAGGTCGACAGGTACGCCCCGAGCGCGGCATGGGTGTGCACCCGCATCGCCAGGAAATGGCCTTGCGCGTCCATGGCCATTTCGGCGTGGCTGACGTGGTCGCGGCCGTGGGCGTCGCTGAGGAAGGCCTCGCTGCGATCGGCGGTCCATTTCACCGGGCGCCCGCCGAGCTTCTTCGACGCCCAGGTCAGCGCCAC
>JAKBBQ010000301.1 GCA_021808405.1 Pseudomonadota bacterium | reverse complement strand
CCGGCCCGGGCGGATTCGCCCGCGGCACTGCCGCAGCCCGAGTCGCCCCGGCCTGGCGGGCGCTGAGCGAGCGCCCGCCGGCACGCCCAGCACCGCGGCGCCCGCGCCCGATCCCCTCCCGTTTTCCTGCTCTCCGCCCCCATGTCCGCCCCTTCCCGCCCAGCCGATGCCCTGCCCGGGCATCCGCACATCGTCCGCCGCGGCGACGCCCTGATGATCGAGGCGCTGCGCGCCGACGAACTGGCCCGGCGCTTCGGCACGCCGCTGTATGTGTATTCGCGCGCCGCCATCGAGCAGGCGGCGCGGCAATACGAGGACGCCGCGCGCGACCACCCGCTGGCGCTGCGCTATTCGGTGAAGGCCAACTCGAGCAAGGCCATCCTGCAACTGCTGCAGCGTCGCGGCTGGGGCTTCGACGTGGTGTCCGGCGGTGAACTGGCGCGGGTGCTGGACGCCGGGGGTTCGGCCGACAAGGTGGTGTTCTCGGGAGTGGGCAAGACCGACGCGGAACTTCTCGCCGCGCTGCGCGCCGGCGTGCAGTGCATCAACGTCGAGTCGACCAGCGAACTCGAACGCATCGACCGTCTGGCCGGGGGCCTCGGCGTGCAGGCGCCGATCAGCCTGCGGGTCAACCCCGACGTCGACCCGCGCACCCATCCCTACATGTCCACCGGGCTGCGCACCAGCAAGTTCGGCATCGACCAGGCGCAGGCGCGCCAGGCCTACGCCCGCTGCGCGCAACTGCGCAACCTGCGGGTGCTGGGGATCGACGTGCACATCGGCTCGCAGATCACCACCCTCGGTCCCTACCTGGACGCGCTGGATCGGGTGCTCGAACTGGTGCGTGACATCGAGCACGACGGCATCCGGCTGCACCATCTGGACCTCGGCGGGGGGCTGGGCATCCGCTACGCCGGCGAGAGCCCGCCCGCCCCCGGGGAGTGGATCGCCGCGCTGAGCGAGCGCCTGCGCGCGCGCGGCCAGGGGCACCGCGCGCTGCTGGTGGAGCCGGGGCGCTCGGTGGTGGGCAATTCCGGGGTGCTGCTATGCCGCGCGATCACCCTGAAGAGCACGCTGGAGCGCCATTTCGCGGTGGTCGACGCGGCGATGAACGACCTCATGCGCCCGGCGCTGTACGAGGCCTGGCAGGCCATCGAGCCGGCGGTGCTGCGCGAAGACGGCCATGCGCTGCGCTACGACGTCGTCGGCCCGGTGTGCGAATCGGGCGACTGGCTGGGGCGCGAGCGCATGCTCGACCTGCGCGAAGGCGACGTGCTGGCCATCCTGTCGGCCGGCGCCTACGGCATGGCGATGGCCTCCAACTACAACACCCGAGGGCGTGCCGCCGAGGTGCTGGTCGACGGCGAGCAGGCCCACCTGGTGCGCGAGCGCGAAACCCTGGACGACCTGCTGCGCTGCGAACGCGGCCTGCCGGGCTGAATCCGACTCCTGCCTCAGCCGCGGCGCAGCCGCCGCCGCAGCGCGTAGGCCAGGCGCCAGCCCAGCAACAGCGCCAGCAGCAGCGCGTAGCCCTTGGGGTCGGCGGTGTTGTTCTTCGCCAGCTTGCCCCACCAGTAGTGGAACACCGCCAGCACCCCGATCAGGTAGACCAGGCGGTGCAAGGCCCGCCAGCGCGCCGCGCCGAGGCGACGGATCATGCCTTGGGTCGAGGTGGCCGCCAGAGGCAGCAACAGCAGCAGCGCGCTGAAACCGGCCAGCACGAAGGGGTGGATCGCGGCGTCCTGCAGAACCCGCCGCCAGCTGAAGTCGTTGACCAGCGCGAAATAGCAGAAGAAGTGCAGCAGCACGTAGAACAGCGCGAACAACCCCAACATGCGGCGAAAGCGTGCCAGTTCGCTCCACCCGCTGAGCTGGCGCAAGGGAGTGACCGCCAGCGTGAGCATCAGCAGGCGCAGCGCCCACAGCCCGGTGGTCCAGATCACCGCCTGCTCCGGGTTGGCGCCCAGGCGCATGCTCAGCCCGCGCCAGACCAGCAGGCCCAGCGGGGTCAGAGCCAGCACGAAGACCACCGGCCTGCTCGCCGGCGACGCCAGCAAGGCGCGGCGCAGCCGCGTCGCCAGCGCCTGTGGCCGAACCGGCGCGCGGGCGGCTGCGCCGCGGGCCGGCGCGTTCATGTCAGAAATCCTTCACCAGGTTCATGCCCTTGTACAGGGACGCCACCTGTGCGCCGTAGCCGTTGAACAGCCGGGTCGGGATGCGCGGAGTGAACAACCCGCCGAACGAGCCCTGGCCGATGCGCCGCTCGTAGGCCTGGCTCCAGTCCTGCGGACTGACCTCGGGATTGACGTTGGAATAAAAGCCGTACCAGTTGGGCGCGGCGCGCATCCACGAGGTCAGCGGCTGCTTGCGCACCAGGCGGATGCGCACGATGGACTTGGCTCCCTTGAAGCCGTACTTCCAGGGAATCACCATGCGCAGCGGGGCGCCGTCCTGGTTCGGCAGCACTTCGCCGTACAGCCCGAAGCTCAGCAGGGTCAGCGGGTGCATCGCCTCGTCGATCCGCAAGCCCTCCAGGTACGGCCACTGCAGGATCGAGGAGTTCTGGCCCGGCATCTCGGCCGGATCGTGCAGGGTGATGAACTCGACGAAACGCGCCGCCGAGCTCGGCTGCACCTGGGCCAGCAGCGCCGACAGCGGATAGCCGATCCAGGGGATCACCATCGACCAGCCTTCGACACAGCGGTGGCGATAGATGCGCTCCTGCATCGGCGCCAGGCGCAGCAGTTCCTCGATCGAAAACGTGCGCGGGCGCTGCACCTCGCCGTCGACGACCACGCTCCACGGCCGGGTGCGCAGGCTGCCGGCATTGCGCGCCGGGTCGCTCTTGCTGGTGCCGAATTCGTAAAAGTTGTTGTAGGTGGTGACGTCGTCGTACGGAGTGAGTTTTTCCGAAGTCGAGTACCGGGGATCGCGCTCGGCCGCCAGGCGCGGCAGCTGGCCCTGCGGCGCCACTTCCAGCGCCCGCGCCCGCGGCAGCATCGCTGCCAGCGCGCCCGCGCCGGCCGCGCCGAGCAGCGCGCGGCGCGCGCCGTACACCGTCCGCGGGGTGATGTCCGACGGCACCGGGTGTTCGAAGCCCTGCTGTTGCCACTTGTTCATGACTTGCGCTCCTCGAGGGTGCCGGGCGGCGCCGGATGCCGCTGCCCGGCCATCGCGCTGGAACCTTAGCGTCGGGATTTCAACCCTACAGGCAGCATCGGTATTAAGCCCGGAGCCCAGTGCAAAGGCCCGCGCACGCGCGGGCCTTCGGGGTCGCCACAGGTCGGGGCCGGGCCCCGTCCCGCGTCAGAGCTTGCCGTAGGAATGCAGGCCGGAGAGGAACATGTTCACGCCGAGGAAGGCGAAGGTCGTGACCAGCAGCCCGGTCAGCGCCCACCACGCCGCCACCTGGCCGCGCAGTCCCTTCATCAGCCGCAGGTGCAGCCAGGCCGCGTAGTTCAGCCAGACGATCAGCGCCCAGGTCTCCTTCGGGTCCCAGCTCCAGTAGCCGCCCCAGGCCTGCGCCGCCCACAGCGCCCCCAGGATGGTCGCGATGGTGAAAAAGGTGAAGCCGATGGCGATCGCCTTGTACATCACGTCGTCCATGACGTCGAGCGCCGGCAGGTGGGCGGCGATGCGGCGACGGCCGTACAGGATGCCCCCCACGGCCAGCGCGGAGACTCCGGCGAACACACCCCAGTATTCGGAAATCCCGCCCTGGCGGAACACCAGCGGCTCGAAGAACATCACGAAGCCCAGCAGCCACAGAGGGACCAGCTTCCACCACGAGGTTTCCTGGCCGTTGACTTTCACCAGGTAGGCGAAGCCGATCATCGCGGCGATCGAAAAACAGCCGTAGCCTACGAAGTTCGCCGGAACGTGGAGCTTCATCCACCAGCTCTGCAGCGCCGGAACCAGCGGCTCGATCTGCGACTGCCCCTGCACCAGGCTGAACCACAGCAGGAAACCCACCGCGGCGCTGACGATCAGCATCGCGAAGGCG
>JAKBBQ010000036.1 GCA_021808405.1 Pseudomonadota bacterium | reverse complement strand
CGCTCGCGCCTTCCTCGACCCGGTACGCCACCGCGCCAACCTGCAGGTGCGCACCGGCTGCCATGCCACCCGCGTGGTGTTCGAGGGCCGCCGCGCGGTGGGGGTCGAGTACCTGGGCGCGCAGGGTCGGCGGGTGGTGCGCGCGCGCGCCGAGGTGCTGCTGTGCGCCGGGGCCGTGCACACCCCGCAGTTGCTGGCGCTGTCGGGGGTGTTCGATGCGGTGCAACTGCGCGCGCTGGGAATCGAGGTGGTCCACGACCTGCCCGGAGTCGGGCGCAACCTGCAGGACCACCTGGACATCACCGCCAGCATGCGCGAGACCTCGCATGCCGCGGTCGGCGTGGGCCCGCGCATGCTGCCGCGGCTGCTCGGCGCCAGCTGGCGCTACTGGCGGCGGCGCGACGGACTGCTCAGCAGCAACGCGGCCGAGGCGGGAGGCTTCGCACGCTCGCGTCCGGGGCTGGAGCGCCCCGACCTGCAACTGCATTTCCTGCCTTCGCTGCTGCGCGACCACGGCCGCAAGCTGGTCTGGGGCTACGGAGTGACCCTGCATGTGTGCGCGCTGCGACCTGCCAGTCGCGGCAGCATCGGGCTGCGGTCTCCCGATGCGCTGGATCCGCCGCGCATCGACCCCGGCTATCTCGGTCATCCCGATGACCTGCCGACCCTGCGCGCCGGCCTGCGCCTGGCGCGCCGCGTGCTGGGCCACCCGGCCTGGGGGCCGCTGGCCGGCGCGGAATCGACCCCGGGAGCGGCGATGGGCGACGACGACGCGGCGCTCGACCGCTACATACGCGCCCATGCCGAGACCATCTACCACCCGGTCGGAAGCTGCCGCATGGGCAGCGACGACCTGGCGGTGGTCGACAGCCGGTTGCGGGTGCGGGGTGTCGACGCGTTGCGCGTGGCCGACGCCTCGGTGATGCCCACGCTGGTCGGCGGGAACACCAACGCGCCGACGATGATGATCGGGGAAATGGCAGCCGACTTCCTGCTCGGCCGCGCCTGAGCGCGGCCCGCCCGCGCCGGGGCGTGCGGCGGCTCAGCCGTGCAGGCCGCGTTCGTCGGGAGCGTCGGTGGAAGTGGAGATCACGCTGACCGAGCGGCCGTGCAGCCTGCGCCAGACGTACAGCGCGTAGCCCGACACCGCGTACAGGCAGAACAGCCCGAACAGCACCAGCGGCGGCCGGTAGGCGATCAGGCCGATCAGCAGCACGATCAGGAACAGGGTGATGAACGGCACGCTGCGTCGCAGGCTGACCGCCTTGAAACTGTAGTACGGCACGTTGGTCACCATGCTCATGCCGGCGAAGGCCGTGACCGCGAAGGCCGCCCACGCCACCTGAGCGCCGCCGATGCGCGAGTCCGAGAGCACCCAGATGAAGCCGGCCACCAACGCCGCGGCGGCCGGGCTGGGCAGCCCCTGGAAGTAGTTCTTGTCGACGACGCCGATATTGGTGTTGAAGCGCGCCAGGCGCAACGCCGCGCCCGCGCAATAGACGAAGGCGGCCAGCCAGCCCAGCTTGCCCAGCCCGTGCAGCGACCACTGGTACATGACCAGCGCCGGCGCGGCGCCGAAGGACACCATGTCGGCCAGGGAATCGAAGTGGGCGCCGAATTCGCTCTGGGTATGGGTCATTCGCGCGACCCGCCCGTCCAGGCTGTCGAGGACCATCGCCGCGAAAATCGCCGCCGCGGCGCGCTCGTAGTCGCGCCCCATGGCCATCACCACCGCGTAGAAGCCGGCGAACAGCGCTGCCGCGGTGAAGGAGTTGGGCAGCAGGTAGATGCCCCGCCGCCGGCGGCCGCCGCGCGGCAGGTCCTCCACCGGGTCGGGCAGGCCGGGGTCGAGCCCCGGTTCCTCGTCGTCGGCGCGCGAGCGCGAACGCGCGCGATGTTCGGGAAAGCGGCTGACATTGCGGGCCATCGCCGGCTCCTGGGAAGTCAGGCGACAGCCGCCGGCACGAAGCGCGCCAGCACGCTGCTGCTGGCATGCACCTTGTCGCCGATCGACACCACGGGGACCGCATCCAGCGGCAGGTACAGGTCGACCCGCGAGCCGAAGCGGATGAAGCCGAAGCGCTCGCCACGCCGCAGCGCCTGCCCCGGGACGACATAGCACAGCACCCGGCGGGCGATCAGCCCGGCCACCTGCACCACCGTGACCAGGCCCTGGGCGCTGCGCAGCACCAGCGCGTTGCGCTCGTTCTCCAGCGAGGCCTTGTCGAGGTCGGCATGGAAGAAGCGCCCCGGAAAATAGCTCACCCCGACGATCTCGCCATCGACCGGGGAGCGGTTGGAGTGCACGTTGAACACATTCATGAACACACTGATGCGCAGCGCGTCGCGCTGGCCGTAGGGATCCTGCGCGCGGCCGAGGGCGACGACGCGCCCGTCGGCCGGAGAGACCACCGCCAGCGGGTCGGCCGGCAGCCGGCGCGGCGGGTCGCGGAAGAACTGCACGACGAACACCGTCACGATCCACAGGGGAAGCGACCACCCCAGGCCGAACAGCAGCCACGCCAGCAGCGAGGCCACCAGGCAGGCGGCGATGAAAGGCCAGCCCTCGCGGGCCAGGATGGGATGGGGATAGTCCATCCCCGAAGTGTAGCCGGGGCAGGCCGGGCCCCGCCGGCAGAGGGCCCCGGCGCGGGTGGTCGGGCTGATAAGCTTGGCCGCGGCCGCGCCGCGGCACACCCCATCCAGGATTTCGCCCATGTCGCCCCATCCGCTTCCGACGCCGACCTCCTCTCGGCCCCCCATCCCGCCCCGCAGTGGGCGCCGCGCTCGCGCCCGACTGCCGGCCGCTGCGCTGCTGGCCTGTTGCGCCGCGTGCTTCGCCCCCGCGGCGCTGGCCGCCTCGGCGCCGCTGCGACCCGGACTGTGGGACTACGCACTGCAGACCCGCACCGGCGACGGTCCGTCGATGAACCTGGCGCAGATGCTGCGCAGCCTGCCGCCTTCGGCACGCCCGCAGATCGAGGCCAAGCTGCGCCAGCAGGGCATGTCGATCAGCCGCGACGGCGGGCTGCAGATCTGCCTGGACGCCACCTCGCTGGCCTCGGGACACCCCCCGTTGCACCTCAGCGGAGGCTGCGACGCCCATTGGTCGCAGCCCCACCCGGGCGACTGGACGTTCCGCTACAGCTGCCCGGCGTCGAAAGTCACCGGCAGCGGCAGCCTGCGCATCGCGTCGGCCACCTCCTACGCCTCCAGCTACACCGTGGCCACGCCGCAAGGCGACATGTCGGGGCAGTCGCAGGCGCACTGGGTGGCCCCGTCCTGCGGCAGCGTTCCGCCGCTGCGCCATGCCCGCTGACGGCGCCGTGGCGATTTCGCACCGCCTGCGAAAAAAACGCAACGACCCGGTTGCGTTTCATTAAAACCGAGCTATAGTGTCATCAACGGCGGTCGACGCGACCGCCCATTCGAGGAGAAGCCACATGAAAACCCCGCGAATCGCCCGCTCCGCAGTCCTCGCCGCCGTCGCGCTGGGAATCGGCGCTGCCTCCCCTGCCTGGGCCGACGGCTGGCACGACGGAGACGGTGGCGGCGCCGCCGCGATCATCGGTCTGGCTGCCGGGCTGATCGCCGCGCCGCTCGTGTACGGCCAGGCGCGGGTGGTCGCTCCGGCGCCGGTGTACGCGCCGCCTCCGGTGGTCTACGCACCCCCGCCGCCGCCCGCCTACGTCTACGCTCCGCCGACCTACGTCGCCGCGCCGGCCTACTACGGCAGGCCGGAGTGGCACCGCGAGTGGCACCATGAACGGTGGCACCGCGAAGGCGACCGGTGAACCTGGCCGAACACGCCACCGCCGGCAGCGCCGGCTCGCGCGGCGGGCGACCGTCGCGCGAAGCGGCGCGCCAGTTGCGCGAGCGCATCCTGGAGTCGGCCACCGAACTGATGCTCGGCCAGGGCTACGGCGCGACCAGCATCGAGGCGGTGGCCAGCCATGCCGGGGTGTCCAAGCGCACCCTCTACCACCGCTTTGCCGACAAGGGTGAACTGGTGCAGGCGGTGGTCGCCAAGGTGGTCGACGGCGCGCGTGCCTCCAGCCTCGATGACGCCACCGAGATCGAGCCGCGCGAGGCGTTGCGGCGCTTCGGCCTGACGGCCCTGCGCGCCGCGCTGTCGCCCCCGGTGCTCGCGTTGTACCGCCTGATCGTCGCCGAGTCGCAGCGCTTTCCCGACCTGTTGCAGGCGGTCGCGCTGTCGGGTGGGCGCGCGCAGGCGGTACGCACGCTGTCGACGCTGCTGCGCCGCGAGCGGCCGGATCTGTCGCCCGCCGAGGCGGACTTCGCCTCCCAGCAGTACCTGCAGATGCTCGTGTCGCTGCCCCAGTTGCGGGCGATGGGAATCGGCGAGCCGATGTCCGACGAGGAATGCCGGCAGTGGGTCGAGCGCAGCCTGCAACTGCTGCTCCACGGCCTGCCCGGCCTGGCCCATCCGGCGGCCTGAGCCGCCGGCGACCGATCCCGCTGCCGCCTCGTCGGCCTTGATCCACGGCGCCGAGCCTGCAGGCTCGGCGCTGCCGTTCAAGGCACCTCGGCCGGCGCCGGGCCGCCCCAAGCCGGCCGAGACCCCCTCGGGGGGCAGCGAGCGCAGCGAGCGTGGGGGCCAACCTCGGCCGGCGCCGGGCCGCCCCAAGCCGGCCGAGACCCCCTCGGGGGGCAGCGAGCGCAGCGAGCGTGGGGGCCAACCTCCACCGGCGCCGGGCCGCCCCAAGCCGGCCGAGACCCCCTCGGGGGGCAGCGAGCGCAGCGAGCGTGGGGGCCCATCCCCCTCAATTTTTCGACTTGTCGACCAGCTTGTTGGCCTTGATCCACGGCATCATCGCGCGCAGCTGCTCGCCCACCACCTCGATCGGGTGCTCGCGGGTCAGCCTGCGACGCGAACTCAGCGTGGGAGCGCCGGCGCGGTTTTCCAGGATGAAGCTCTTGGCGTACTCGCCGGTCTGGATGTCCTTCAGGCACTTGCGCATGGCCTCGCGGGTGGCGTCGGTGATCATCCGCGGCCCGCTGGTGTACTCCCCGTATTCGGCGTTGTTCGAAATCGAGTAGTTCATGTTGCCGATGCCACCCTCGTAGATCAGGTCGACGATCAGCTTGAGCTCGTGCAGGCACTCGAAATAGGCCATCTCGGGAGCGTAGCCGGCCTCGACCAGGGTGTCGAAACCGGCCTTGATCAGTTCCACCGTGCCGCCGCACAGCACGGCCTGCTCGCCGAAGAGGTCGGTCTCGGTCTCCTCGCGGAAGCTGGTCTCGATGATGCCGGCACGGCCGCCGCCGTTGGCCATCGCATACGACAGCGCGAGATCGCGCGCCTTGCCCGAGCGGTCCTGCGCCACCGCCACCAGGTGGGGCACCCCGCCGCCCTGGGTATAGGTGTTGCGCACCGTGTGCCCGGGAGCCTTCGGGGCGATCATGATGACGTCGAGGTCATCGCGCGCGACCACCTGGCCGTAGTGGACGTTGAAGCCATGGGCGAAGGCCAGCGCGGCCCCCTTCTTGGCGTGGGGCTCGACGTTTTCCCGGTAGACCTGGGCGATGTTCTCGTCGGGCAGCAGGATCATCACCACGTCGGCGCCCTTGACCGCGTCGTCGACGTCCTTGACCGTCAGTCCGGCCTTCTTCGCCTTGTCCCAGGACGCGCCGCCCTTGCGCAGCCCCACCGTCACCTTGACCCCGCTGTCGCGCAGGTTCTGCGCGTGGGCATGGCCCTGCGAGCCGTAGCCGATGATCGTGACCTTCTTGCCTTTGACCAGCGACAGATCGCAGTCCTTGTCGTAATAGACCTTCATACCGACTCCTGCGGGCGAAAGTGGATCGGAACATTCCCACGAGCCTTTCGCCCGTCGTGTGTTCCAAAAAAGCGGGGACGGCCCTTGGCTTTTCTGGTTTCGTGGGAATGCGGGGCGGGGCCGCCCTCATTCGATGGATGGGGATGGACGCTGCCGGCTCAGACCCGCAGCACGCGCTCGCCGCGGCTGATGCCGCTGGCGCCGGTGCGCACGGTTTCCAGGATCGCGGTGCGCTCGACCGCCTGCAGGAAGGCGTCGAGCTTGGCCTCGTCCCCGGTGAGTTCGATGGTGTAGCTCTTGTCGGTGACGTCGATCACCCGGCCGCGGAAAATGTCGGCCATGCGCTTCATCTCCTCGCGCTCCTTGCCGACCGCCCGCAGCTTGATGATCATCAACTCGCGTTCGATGTAGTTGGCCTCGGTCAGGTCCACCACCTTGACCACGTCGATGAGGCGGTTCAGGTGCTTGGTGATCTGCTCGATCACGTCGCTCGAGCCGCGGGTGACGATGGTCATGCGCGACAGCGAAGCGTCCTCGGTCGGCGCCACTGACAGCGACTCGATGTTGTAGCCGCGGGCGGCGAACAGGTCGACCACCCGCGACAACGCGCCGGGTTCGTTTTCCAGCAGGACCGCAATAATGTGTTTCATCGGCTGACTCCACCCCGGGCTTCGCGCGTCGCCGGTAAGCGGCGCCTGGCTCCGGGGTCCAGTGGCAACAAGCCGCCGCGCCGGCGGCGCGGCGGCAACGGATTCAGAGGTCTTCCGACCCCAGCAGCATGTTGGTGATGCCCTTGCCGGCCTGCACCATCGGCCACACGTTGCTCGTCGGGTCGATGACGAACTCGATGAACACCGTGCGGTCCTTCATCGCCAACGCCCGGCTCAGCGCGTCGCGCACCTGCGCCGGCTTGTCCACGCGCATGCCGACATGGCCGTAGGCCTCGGCCAGCTTGACGAAGTCGGGCAGCGAATCCATGTAGGAATGCGAATAGCGCCCGGCGTATTCGATCTCCTGCCACTGGCGCACCATCCCCAGGTAGCCGTTGTTGAGCAGCAGCACCTTCACCGCGGTGCCGTACTGCAGGCAGGTCGCGAGTTCCTGGATGTTCATCTGGATCGACCCGTCTCCGGTGATCACCACGCACTCGGAATCGGGGCGCGCCAGCTTGATGCCCATCGCGTAGGGCAGGCCCACTCCCATCGTCCCCAGCCCGCCGCTGTTGATCCAGCGTCGCGGCTCCTCGAAGGGGTAGTACTGGGCGGCCCACATCTGGTGCTGGCCGACGTCGGAGCAGATGTAGGTCTCCTGGCCGCGGGTCAGCTCGTGCAGCGTCTGGATCACCAGTTGCGGCTTGATCACCTCGTCGGAGGCCTCGTAGCTCAGGCACTCGCGCTTGCGCCACTCGTTGATCTGCCGCCACCAGGCGGTCATCGCCGCGGCGTCGGGCTTGCGGCCCTCGGCCATCTGCTGATCGAGTTGGTCGATGAGGTCCGAAAGCACCTCGCCGACGTCGCCGACGATCGGCACGTCGACCTTCACCCGTTTGGAAATGCTCGACGGATCGATGTCGATGTGCACGATCTTGCGCTCGATCTGGGCGAAGTCCTTGGGGCTGCCGATCACCCGGTCGTCGAAGCGCGCCCCCACCGCCAGCACGACGTCGCTGTGCTGCATCGCCATGTTGGCCTCGTAGGTGCCGTGCATGCCCAGCATGCCGAGGAACTTCGGGTCGCTGCCGGGAATCGCCCCCAGCCCCATCAGGGTGTTGGTGCAGGGGAGCTGCAGCATGTCGGCGAGCCGCCGCAGCTTGTCGGAGGCGCCGGCCAGCACCACTCCGCCGCCGCTGTACAGGTAGGGCCGCTTGGCCTGCAGCAGCAGTTGCACGGCCTTGCGGATCTGCCCGCCGTGGCCCTTGCGCACCGGGTTGTACGAACGCAGCGCGAGTTCGTCCGGGTAGTGGAACGGTGCGGTGGCCACCGAGACGTCCTTCGGGATGTCCACGACCACCGGGCCGGGGCGACCGCTGCGGGCGATGTGGAAGGCCTTTTTCACGGTCAGCGCGAGGTCGCGCACGTCCTTGACCAGGAAGTTGTGCTTGACGATCGGCCGCGTGATGCCGACGGTGTCGCATTCCTGGAAGGCGTCGAGCCCGATCGCGTGGGTCGGCACCTGGCCGGTGATCACCACCATCGGGATCGAATCCATGTAGGCGGTGGCGATGCCGGTCACCGCGTTGGTCGCGCCCGGCCCCGAGGTGACCAGGCACACACCGACCTCGCCGGTCGCGCGGGCAAAACCATCGGCGGCGTGCACCGCGCCTTGCTCGTGGCGAACGAGTACGTGCTGGATTTCTTTCTGCTTGTACAGGGCGTCGTAGATATACAGCACAGCACCCCCTGGGTAGCCCCAGATGTGCTTGACGCCTTCGCGCTGCAGGCAGCGCACCAGGATGTCGGCACCGGAGAGTTCGGCGCCCGAGCGGTTGCTCGCCTGGGAGGGAGTAGACAGGGAGGGTTCCGTCGTGAACGACGGTTGGGCCGCGCCGCGCGCGGTAGCGATCACAGTATCCATGACGACCTCGTTGAATTTCTCTGACGAAAAACCGTAGGCGCCTCTCCAGCCAGGCTCGTGACCTGCTCTCGAGACTCGTTCCACCGATCCGCCGGGCCGCTGGCATGCCTGCCTACCGGCGCTGCCGTCGATCTGCCGCAGGCAGTCGAGGGCTTGCGCACCGAGCGTCGGCTTCGCGGATACCTGCCGACGTTTGCTCGGCCCGTGATAGCACGGACTTGGGAACCTTCGGCAGTGTAATGGCGCAGCGCATCATGGACAAGTTTTCCGTCGCTGCGGCCGCGCGCCGCCCCGAGCTTCAGCGCTGCGCCGGTCGACGCAGCAGGCAGGTCGCGCTGCTGGCGATGGCTTCCTGGCGGCCCACCGCGCCCAGCCGCTCGGCGGTCTTGGCCTTGACGTTGACCCGCTCGACCCCGATTCCCAACGCCCCGGCGATGGCCTGGCGCATCGCCTCGCGGTACGGGGACAGGCGCGGCGCCTGCGCGCGCACCGTGCAGTCCACGTTCACCACCTGCCAGCCTCCTTCGCGCAGGCGCTGCATCGCCTGCTCCAGCAGCGCGCGCGAGTCGGCGCCGGCCCAGCGCGGGTCGTCGTCGGGAAACAATTCCCCGATGTCCCCCATGGCGGCTGCACCGAGCAGCGCGTCAGTCACCGCATGCAGCAAGGCATCGGCATCGGAATGCCCGAGCAGCCCGCTGGCGTGGGCAATGGGCACGCCGCCCAGCACCAGCCTGCGCCCCGGCACCAGAGCGTGGATGTCCTCGCCCAGCCCGACCCGGTACTCCCACTCGCGATCGTTCATGGCTTGCCTCCCCGGCCAGGCTGCGCGCGGCGCCGCAGCAGCAGCGCCTCGGCCAGGCGCAGGTCGCCCGGCAGCGTGACCTTGAAATTGTCCGGCTCGCCTTCGACCAGCAGCGGCTGCAGACCCTGCGATTCGATGACCGAAGACTCGTCGGTGAGCGCCAGCGCATCGCTGCGCTGCAAGCCTTCGAGCAACAGGCCGATGCGGAACATCTGCGGAGTCTGGGCCTGCCACAGGCCCTCGCGCGACAGGGTCGCGCCCACGCGCCGGCTGTCGCCGCGCTGGCGTTTCAGGGTATCGGCCACCGGCAGCGCCAGCAATCCACCGACCGCGTCGTGCTCGCAGGCCTCGATGAGTCGGCGCACCGCGCCGACGCTGACACAGCAGCGCGCCGCGTCGTGCACCAGCACCCAGTCCCGCGGCCGCGCGCCGGCGTCGAGCAAGCGCTGCAGCCCGGCGCGCACACTGGCCGCGCGGGTCGCGCCGCCGCAGTCGACGATGCGCAGCCGCGCATCGGCGCGCAGGCACTGCCCGGCACGGGTGTCGCCGGGGCGCACGACCACGGTCACGCTGCGCAACTCGGCGCAGCCGAGCAGCGCGCGCACGCTGTGCACCAGCATCGGCTCGCCGGCCAGTGGCAGGTACTGCTTGGGCTCGGCCGCGCCCAGGCGGGTGCCCGAGCCGGCTGCTGGGATGAGGGCGTACATTCGAAAGCCCGGTGGATGGTTCGGGAAATCGCCCGGCGGATCCGCACTGCGGGCTGCCAGCGCGCGGGCGGCGCATCCTGGCTGCTGCGAGAATTCTAGGGATGTCCCCAAGCTCCCCTGAATCACCGCCCCTGCTCGCCGGGGCGTTGCCGGCGTTGCGCAAGACTCGCCGGCTGGTCCACGCCCGCCCGCCGGGCAGCGCCGATGCCCTGCTGCTGGCCGAACTCGGCCGCGGCAGCCGACCCCGCGCCCCCTGGCTGGTGCTCACCGCCGACGCAAGCGACGCGCAGCGACTGCTGGACGAAGTGCAATGGTTCGCCCCGGCGCTGCGCTGCGGCGTGCTGGCCGACTGGGAAACCCTGCCCTACGACACCTTCTCCCCCCACCAGGACCTGGTTTCGCAGCGCCTGGCCACGCTGTGGGCGCTGCACCAGGGCGAGCTCGACATGGTGCTGGTGGCCGCCAGCACCGCGCTGCAGCGGCTGGCGCCCCCGGCGTTCCTCGCGGCCAGCACCTTTGCCTTCGACAAGGGGCAGGCGCTGGATGCGACGGTGTTGCGCCGGCAACTCGTGCTGGCCGGTTATTCCCAGGTCACCCAGGTGGTGGCGCCGGGCGAATACGCGATCCGCGGCGGGCTGCTCGACCTGCACCCGATGGGCAGCACCCTTCCGCTGCGCCTGGACCTGTTCGGCGACACCCTGGAGTCGATCCACGCCTTCGACCCCGACAGCCAGCGCAGCCTGTACCCGGTGAACTCGGTGCGCCTGCTGCCGGGGCGGGAATTTCCCCTCGACGAGGCCGCGCGGCAACGCTTTCGCGCGCAATGGCGCGAACGCATCGAGGGCGACCCCAGCCGCAGTCCGCTGTACCGCGACATCGCCGGCGGCGTGGCGGGCCCGGGAATCGAGTACTACCTGCCGTTGTTCTTCGAACACACCGCGACCCTGCTCGACTACTGCGGCGAACACGCCAGCGTGGTGCTGCTGGGCGACGTGTCCGCGGCCATGCGCGGCTTCTGGGCCGACACCCACGAACGCTGGAGGCTGCTGCGCGCCGACCCCGAGCGCCCCGCGCTGCCACCGGGCGAGCTGTACCTGCGCGAGGAAGAGTTCTACCTCGCGATCCAGCCGCTGGCGCAGTTGGCGCTGCGCGGCAGCGCGCCGGGTGCCGCGGCCGGCGCGACGCCGGCTCCGCCTGCGAACCCGCCTGCGAACCCGCCTGCGAACCCGCCTGCGAACCCGCCTGCGAACCCGCCTGCGACGGCGTCCGCGCCGCCCGCAGGCGCGTCGCAGCCCGAGGCTGCGACACCGGGCGATGCGGCGCTCGAGGCGGGCGCGCTGCCACCGGCCGGCGCGCTGCCCGAGATCGCGCTGGAACGTCGCGCCGAGCCGCCGCTGCGGCGCCTGCGCGACTGGCTGCAACAAGGCTGCCGGGCGCGCCCGCCGCTGCGCGTGCTGCTATGCGCCGACTCCCCCGGCCGCCGCGAATCGCTGCGCGAACTGCTGGAGGAGTCCGGGCTGCAGGCGCAAGCGGTCGACGGCTGGCAGGCCATGCTGGGCAGCGAGGTCGCGTTGGCGTTGACGGTGGCGCCGCTGGTCGCCGGCTTCGCGTTGCCGGGCCATGCGCTCGCGGTGGTGACCGAGACCGAACTGCTGGCGCTCGCGCCGGCGCAGCGCAGCCGGCGTCGCCAGGAGCGGGTCAGCGATGTCGAGAACCTGATCCGCGACCTGTCGCAACTCAAGCCCGGCGACCCGGTGGTGCACCAGCAGCATGGAATCGGCCGCTACCGCGGCCTGGTGGCGCTGGACCTAGGCGACGGACCGACCGAACTGCTGCACATCGCCTACGCCAAGGACGCCTCGCTGTACGTTCCGGTGTCGCAGTTGCACCTGATCGCCCGCTACAGCGGGGTCGACCCCGAACACGCACCGCTGCACACCCTGGGCTCGGGCCAGTGGGACAAGGCGCGCCGCAAGGCCGCCGAACAGATCCGCGACACCGCGGCCGAACTGCTGGCGCTGCATGCCCGTCGCGCCAGCCGCTCGGGCCATGCCTTCAGCCTGGCGGCGCAGGACTACCAGGCCTTCGCCGCCGGCTTCGGCTTCGACGAAACCCCCGACCAGGCGGCCGCGATCGACGCCGTGGTGCAGGACATGCAGACCGGCCAACCGATGGACCGCCTGGTGTGCGGCGACGTCGGCTTCGGCAAGACCGAGGTCGCGCTGCGCGCGGCCTTCGTCGCGGTGATGGGAGGCCGCCAGGTCGCGGTGCTGGCCCCCACCACCCTGCTCGCCGAGCAGCATGTGGAGACCTTCCGCAACCGCTTCGCCGACTGGCCGGTGCGCATCGCCGAACTGTCGCGCTTTCGCAGTCCGAAGGAGGTGCGCGCGGCGTTGCAGGGGCTGGCCGAGGGCACGCTGGACATCGCCATCGGCACCCACAAGCTGCTGTCTCCCGAGGTGCGCTTCGCCCGCCTGGGGCTGGTGATCGTCGACGAGGAGCACCGCTTCGGGGTGCGCCACAAGGAGGCGTTGAAGGCTCTGCGCGCCGAGGTCGACCTGCTGACGCTGACCGCCACGCCGATCCCCCGCACCATGGGCATGGCGCTGGAAGGCCTGCGCGACCTGTCGGTGATCGCCACCGCGCCGCAAAAGCGCCTGGCCATCAAGACCTTCGTGCGCAACGAGAGCAAGGCGGTGATCCGCGAGGCGGTGCTGCGGGAGATCAAGCGCGGCGGCCAGGTCTACTTCCTGCACAACGAGGTGCAGAGCATCGGCTTGCGCAAGGACATGCTGGCCGAGCTGATTCCCGAGGCGCGCATCCAGATCGCCCACGGACAGATGCACGAGCGCGAGCTCGAGCGGGTGATGCGCGACTTCCATGCCCAGCGCTTCAACGTGCTGCTGTGCTCGACCATCATCGAGACCGGAATCGACGTGCCCAGCGCCAACACCATTGTCATCAGCCGCGCCGACAAGTTCGGGCTGGCGCAACTGCACCAGTTGCGCGGCCGGGTCGGGCGTTCGCATCACCAGGCCTATGCCTACCTGCTGGTGCCCGATCTGCAATCGCTCACCAAGACCGCCCAGCAGCGCCTGGAGGCCATCACCCAGATGGAGGAGCTCGGCGCCGGCTTCTACCTGGCCATGCACGACCTGGAGATCCGCGGCGCCGGCGAGGCGCTGGGCGAGGCCCAGTCGGGCCATGTGCAGGAGGTCGGCTACCAGATGTACCTGGACATGCTGGGCGCCGCGGTGAAGGCGCTCAAGGCCGGGCACGAACCCGACCTGCTGCAGCCGCTGGCGGTGACCACCGAGATCAACCTGCACCAGCCGGCGCTCCTGCCGCAGGACTACTGCCCGGATGTCAACGCCCGCCTGAACCTGTACAAGCGCCTGGCCAGCGCCGCCGACGAGACCGCGCTGCAGCAGGTGGCCGAGGAAATCGTCGACCGCTTCGGGCGCATGCCGCAGGCGGCGCTGACCCTGCTGGAAACGCATCGGCTGCGGCTGCTCGCCGAGCGCTACGGCGTGCTGCGGGTCGATTCAGCCGAGGCGCACACCTTGCTGCAGTTCCGCCCGTCGCCCCCGGTCGATCCCGCGCGCATCATCTGGCTGGTGCAGAATCACCGCGACATACGGCTCGCCGGCAACGACCGGCTGCGTATCGAGCGAGCTGTCGCCGACGCCGCCGGGCGGGCCCGCCTGGTGCGCGATACCTTGCGCCTGCTGGGCGAGCCGCGCGCGGTGGCGCCGGGCTGAAGGCGCGCCCGCGCCGCCGTGCCCGCACGGATGCCATCGCCGGCCGCGCCCGCCCGCCCGCCTGCCCGCTTCCATCCCCTGCCCCTTCCACCATGCACCATCTGGTCCTGCAAGTCCCCGCACCCTGCCGCCTCGACCCCGAGCTGCTGGGCCGACTGAGCGAGCAGCTGCAAGCCCGCGCGCTGCAGCCGCTGCCTTGCGCCGACGCATCGGCCGGCTGCAGCGCGGTGCGCCTGCTCGACATCGGGCTCGACGAGCCGACCGCGCGTGCGCTGCTGCCGCAACTGGCGCTGCGCCACGGCTTCGACTGGGCCCTGCTGCCGGCGGGGCTGGCGCTGCGCGACTTCCGCCTGCTCGCGCTGGACATGGACTCCACGCTGGTCAACGTCGAGACCATCGACGAATTGGGCAGCGCCACCGGGGTCAAGCAGCGCATCGCCGAGATCACCGAGGCCGCGATGCGAGGCGAGATCGCCGACTACGCCGAAAGCCTGCGCCGCCGCCTGGCGCTGCTGGCCGGCACGCCGGAGGCCGTGCTCGAGCAGGTCTGGCAGCGCATGCAGCTCAACCCCGGGGCGCGCGAACTGATCGCGGCGGCCAAGTCCGCGGGGCTGCGGGTGATCCTGGCCACCGGGGGATTCACCTGGTTCGCCGAGCGGCTGCAGCGCCAGCTCGGGCTCGACGAGGTGCACGCCAACCAGCTCGACATCGCCGCAGGCAAGCTGACCGGGCGCACCCGCGGGTCGATCGTCGACGGCGCCGCCAAGCGCCAGGCGCTGCTCGACGCCTGCGCGCGCGCGGGCTGCAGCGCGCAGCAGGCGATCGCCATCGGCGACGGCGCCAACGACCTGCCGATGCTGTCGGCCTGCGGCCTCGCGGTCGCGTACCGCGGCAAGCCGGCGGTGCAGCGGGCGGCCGACATGGCGCTGAACCATTGCGGCCTCGACGGCGTGCTGCGGGCGTTGGCGGGCGACTGAAGCGCCGCATCGCCGCGTCAGCGCAGCGCCACCGACTCCGCGGTGGCGCCGGGCACCGCGACGCGGAACTTGAGGTTCTCCAGCAAGCGGTCCCACAAGACCACGGCCTGCTCGTCGCGCAACGAGTGGGTGCTCGCCGCGCCGACCTGGTTGTGCGCGACTCCGGTGCGCAGCCCGATCTCGAACCACGACGGGCGCGCCGGATCCCCGGGGCGGCCGACGAGTTCCCAGTCGAACTCCAGCACCCCGTCGGCGCGCCGCGCCAGCACTTCCTCGCCGTCCCACAGGTGGTGCAAGGTGCGCTTGCCGCGGCGCAGGAAGCGATAGGGGTAGCTCGGCTGCTCGGCACGTGCCTGCTCGACCCGCTCGAGCAGCCCGCTGCCGTTCTCGCCGTCGACACTGGCGTTCTTGTTGCTCAGCACCGAAAAGCTCACGTCGGGCAGGCTGGGGAAATAGAAGCCCGAGCTCATGATTTCCTGGAAGCGGTGGCTGGCTTCCTCGATGAACACGCCGCGCATGCACACCCCCGGCTGGCGCGGCACGCTGCGACCGTCCCAGGCGCGCATGCCGCGCATCAGCTCGGTCATGTCGCGCAAGGCCTGCTCGCGGCCGATGTGCTCGCTGGCGCCGGCCACTCCGCGGAACAGATGCACCGTCGCGCCGACGCGGATCGCCCCGTACAGATTGCAGTCGCCGCGCTGGTCGTATTCGTCGCGGCCCTTGTACAGCCACAGGTAGCTGGCCCCGCTCACCGGTCCGTGGACGATCGGGCCGAGCATCCCCGGCGACAGCCCGGCAGGCATGCCCCGCGCCTGCCGCACGACTTCCTGCCACTTGGAGCGCAGCAGCGACGCCGCGTCGGGGTAGCGCGACGCCGGGTAGCGCTCGAAGAAGGCGTCGATCGTCTGTTCGCCGAACACCTGCTCGGTGTCCCGCGGCGCCTCGAGGGCATAGCGCCCGAAGCACAGCGTGCGCGTGCTGTCGAACAGCGACGGCACCGGCACGCCCGGCGCGGCCGCTGCGCGCAGCGCCCCGGCGATCGCCGAGGGATCGAGAATCGATGCCGAGGCCAGGCCGAGGCCTGCGGCTACCACGTGTCGTCGCTGGGTTTGCATGGTGCATCCTGGTCGAGGGAACAAAGCTGCTCGCTGCGCACCAGGCCCCACAGCGTGGCGGCCAGGGTCGCATCGTCGGTGAAACAGTCCTGGTGGTCGTAGCCCTGCTGCTGCCACAGCGCGTGCTGCACCGCCGCCTTGGCGGCCGAGCGCTCGGCCGGCACGGTACCGTCGCCCGGGTCCGCGGGGCCCGCGATGCGCAGTTCGAACTCCACCCCGTGGCTGGCGACCCGTACCCCGCCGAGCGCATCGTCGTGCAGCAGCGACCAGGTCGCCGGGTCGGGGTCGACCTGCGCGGGCAAGGGCTGGCTGGCCACCCAGACCACCTCGCCCCACGCCGGGCGCCGGCGGTCGCAGCCGTACAGCGCGTGGCTGTTGGGCAGCGGCTCGGCCTGCGCGAGATCCTCGTGCCACTGCGCGGCCTGCTGCAGCCGCCTGGCCGCGGCGCGGAATGCCGAGCGGTCCGCGGGCTGGTTCGCCGGGTTGATCCACTCGGGATGCAGCGCGCGCCACCAGCAGCCGCAGTCGCCGATCGCCCGCTGCACGTCGAGCACCCGCTGCTGCACGCGACCCTGGTGGTCGGTCCATCGCACCTTGAGCCAGTCGTCGCCGTAATCGGCGGCGGGGAACAGTTCCAGCGGCCCGCTGGCGTTGGCCACCACCGGCAGGCTCTGCCTGGCGCTGGCGCCCAGCACCCGGTTGACCACCAGGCACTCGAGCAGCCCGCCCTCGCCGCTCATGCCGGCGCGCATGCGCTTGTAGGCGGTGGCCGCGCCAAAGGTCGGCATGACGGTGAACACCACGCCGCCGAGCATCGACTCGGGCAGCCCGCCCATGCGCGAGTCGGTCAGCGACCTGGCGAGCAAGCCGCCCATGCTGTGGGTCAGCAGCAGCACATGCTCGCAACTCGCACCCTGCGCCGCACCCAGCGCCGCGTAGCGCTGCACCAGCGCCTGGATGCGCCCGGCCACCTCGCGCGCGCTTTCGGCGGTGGGGCGCAGCCAGTTGTAGCCCATCGCATGCACCGGATAGACGGCGTCGCCGAGTGGCAGCACGTCGTCGGCGGCCAGAGGCCGAGCCGGGCCACGGCGCAGCTTCCCCCAGCGCGCAGGCGGCACGCCCACCGGGCCGATGTCGCGCAGCCCGGCGAGGCCGAAACCGGCACGCCGGGAATCGAGGGGCAGCCAGCGCCTGTCCAGGCGCGGTCCGGCGGCGGCCGCGCCGGCGCGGCCGCCGCCCAGTCGCATGTTGTTCATGCATTCCTCGACCCCCGCGAGCACGGGCCCGTAGGTCTTCCAGTACACCTCGCTCCAGCCGCGCAGCCGGGCCTTGCGCTGCGCGGTCGCATCGCGCTGCTCGGCGGTCCACGCGAGATCGAAGCGGGCCGTGTCGCCGGCCGGGCGCTGCGCCACCAGCGGCTCGACCGCGAGCGACGACGGCAGGTTGTCGTGGCGCCGCTCGTCGCCCGGCGAGGCATCGAAGTGCCCGGGGTCGTCGGTGCCGTCGTAGCGATCGACCTCGGTGGACTGCGGATCGAAGTGGAGCTGGCGCTGGCGCGGCGTGGCGTTTTTCAGGAAGGAGCCGAAGCGGCTCAGCCCGAGCAGGGTGGTCAAGCCCAGGTCGTCGGGACGCCAGCCGCGGTTGTCGTGCAGTCCCAGTTCGTGCTGGCGCTCCCGGCTGATGCGCAGGTTGGATCCCATGATCCCGGGCAGGAACACGATGGGCACGATGCGCGCGCGGCGTCGGTTGCGCGGGGGCGGCGATCCCCGCCGGTCGGCAGCCTCGTTCGGCGCGGGCCGCGGTGGCCTGGCCAGCCCGGCGGCGCCTTCGAAGGCGTGGCTGGCCGCGTCGACTCGCAGCGCGCCCGGGGTCTGGATGTCGATCCCCTCGTCGCTCAGCCGCAGGCGGCTGCCGCCGACGCGCAGCACGAGCTGGTCGCGCGCGCGGATCTGTACCCAGCCGTCGCGCGATCGCAGTTGCACGCGGCGCCCGCACAGCTCCAGGTCGCCGCCCGGCGCCTGCAGTTGCACCAGCCCGGCGCGGGCGACCAGGAACATTCCCGCGCGCTGCGCCAGCAGCCGCAGCCCCTGTCGGGCGGCCAGCAGCAAGCTGCCGGCGGCGTGCAGGTCGATGGCGCCGGCTGCGCTGGCACCCAGGCTCGCCCGCCCGACCCAGTGCATCGCTCCCCCGCTGCTGGCCAGCAACGCGCCGGCGCTGGCCAGCAGCAGCTGGCCGTGCAAGCGCTGGCCCTGCGATCCGGGCCGCGCCTGGCGGCGCACAGCGTCGATCTGCCTGCGCAGGCTTTGCAGCCACTGCATGCGCTGGGAGTCGAAGGCGCGGTCGGCGGCGACCTCGGGCGACGCGGCGCGCAGCTGCGCCAGCCAGGCGAGCTGGGACCGGCGCAGCAGCCGCAGCGGCTCCTGCAGATCCAGCACCGCGCCGCGGGCCTGCGCGCGGGCATGGGTGGCCAGCAGCAGGCCGCGCACCGCGCGCACCGCGACCCGGCCGTCGGTACGCAGCTCGAATCCCTCGCCCCGCGCGGCCTGCGCCGGCGCAACCGGCTGCGGCCATCGCCCCTGCGGGCCCGGCAACGGATGCAGCGAGCCCAGAGCCAGGCGGCTGCGCGAACGGTCGCTGGCCAGTTGGGCCTGCAACCGCCCGGGCGTGTCGTCGAACACCAACTGGTTGCCCGCCAGATCGCGGTCCGGGTCGCCTGCCCCGGCGCCCGCCAGGGCGCCCGGCAGTTCGCGGCTGCGCATCCCGCTGAGCGCGGAGTGCGCCGGCAGCTGCCACGGTGGCGGGTTGGCCGCGCCGTAGACCGCGCCCACGCACACCGGCGAGTCGGCATCGCCGTCGACCAGGCTGATCAGCACCTCCTGGCCGGGCCTGGGCAGCCAGATCTGGCCGGCGCGACGGCCGGCCGCGGGCGTGGCCACGCGCACCCAGCAACTCGCGCGCTCGTCGCGCGGGGAATGCCGATCCCAGTGCATGCGCACCCGGATGCGCCCGAGTTCGTCGACCCACGGCTGCCCGGCGGCAGCCCCCGCGCCCTGCGGCGCCACCACCTCGGCGGTCTGCAGCCCGCCCAGGCTCGGCTTGGGCTGGCGCTGCAACGGCCGCACCGGCTGCGCGCAGGGCTGCAGCAGCAACCCGGCCTGCACCAGCCAACAGCCGGGGGCTGCGGGCGCCGCGCGCAGCGCGAGGCGTGCATGCAGCACGACGAAGCAGTCGTTGCACTGCGCCAGCGCATGGCCCGTGACGCGCAGCCGCTGCCCGGCGCACACCGCGCGCAGCGCCCCGCGGCCCCAGGCGCGGGCGGCGAGCTGGCGCTGCGCCTGCAGGCGCGCGGCGCCGAGCATCGCCGCCTGGGTACCGGGGTCGCCGAGGTCGTCGGCTTCGTCTGGCAGCGCTTGCGGTGGCTGCGCGGCGCGCCCCGAGCGCGCCAGGTCGGCGCCGTGCAGGCCGCGCCAGCGCACCCCGCCGGGCTGCGCGGCCAGCCCGGGCGGCGCGTCCTGCAGCTGCAGCCGCAACGGCTGGCGCGGGCGCAGGTAGTCATAGTCGCAAGCGGCCCAGCTGGTCGCGACCAGTTGCTCGCGCCACTGCAACTCCTGCAGGCATTCGGGGTTGGCCCCGGCGCGCGCAGGCGGCTGCCCCTGCGGCCCGTGCCAGTGCACGCAACGCAGCTCCCGGTACAGCGGCGAGGCCGCCGCGCCGAAGGACGCAGGGCCGTCGCCCAGCACGAGTTCGCAACGGCCCACCTGATGCTCGAAGTGGTAATGGATGCCCCACTCCTGGACCAGGCGATGGAAGAACTCCAGGTCGGTTTCGTGGAACTGCACCTGGTAGTCGCTGCGCGCATAGCGCTGCTGCAACTGCCAGCGCACCGGGCCCGGATAGTCCCGCAGCAGCCGCTCGAGCATGCGCTGCACGTCCATGTGCTGGTAGATGCGGCACTGGCTGCGCAGACCGGCCAGGTACAGCCAGGGATGCAGCCGCAGCTCGAACTCGTCGTCGCTGCCGTCCCAGCCGATGTGCTCGGCGCGGCCGACCAGTGCGCACAGCGGCCGCCAACCGCGCTCCCAGCCCCAGCTCGACGGCCCCGCCGCGTGCTCCAGGCCGCCGCCGGGCAGCGCGATGTGCACGGTCAGCTCGCGTCCGGTCATGCGGCGGGGATTCCACAGGCCGCGCGGGTCGAGATGACGCGAACGCTTCAGCCGCAGGGTGTATTCGAACAGCTCGTCGACCGATTCATGGCCGTGCAGGCCCTGCACCCGCCAGCTCAGCGCGCGCGCCGTGTCGTCGAGGTCGCGCGGACTGACCGCGCGCAGCGCCTCGCCGCTGACGCGCAGCGCCAGCGCCTGCGGCTGGTCGCTGCGCGCCCACGAGTCGTGCGCCTGCGCCTGCGCCTGCGCCTGCGCCTGCGCCTGCGCCTGCGCCTGCTGCTGCGCCTGCTGCTGCGCGCTGTGCATCTGCGCTGCCGACAAGGGTTGCCGCCCTCCGAGCGGAAGGCCGCGCCGCCCCGACGGCTGCGCTGCGCCTTTCCTG
>JAKBBQ010000300.1 GCA_021808405.1 Pseudomonadota bacterium | reverse complement strand
GTTGCCGCCGGCGCTGCCGCCGGCGGTCTGCCATTGCACGCCCAGCTGCGCCGCCTTGGTCGCGTTGACCTCGGCGATCAGCGCCTCGACGTAGACCTCGGCGCGGCGCACGTCGAGCTGGCGGATCACCGCCTTGAGCTGGCGGTACACCGGCGGCGGGGCGTTGATGATCAGCGCGTTCATCGCCGCGTCGGCGTAGACCGTTCCGCCCTGCGCAAGAGCGACCTCCTCGTTCTCCTGCGACGGGCCGAAGTCGGGCGCCGTTCCCATGCCCCCGCCGCCCTGCGCGGAGCCGCCCGTATAGTCGGGCGAACCCGCCGACAGCCCCCCCGCGCCGGAGGGGCGCGCGCCGCCGGCGGCGGCACGCCCCAGGCTCTGGCCCGCCGCTTCGGGCAGCGAGCCGTTGGCCGACGAGCCGGCGCCCCCGGCGGCCAGCACGCCGCGCAGCACCCTGGCCAGTGCCGGGGCGGTGGCGTTGTGCAGGTACACCACATGGATGTCCTGGTCCTCGGGCGACGGGCGGTCGAGCTTGTGGATCATCTCCTCGATCTGCACCAGTTGCGCGCCGTTGCTGGCGCGCACGATCAGCGAGTTGCTGGACGAGTCGGCGAGCACCACCGCGCGCATGCCGTTGGCCGAAGCCAGCAGCCCCGGCGCGCCCACGCGCGGCGCCCCCTGCGGGGTGCCGCTGGAGCCCTGCAGCGCGATGAGTTTTTCCAGCGTCGGCGCCAGTTCGGAGGCCACCGCGTAGTGCAGCGGCACGATGTCCACCTCGCTGCCGGTGGGAACGTCCAGGCCGGCGATGATGCGCGCCAGGCGTCGCAGGTTGTCGGCGTAGTCGGTGATGACCAGCGCGTTGCTTCCCGGGTCGACGTTGATGGTGTTGTTCGGCGAAATCAACGGCCTGAGCACCGGCAACAGGTTGCTCGCAGCCTGGTTGCGCAGATCGAACACCTGGGTCACGATCTGGTCGCCATGACCCGGGATGCGCGTCGGGGCGTTGCCCACGCCCACCGGGGTGGTCTGCAAGCGTGCGTCGGCCTCGGGAACGACCTTGTACACCCCGTCGTGCGCGACCACCGCGTAGCCGGCCAGGCGCAGCTGGGTCAGCAAGGCCTGGTAGACCTCCTCGGGTGGAACGGGAGTCTTGAATTGCAGGGAGATCTGGCCCTTGACCCTGGGGTCGATGATGAAGTTGCGCCCGGTGGCCGCCGCGACCGCCTGCACCGCGCTGCCGATCTCGGCGTGCACCAGGTCGATGGTCATCGGCGTGCGCGCCCGCGCGGGCGCGGCCACCGCGGCCAGCGGCGCGGCGCCCAGCGCGCAGCTGAGCAGGCAGGCGAGCACCCGGCTCGGGCTGCGGGTGCGGCCAAGCGAGCGGCTGCGGAGGAGGGTGGCGGTCATGGAGTGGGGTCCCAAGGATCACAAGGCGATGCGTACATGGTCGCCCTGCGGCTGGCCGAGCAGGCCCAGCAGCGTGGCCAGTTCCTGTTCGCGCCCGGCGGCGGCGCGGGCGATGCCGGAAAACTGCAGGCGGTTGCCATTCCAGACGCCGTCGCCGCTGAGCAGCAACGAGCCCGACAGGGTACGCAGGCGGACCTCGGTGGTCGCGCCGGCCCCCTGCAGCAGCAGGCGGTAGCTGCCCAGCGGCGACACCGTGCTCAGCCGCGAACTCATCGCCAGCGCGTCGACGCGCAGCGTGCCCGCGACGTCGAGTCGACCGGCGCTGGAGCGCAGACGGGCGCCGCGCAGATCCAGCTGGACCAGGCCGCGTGGCGCCAGGGTGTTCCATGGCGTACCCAGGCCCTGCAGCAGCACCGCGGGAAGGCTGGCCTGCCACGGCTGCGCATCCACCTGCTGCAGGCTCCAGCCGCCGACGCCGGCACGCGCCTGCAGCCGCAGCGGCTGTTCGGCCAGGCGCGGCCAGCTCAGCCGCAGTTGCAGTGCGCCGCGCCACAGTTGGCGCAGCCCGATGTCCCAGTGCAGGGTGCCCGGCAACACGCTGGCGCTGCGGCCTTGCACTCCCGCGCTGAGCACGACGCGCGCCGAACCGTCCAGCCAGTCGCCCCGGGAATCGCACAGCAGCAGCCGATGCGCCGACGCGCCGGCGACCGCGCTGGCGATCCAGCTCGCCGGTGCATGCGCCAGCACCGCCCAGGCGGCGCCCAGCAGCAGCGCGGCCCATCCCGGCCAGCGGGCCGTCCGCGCGTGGCCGCGCGTGGTCGACGGCCGCGACGCCGAGCTGCTCATCGCTGCGCCTGCGCGGCGTTCGCGGCGGCCTGCAACTGCAGGCTGCCCGACAGGGCGCCGTGGCCGTCGAGCTGCAACTTGGCCGTGCTCACCTGCAGGCCCCAGTCGCGGCGCGCGGTGCGCGCCAGCTCGGCCAGTTCCGGCGCGGGCAGGTCGCGCAGCTCGACGTTCACCGCTCCGGGCAGGGCCACGACCTGGGCCTTGCCGCCGTGCTGCTGCAGCCATTGCCGCAGCGCGCCGGCCGGGTCGTCGGTCTGCGCGTGGCGAGCCGGCAGCGCAGCCAGGCGGGCGAGTTCATCGGCTTGGGCTTGCGCCTGGGCCAGCGCGGCGCGCAACTGCTGGATGCGCTGCGGAGCCTGCGCCTCGACGCGCAGCGCGGGGCGCAGCAACAGCAGCCACAGCACGGCGCCACCCACCACCAGGAGCGCCGCCGCGACCAGGCGTCGCTCGCGGGCCGACATCGCGGCCCAGCGCGCCGCCGCGGCCGCTGAAAGCGGCGCCAGACGGGAAGGCCTGCGCGCGCGGGGAGCCAGGGCCATGGTCGGTCCCGGCTCAGCCGGCCGCCTGCAGGCGCAGCGTGTCGCCGCTGACGCTGCAAGACAGGTCGCGCGCCTGGCAGCGCATCGCGGCCGGCTGGGCCAGGCCCGGTGCCAGTCGGAGTTCCAGGCGGCCACGGGCGAAGTCCAGCGCAAGAGGCCGGGCGCCGCCGAGCACCCGGACCGCTTCGCCCATCATCACCTCGAGGCCGTCGCCGGTCGGTTCTCCTACCCGCTGGCGCGCCTGGTCGAGCGCGCGATTCATCTGCAGCGTCGGGTCGAGCACAGCCGGCTCGCCCGGCAGCGCCTGCGAGACGGTGGCCTGCAGCTGCGCCTCGAGTCGGGCGCGCTGGCGGCTCAGCTGCAGCGCGTGCAGGTTCAGCCCGAGCAGTTGCAGCCCGGCCAACAGACCGGCGAGCCAGGTCGCGCGCCGCCATGGCGGGCTGCCCAGCTGTTCGCGCAGCGTGCCCCACAGGCGTTGCGCTGCCGCCCGCGGCGCGAGTTCGAACTGGCGCAGGTCCCAGGGCGAGTCGGCGGCGCGCGCCAGCCATTGCGCGCGGTCGCAGGGCTGCAGCGCGGTGTCGTCGCCGAACCAGCGCCTGGCCACGTCTTCCAGGCCCGGCTCGACCAGCAGGCGTGCCGGCGCAGCCGGGCAGGCCGAGGCGTCGGCGTCGGCCTGCAGATGCAGCCAGGCCGCCTCGCCGGTGGCATCGCGCCAGAGCAGCCGCAGGGTCTGTCCCTGCAGGCGCTGCAGGCAGGCCCAGCCCGGTTCGAGCAGCGCGGCTTCCGGAACCACGCGAGCGACTTCGCGTCCGGCCTGCTCGAGCTGCCGCAGCGACTGCCGCAGCGCCGAGCGCTCGCAACAGGCGGCCCAGCGCAGGCTGCCGTCGGAGTCGCGCGGGCCGGCCGCCAGGTGCTGCAGCGCCCAGTCGCCGAGCAGCCGGTCCTCGAGCGCGCCGGCCAGCGCGGCCTGCAGCCGGGAGGCCGGCATGGCCGGCAGCTGCACCGCGAGCAGGCTCGAATGCTCGGCGGGCCACACGCCGATGCCTTGCGCGGCCCTGGGCAACAGCGCGAGCTGCGCCTGGCCCACTTCGCCCGGCGGCGCGCTGGCCTCGAGGCGCAAGTAGGACACGGTGCCGGGCTTGAGGCCGACCGGAAGACAAAAAACCAGGCGAATCATGCGCGGGGATTGTACGGAGCAGGCCCGAGGATTGACGGGCTTCACCCGGCATGT
>JAKBBQ010000299.1 GCA_021808405.1 Pseudomonadota bacterium | reverse complement strand
GGTCGGCTACACGCTGGACGAATTGCGCAACGACATCACCGGCGGCGCCACCCCGGCTTCCTTCGAGCCCACCATCGACTACGTGGTGACCAAGGTTCCGCGCTTCGCCTTCGAGAAGTTCCCGCAGGCCGACTCGCGCCTGACCACCCAGATGAAGTCCGTCGGCGAGGTCATGGCCATCGGGCGCAACTTCCAGGAAAGCTTCCAGAAGGCGCTGCGCGGACTGGAGGTCGGGGTCGACGGACTGAACCAGAAGACCACCGACCGCGAGGTGCTCGAGCGCGAGCTCGGCGAGCCGGGTCCCGAGCGCATCTGGTATCTCGGCGATGCCTTCGCCCAGGGCTTTTCCATCGACGACGTGCACCAGCTCACCCGCATCGACCCCTGGTTCCTGGCGCAGATCAAGGACATCGTCGACATCGAGCTGCAGCTCGAGCGCAAGCGCCTGGAGGACCTGGACGCCGCCAGCCTGCGCTGGCTCAAGCGCAAGGGGTTCTCCGATCGCCGGCTGGCCTACCTGCTGCACAGCACCGAGGGCGCGGTGCGCCGGCGTCGCCATCAGCTGCAGGTGCGCCCCGTCTACAAGCGGGTCGACACCTGCGCCGCCGAGTTCGGCACGCAGACGGCCTACCTGTACTCGACCTACGAGGAAGAGTGCGAGGCGGCGCCGAGCAGCCGCAAGAAGATCGTCGTCCTCGGCGGCGGTCCCAACCGCATCGGCCAGGGCATCGAGTTCGACTATTGCTGCGTGCATGCGGCGCTGGCGCTGCGCGAGGACGGCTTCGAGACCATCATGGTCAACTGCAACCCGGAGACGGTGTCCACCGACTACGACACCTCGGACCGGCTGTACTTCGAGCCCCTGACCCTGGAGGACGTGCTGGAGATCGTCGACAAGGAAAAGCCCGCCGGGGTGATCGTGCAATATGGCGGCCAGACGCCGCTGAAGCTGGCGCTGGCGCTGGGCGATGCCGGGGTGCCGATCATCGGCACCAGCCCGGACATGATCGACGCGGCCGAGGACCGCGAGCGCTTCCAGCAGCTGATCCACAAGCTGGGCCTGCTGCAGCCGGCCAACCGCACCGCGCGCTCCGAATCGGAGGCCATCGCGCGCGCCGAGGAGATCGGCTATCCGCTGGTCGTGCGGCCGAGCTACGTGCTGGGCGGGCGCGCGATGGAAATCGTCCACGAGCAACGCGACCTCGAGCGCTACATGCGCGAGGCGGTGAAAGTGTCCAACGACTCGCCGGTGCTGCTCGATCGCTTCCTCAACGATGCCATCGAATGCGACGTCGACGCGGTGTGCGACGGCGAGCAGGTGTTCGTCGCCGGGGTCATGGAGCACATCGAGCAGGCCGGGGTGCATTCGGGCGATTCGGCGTGCTCGCTGCCGCCGTACTCGCTGCGCGCGGCGACCATCGCCGAGCTCAAGCGGCAGACGGTGGCGATGGCGCGGGCGCTGCAGGTGGTCGGCCTGATGAACGTGCAGTTCGCGATCCAGCAGGACGGGGACGAGGACCGCATCTTCGTGCTGGAGGTCAACCCGCGCGCCTCGCGCACCGTGCCCTTCGTGTCCAAGGCCACGGGGCTGCAGCTGGCGAAGATCGCCGCGCGCTGCATGGTCGGCCGCGGCCTGCGCGAGCAGGCCATCCCGGACGAGGTGGTGCCGGGCTACTTCAGCGTCAAGGAGGCCGTGTTCCCCTTCGTCAAGTTTCCCGGCGTCGACCCGATCCTCGGCCCCGAGATGAAGTCCACCGGCGAGGTCATGGGGGTCGGGCGCAGCTTCGGCGAGGCCTTCGTGAAAAGCCAGATCGGGGCCGGCACCCGCCTGCCGGCTCCGGGTTCGGGCAAGGTGTTCCTGTCGGTGAAGAACAGCGACAAGCCGCGCATGGTCGATGTCGCGCGCGAGCTGGCGGCGATGGGCTTCACCCTCAGCGCCACGCGCGGCACCGCGCAGGCTCTGAGCCAGGCCGGGCTGCAGGTCGAGGTGGTCAACAAGGTCACCGAGGGCCGGCCCAACGTGGTGGACATGATGAAGGCCGGGGACATCGCGATGGTGGTCAACACGGTCGAGGAGCGGCGCAACGCCATCGCGGATTCGCGCGCCATCCGCACCAGCGCGCTGGCGGCTCGCGTGGCCACGTTCACGACCATCGCCGGGGCCGAGGCGGCGGTCGAAGGCTTGAAGAGCCTTTCCAGCCTGGAGCCGTACCCCTTGCAGGCTTTACATCAGAGCCTCGCTTTGGCACACTGAAAATTTGGTCTTCATCCGAGCATCCTGTTCCATGCCTACTCCCATGACCCGCCGCGGCGCGGAAAAGCTGCGCGCCGAACTGCAACGCCTGAAGTCCACCGAGCGGCACGCGGTGATCCAGGCCATCGCCGAGGCCCGGGCACAGGGCGATCTGTCGGAAAACGCCGAGTACGAGGCTGCCAAGGACCGCCAGGGCTTCATCGAAGGCCGCATCGCCGAGATCGAGGGCAAGCTGTCGTCGGCGCAGATCATCGATCCGACCGAGCTCGACGCCGGCGGACGCGTGGTGTTCGGCGCGACCGTCGAGTTGTGCGACGAGGACACCGGCGACGAGGTCACCTACCAGATCGTCGGCGACGACGAGGCCGACCTCAAGCAAGGCATGATCTCGGTGAGCTCGCCCATCGCCCGCGCGCTGATCGGCAAGGAGGAGGGCGACCTGATCCGGGTTGCCGCGCCGGCCGGCACCCGCAACTACAGCCTGGTCAAGGTGAGCTATTCGTGATGTCCTCCGAGCGCCGCGTGCCGCTGCCCGAAGGCACCTTGCGACTGCGCGGGCAGATCGTGCTGGTCGGGCTGTGGCTGGGCGGCCTGGCCGCGATCGGGCTGATCGGTGCGCCGACCGCGTTCGCGCTGATCGCCCAAAGGCTGGCCGCCGCCGCGGTGGCCAGCCGCATGTTCTACTGGATGTCGTTGGCCGGGCTGGTGCTCGGCGGTGTGCTGCTGGTCGTCGAGAAACGCCGCGCGCTGCGCATGAGCACGCCGCTGCTGCTGGTGATGGGCGGGCTGTTCTTCGACGTGCTGGGGGAGTTCGTGATCGTCCCGCAACTGCTGGCGGCCGCCGCGACCGGTGCCGCGTCGGCCTCCGGCTGGCACCTGGCGGCCAGCGGCGCGTACCTCGGGCAGGCGTTGTGCGTGCTGGCCTACGCCTGGCTGCTGCCCTCGCAGCTGCGCTGAGGCCGCGCGACCTTCAGCCGAGGCGGATCTTCTTCACGCTGGAGCGCCTGGGCTTGGCCCGCTTGACCTTGCCGGCGGGGGTGACGCGCTGGTTGCCCAGTACCGTCAGCCGCTTGACCTTGGGCCGGTGGGTCGGGCTGCGCGAGGGCACGACGACCTTGACCTGGCGCGGGGCCCCGGCGCCCGCGCGTGCCGGCGCCTCGTCCTCGGCCAGCGGGCGGTACAGCACCAGCATGCGGCCGATGCTCTGTACCGGCGCGGCGTGCAGGCGCTGGCAGATGGTCTGCAGCATCTGCGCGCGGGCGTCGCGGTCGTCGACGGCCACGCGCACCTTGATCAGGTCGTGGGCGCGCAGCGCGCGTTCGATCTCGGCCAGCACGGCGTCGCTCAGTCCCTGGTCGCCGATCAGCACGCTGGGCTTGAGGGAATGCGCCTGGGCGCGCCTGGCGCTGCGCTCGGCGGGGGTCAGTTCGAGGATGTCCATGTACGCATTATCGGTCCTGCGGCCGGCGCGCCGCTCCCGGGAGTCTGTGGCAAGACCATGAAGAAGAAGCGACTCAACCGCCGCTGGCTCAACGAGCACCTGCACGACCCCTATGTCAAGCAGGCGCAAAAGGACCAGTATCGCTCGCGCGCCGTCTACAAGCTGCAGGAAATCGACCAGACCCACCGCCTGCTGCGACCGGGCCAGTTGATCGTCGACCTCGGCAGCGCGCCCGGCGCGTGGTCGCAGTATCTGGTGCGCCGCCTCGGGCACGAGGAGTCGGGCGCGCTGCGCGGCCAGGTGCTCGCGCTCGACCTGCTGCCCATGGAGCCGGTCGCCG
>JAKBBQ010000035.1 GCA_021808405.1 Pseudomonadota bacterium | reverse complement strand
CGCCGGCAACACCCCGATGGAAGTGCTGGTCGCGGTGCTCGACCGCATGGGAGTGCGCACCGGAGTGGACGTGTGGAAGATCCAGGACGTGGCCGAGGACCTGGTGGTGCCGCTGATGGACTTCCCCATCCGCATCGACCGCGACGCGCTGACCCTGGGCTACGCCGGGGTCTACGGCTCGTTCCTGCTGTTCGCCAAGCGCGCGCAGGACAAGTACGGCGTGCCGGCGCGAGACATCCTGGTGGAACTGGGACGCCGCGGCATGGTCGGCGGCCAGGAGGACATGATCGAGGACACCGCGCTGACCCTGCAGCGCCAGCGCGCGGCCGCGGCGGCCAAGGAGGCGGCATGACGCTGGACGCGCAGACGGTGGCCGCGCTGGCGCAGCGCCTGGACGAGTGCGCGCTGCACGCGCGCGACACGACCAAGATCACCGACGACCACCCGGGAATGGACTGGGCCGATGCCTACGCGGTGCAGGATGCGCTGTGCGCCAGGCAGATGCAGCGCGGCGCGCGCCTGGTGGGCTACAAGGCCGGGCTGACTTCGTTCGCCAAGATGCGCCAGATGGGGGTGGATTCGCCGGTGTTCGGCTACCTGCTCGACGCCCATGCGCTGGCCGACGGCGGCGAGTGCGCCGCGGCCGAGCTGATCCACCCCAAGGTGGAGCCGGAGATCGCCTTCGTGCTCGGGCGCGAGCTCAAGGGCCCGGGCTGCCATATCGGCGCGGTGCTCGCGGCCACCGACTTCGTGCTCGCCGGAATCGAGGTGATCGACAGCCGCTACCGCGACTTCAAGTTCGACCTGAAAAGCGTGATCGCCGACAACACCTCGGCCGCGCGCTTCGTGGTCGGCGGCCAGCCGCTGGCGGTGGCCGGCAGCGAGCTGCGCACGGCCGGCGTGGTGATGGAGAAGAACGGCCTGCCGGTGGCCTTCGGCGCCGGCGCCGCGGTGCTCGGGCATCCGGCCACCGCGGTGGCCATGCTGGCCAACCACCTCGGCGCGCGCGGCCGCAGCCTTCCCGCCGGCTCCATCGTGCTGTCGGGGGGCATCACCGAGGCCGTGGCCGTCGCCGCCGGCGACCACGTCAGCCTGCGCCTGCAGGGCGCCGGCTCGACGTCGATGCGCTTCACCTGAATCCACCGAACCACCTGCCACCGCGGGGACCCGCCATGCCCATCGCCCATCTGTACATCCTCGAAGGCCGCGACGACGAGCGCAAGGAGCGCCTGATCGCGGAAGTCACCGAGGCCATCCATCGCGCCATCGACGCCCCGGTCGAGTCCATCCGCGTGCTGCTGGTGGAAATGCCCAAGCAGCACTTCGGCATCGCCGGGCAGAGCGCCAGGAAACGCGGCCGCTGAAGCGGCCGGCGGGTCACTCCGGCTGGCCCTGGCTCTCCACCCACTGCATCGCGCTGCGGGTGAGTTCGCTGCCGTTGTGCAGGTTGAGCTTGCGCTTGGCCTTCTCGCGGTGGGTTTCCACCGTCTTCACGCTCAGGTGCAGGTGGGAGGCGATCTGCGAGGGCTTGAGGCCACGGCCGATGAGCTCGAACACCGCGAGTTCGCGCGCGGTCAGGCGGCCGATCGCCTCGTTGGGCGAGACGCCGCTGCGCAGCCCGCTGACCGTCTGCTCGGTCATCGCCCGGCTCAGCCAGACATGCCCGCGCAGGCATTCGCGCACCGCGTCGGCGACGTGCCGCCCGGCCTCCTCCTTGCTGACGTAGCCGCAGGCGCCGGCGCCGAGGGCGCGCAGGGCGAACAGCTTTTCGTCGTGCATCGAGCACACCAGCACCCGCAACTGCGGCTGCTGCGAATGCAGGCGCTTGATCAGCTCCAGGCCGTTGCCGTCGCCCAGCGACAGGTCGGTGACCACCAGGTCGGGATGCAGCGCGCGCACCGCGGCCAGCGCATCGGCGAGGCTCGCGGCCTCGCCGCAGACCTGCAGGTCGGGTTCGCCTTCGAGCAGCGCGCGCAGGCCCATGCGCACCAGCGGATGGTCGTCGACCAGCAGGATGCGCCAGCCGCCCGGCACGCGCGTGCCGGGCTCGGGAGGCGTCAGGTTGGAGCTCATGCCGCGACGGCCCAGGATGGCGGGCGCGCGGGTGCGGCGCCCCAGCCATGCACCTTAGACCATCGCGGCCGCGCTGCCAAGCCGCGGGCGCCCGCAACGCGCCGGCCAAGCCGCATCAGGCGGCCAGCGCCGGCGCCAGCGCGGCCACCGCCGGAACGCGCTGCGGCATCGCGACGCGCGCCGTCGCCGCGCGCACGCCCACGCGCGGCTCGCTGGTATCCAGCAGCGCCAGCAGCGCCGCGCGGTCGACGATGCGCACCCTGCGCCGGGCCAGTGCCAGCAGGCCGGCGCGATGCAATTCGGTGAACACCCGGCTGACCGTCTCCAGGCGGAAGCCCAGGTATTCGCCGATGTCCTCGCGGCTCATGCGCAAGGTGAATTCATCGCCGGCGAGTCCGCGCCGGGCGTAGCGCTGGGACAATTCCAGCAGGAAGCGCACCAGGCGCTCGCGCACGTGCATGCTGCCCAGCGCGAACTGCTGGCCCTGCGCCTGTACCAGCGCCTGCGCCATCGCCCGGCACAGGTGACGCTGCACGGCCGGGAAGCGTCCGGCCAGCACCTCGAGCCGCGCGAGGTCGACCTCGCAGACCTGCGAAGCCTCGAGCGCGACCACGTCGGCTCCGTACACCCCGCCCAGCCCTTCCAGGCCCAGCCAGTCGCCGGCCTCGTGGAAGCCGACGATGCGCTGGCGTCCGTCGGCCAGGCCGACCAGCGCCTTGAACGCGCCGTGGTGGACGATGAACACCCGCGACGCTACCTGGCCAGCGCGCACCAGGCGGGCGCCCTTGGCCACCCGCTGCGGGCTGCCCAGCACTTCCTGCAGCGCTGCGGGCGCCTGTTCGCCCAGCACCCCGGGCAGGCAGTTGCGGCGATGGAAACACATCGAACAGGCGTCTGCCGCGGCCGCCGCGCCCGCCGACGCGGGCTGCGCCAGCAGCCTGGCCGCGCAGGGGGCGTTCATGACTGGCCTCCGTCGAGGGTCGCGCGAGTGGTGGGGCAGTATGTTGGCTGCCGGGGAGTCTTTGGTTTCATCTTGGTCTCCGGATCCATGCTGGGAAACGTTGGGGGCCGCGAAGCGCAGATGCCCAGGCCACCACGATGAAGCCATCCTAGTAACAAGTCGCAACACTCCCTATCAGGGGATCACTGATTTGGCCATCGGGGTTCCTCCCCGGCGCGCCGCGCTGGCCGCGAGCTGCTCGCGCACCACCTGCAGCCAGGCCCGCGCGGCGTGCGACAGGTAGGCGCCGCGCAGCCAGGCCAGGTCGATGCGCCAGGCGATCTCCGGCTCGACCAGCGCGGAAACCGCGAATTCGCCGGCGTCCGCGCGCGGCAGTTCCGAGCCCGGCAGCAGCGCCACGCCCACCCCGCTGCGCACGAGCTCCAGGATGAACCCGATCTGTCCGCTGCGCCCGGCGATCTGCGGGGTGAAACCGCACTGCCGGCAGGCCTCGTCGATGCGCTCGTTGAGCATGTAGGGGGCGAGGAACAGGATCAGGGGCTCTTCGGCCAGCTCGGCCAGCCGCACCACCGGATGGCGGCTCCAGCGCGAGCGCGCGGGAGCCAGCAATGCGAGGCGGTCGTCGATGAGCATCAGGTGTTCGTAGCGGCGGTCGTCCAGCGGCGCGAGCAAGCCGCCGAGTTCGAGTTCGCCGGCCAGCATGGCCTGCTCGATGGCCCTGGAGCCGTCTTCGTACAGCTTGAGCTCGATCCCCGGGTGGCGCAGCTTGAAGGCGTGGATCAGCGGCACGAACAACTGCGGTCCCAGCGGCGGCACGCCGATTCGCAGCTCCCCGCCGAGCCCGTGCCGCAGGTCGGCGACCCCGGCGCGGATGCTGGCGGCCTCGCGCAACATGCGCTCGGCGTGTCCAAGCACGAGTCGCCCGACGTCGGTGGGCAGGGCCCGCCGGACGGGCCGCTGCAGCAGCGGCTCGCCGAGTTCGCGCTCGAGTTGGGCGAGCAGCTTGCTGATTGTCGGCTGGGTGGTGCCCAGGCGATCGGCGGCAGCGGTGAAACCCCCGCATTGGACGACCTGGACGAAAGCTTCGAGGTTGCGCAGTTCCATGGCCATTTGATTCGGTATTCGAATGATTTACATCCTAAATAGGCATTCATGGAATGCAAGACCCGGCCTACAGTAGCGACCATCGCATCGCACCCATCCGCCCGTCCCCTCCGCCCACTTGCTGCTCGCCGCGATCCGGCGCGAAGACCATGTCCGCAGTCGCCCATTCCCCCACCGCCATGCCGCCCCGCGGGACCCGCCAGGCGCTGGGCGCGCTTTCGCAGATCCTGTTCTTCGTCGCCGTCTGGTGGCTGGCCCAGGCGGCGGTGCAGTGGCTGCACTGGCGGATCCCGGCCGCGGTGCTGGGCTTGTTCGCGGTGCTGCTGCTGCTGGCCAGCAAGACGCTGCCGGAGCGGCACCTGGCCAGCGGCGCCCATTGGCTGCTGGGGGAAATGCTGCTGTTCTTCATCCCGCCGCTGCTGGCGGTGGTGCGCTTCGGGCCGTTGCTGGCCGCCAGCGGCTGGCGACTGCTCGCGGCCATCGCGCTGGGCAGCCTGCTCGTGATGGCCGGCACCGGCCTGAGCGTCGAGCGCGTGGCGCGCTGGGAGCGCGCTCGGCGCCCGCGCGCGGCCGACATCGGGAGCGAGCAGCCATGAACCTGACGAACGACCGCGTCGCCGCGGCCAGCCTGGCCTGCCTGCTGGCCACCGTCGGCTGCTACGCGCTGGCGCGCTGGCTGTACCGCCGCCATCGGCGCGCCTGGCTGCAGCCCCTGGTGACGGCTCCGCTGGTGCTGCTGTCGCTGCTGCTGCTCAGCGGCGTGGGCTACGGGGTGTACCTGCGCGATACCCGCTGGCTGATGTGGATGATGGGTCCGGCGACCATCGCCTACGCCTACCCGATCTACCAGCGGCGCTCGCTGCTGCGGCGCTATCCGCTGAGCCTGGCGGCCGGGGTGCTCAGCGGCCTGCTGCTCGGGCTGCTCGGCTCCTGGTTGCTGGCGCATCTGCTGCGGCTGCCTCCGGTGCTGGCGCACAGCCTGCTCACTCGCTCGGTGTCGACTCCGTTCGCGATGGCGGCCTCGGGGTATTTCGGCGGCACGCCCGACATCAGCGCGCTGTGCGTGCTGGGCACCGGGGTGTTCGGCCTGCTCGTCGGCGAGGCCGTGCAAGGCTGGCTCGGCCTGCGCTCCAAGGTGTCGCGCGGAGCCTCGCTGGGCGCGGCCGCGCACGCCGCTGGCACCGCCAAGGCCTACGAACTCGACGCCGAGATCGGCGCGGTCTCCAGCCTGACCATGGTGTTCGCCGGCATCGCGATGGTGCTGCTCGCCCCCTGGGTCGGCCGCTGGTTCGGCTGACCGGCGACGGCCTCGCGCGCGGCTCGCGCGCGCTGTCGTCCCGAGGCGGGGTTGCGCCGTTACATTCATGCTCTACTGTTGTTGCACGTAACGGCCCCGACTTACCGCAACCCGCGATGTCCACTCCGAACCTTCCCCCGTCCGTACCCCGCCCGGCGCTGCCCCGGGCGGCATGGATCGCCTTCGGCGCCATCGGCACGCTGATCGTCGTGCTGCTGGCTGCCGTGCTGTACAAGCTCAGCGTGCCGGCGACGCCCCCCGCCGACGCGCTGCCGGCCACCGCGGCCGCGTCGGCAGCGCAGCCGTCGCCCGGGGCGATGCCGCCACCGCGCTCGGCGGTAGCCGTCACCGGCACCCTGCCCGCGGCGGGCCAGGCCGCGGCCTTCCCGCCGTTGTCCGGCGCCCGGCGCGATGCCGACGGCGCTGCGCGGGCGCCCACGCCGGCGATGCAGGTGGCCGGGCCGCCGGCCGGTCCCGGCGCCGCCTTCCAGCCGCAGAGCTTCACGCGCCAGGCATCGCCCGCGCCCGCCTGTGGCGACTGCGGCACCGTGGTCGCGGTCCAGCCGGTACAGGAGCCGGGACGTGCCAACGGCGTGGGAGCGGTGGTGGGCGGACTGGTCGGCGGGCTGCTGGGCCACCAGATCGGTGCCGGCAACGGACGCACCGCGGCCACCGTGCTGGGCGCGGTAGGCGGCGGCTTCGCCGGCAACGAGGTGCAAAAGCGCGTCGACGCGAAGACCGTGTACCGGGTGCGCATCCGCATGGACGACGGCGCCACGCGGGTGTTGAGCCTGTCGAACGCGCCGCCGGTGGGCCAGCGGGTGCGGGTGCAGGCCAACGGATCGTTGAGCGCCTATTGACCGCCGCCTATTGACCGCCTAGGGAGCGCCCCACGGCCGGGCCTTGCCCGGCCCGTCCCCCCGTGCGGGCCCAGGACCCTGGGGGCGGACCTGCGATTCCTGCAGAGTCCGCGGACCCGCGGACGACCCGCGCCGCGCCCGCGGATCGATGAAGCGCGCTGCCCGCGCCAAGATGGGAATTTTTACCAGCCTCTGCCGCGGCTAGGCTACCATGCGGCTTATCGTGAACCCGCCGCGCCCGCGCGGTCTCCACCCGACTCCATGGGACGCCTGCCCCTTCGCCCGCATGGTGCCGCCGCACGCGCGCCCGCAGCTCCGCCGGCGCCCGAGGTGCTGCGCGCGCTCGGCCAGGTGCTGGCCCCGCTGGTGCGGCTGCTGCTGGCCAGTGGAGTCGACTATACGCGGCTGTCGGCCGAACTCAAGCCCCTGTTCATCGAGCAGGCGCGGCTGGAACTGGCGCGCCACGCGCAGCGCCCGACCGACTCGGCGATCAGCGTGCTCAGCGGAGTGCACCGCAAGGACGTGCGCGCCTGGCGCGAGGGCGGATTGCACCTGCGCATCGCCCAGGAAGTCTCGCCGCCGGCGCAGTTGTTCGCCCACTGGCTGGCCGATCCCCGGCTGTGCGACCCGCAGGGGCGCCCGCAGGCGCTGCCGCGCCTGGGGCCCGAGCCCTCGTTCGAAGCGCTGGCGCGTTCGGTGACCCAGGACGTGCACCCCTTCACGTTGCTGGGAGAGCTGCTGCGGCTGGGTCTGGTGCAGATCGAAGCGCGCGACGGCCAGGATTGGGTGGTCCCCCACTCCGAGGGTTTCGTTCCCGCTCCCGGCTCGCGCGAACTGGTCGAGCTGTTCGGTGCCAACGTGGCCGACCATGCCGCCAGCGCGGTGGCCAACCTGCTCGGCCAGGGGCCGTTCATGGAACAGAGCGTGTACGCCAGCGGCCTCAGCCCGGAGTCGGCACGGCGGCTGGGCGAACTCGCGCGCAACCTGTGGATGAACGCCAGGCGGCAGATGATCGGCGAGGCGAGCCGGCTGTACGAAGCCGACCGCGGGCGCGTCGACGCCACGCGGCGCATGCGCTTCGGCTCCTACTACTGGGCCGAGGAACAGGACGCCGGGGACGCGGCCGACGCGCGGGACGACCCGGAGCAGCTGGAATGACCGACCTGTGGACGGCCTGGCTGCGCCAGCTCCGGATATCGGGCGCTGCGCTGGCGCTGGCGGCGCTGGCCGCCTGCGGCGGAGGCGGCGGCGGCGGCGGGCCATCGCGCAGCGGAGCTGCGGCCGATCCCGTCGGCTCCAGCGGGGTGTACATCGGCACCGTCACCGGATTGGGCAGCGTGATCGTCGAAGGGCACAGCTTCGAGGGCGCGCCGCCGCACTACTTCAACGACGACGACCCGGGAGCGGCGCAGCCGGCCAGCGCGGTCGGCCTGGGCCAGCGGCTGCAGATGATCACCGACGCGGCCGGCGGCGCGGCGCTGGTGGAGCCCGCCGTCGTCGGCCCGGTGCAGGCGGTATCGATGGCCGATGGCAGCCTGGTGGTCAACGGCCTGCGCATCCGGGTCAACGCCGACCCGCGGCGCGCCCCGCCGACCTTCTACTCCGGGCTGGCGGGTTTGGCCGGGCTGCACCCCGGCTCGACGGTCGTGCGAGTCGACGGCGCCTTCGGGCTGGACTCCGCCGGGCAGCCGTACCTGCTGGCCAGCCGGGTGGTGCAGTTGCCGCCCGCCACCACCCAGGCTCGACTGACCGGCCTGGTCTCGCGCTTGGACGCAGGCGGCGGCACGCTGCGGCTGGGCAACGTGGCGGTGCGCCTGGACGCCGCGACCCAGGTCTACCCGGCCGGATCCACGCTGCGCGACGGCGAGCTGGTCAATGTGTGGAGCCCGCGGCGCATCCACGACGGCGTGCTCGCTGCCGCGGTGGTCCGGGTGCGCAGCCTGCTCGGCGCATCCGGGCAGGCGCGCATCGGCGGCCTGGCCACCGTCGGCGCCGGCGGGGCGCTGCAGGTGGCGGGAATCACCATCGCGCCGGCGGACACCACGGCGGCCGGCGAGATCGCCGCGATCCGCAACGGCCAGTACGTGCGGGTGCGCGGCCGCGTCGCGGCCGGCGGCAGCCGGGTGCTGGCGAGCAGCGTGCTGCGGGATGCCGGGCAGGAGCCGCAGGTGCGGCTGCGTGGCAATGTCACCAGCTATGTCGACAACGGCCATTTCCTGGTGCGCGGCGTCGCCGTGGACGCCAGCGCGGCGCTGGCCGGCGCTCGGCTGGGCAACGGGGCCTTCGTGCAGGTGCTGGGACGAGTCGATCCGGCGGCCCCCGACAGGGTGCTGGCGAGCCGGGTGCGGCACCTGGCGATGGCTCCGCGAGGGGGCACGGTGGACCTGCGCGGAACGGTCAGCCAGTACGACCCGACGCGCGGCAGCCTGGTGCTGAGCTGGAGCGACGCGGGCGTGACCGAGGCCTCGCTGGTGAACCTGGCTCCCAATGCGGTGTTCGACCGGCTGCGCACCAGCGCCTTGCGCGACGGCTCGACGGTGCGCATCGAGGCCGTGCAGCAGGCCGACAGCCTGCTGGCCTACAGCGTGTCGCCGTGGCGGGTCGCGCCGGCCGGCGCGACGCCCGCGCTGCGCAGCACTCGCGGACGCGTCTACCGGGTGGGCCCGCAGGCCTTCGAGGTCAACGGACTGCGCATCCTGCGCGGCGGGGTCGCGCCGCACGGCGGCGCATTGGTCGACGGCGCGCGGGTTCGGGTGCGGTTCGCGCAGGCCGGCGTCGGTGGCGCGCTGCTGGCGCGAGCCATCCGGGTCGAACCCTGAGGCGATCCGACCCGGGCGACGGCTGTGCGCTTGAATCGGCATTTATAATTCCGTTTCACGTGCCGCAGCCGCCCGCCCCCGGGTCCGCCGGCAGGCCGGAGGATCCGCCGATGCAAATCTCCCCGCAAGGTTCGACCGCCGACACGGCCGGTTGGGAAGTGCCGCTGGAAATGCTCGCCGCCTGCCACGCCCGCATGCAGCAGCAGTTCGAGCTGCTGCAGCGCCTGCTGCGGCACCTGCAGGAACACGGCGCCGACAGCCAGGCCGGCGAAGCCTGCGAGCGCATTCAGCGCTACTTCGAGACCGCCGCGCGCGACCATCACCAGGACGAGGAGCAGGACCTGCTGCCGGCGCTGCTCGAGGCGATGGCGGGTTCCGACGCCGTGTGCATACGCGACATCATCGCCCGCCTGGGCGCCGAGCATCGGGTCCTCGAGCAGCGCTGGCTGGCGCTGCGCGACTCGCTGCAGGCGGTGCAGGCCGGCGACGCGTCGGCGCTGCAGCCGCAACAGGTGCAGGCCTTCGTCGCCGCGTACCGCCAGCACATCGACTACGAGCAGGCCGAGGTGCTGCCGATGGCCGAACGCCTGCTCGATGACGAGCAGTTGCAGCGCATCGGTCGCGCGATGCGGCTGCGCCGCGGCGCGGCCGAGCCGCCGCCTGCGCGTTGAGCCTGCGCGTTGAGCCTGCGCGCGGCCCGGCTCAGAGCTCCTGCGCGGTCGGCCGGAAGAGGATTTCGTTGATGTCCACGTCGTCCGGCTGGGACATCGCGTAGACCACGGCACGCGCGAAGGAGTCGGCGCCGACCGCCAGTTCGTAGAGCTTGCGCACGTTGTGCGCGACGTCGGGCTCGGTGATCGACGACGGCAGCTCGGTGGCCACCGCGCCCGGGGAGATCACCGTGGTGCGGATGCGGTAGGGCTTGACCTCCATGCGCAGCCCTTCGGAGATCACCCGCACGGCATGCTTGGTCGCCGCGTACACCGCGCTGCCCGGCCGCACCTTGTGGCCGGCCACCGACGACACGTTGATGATGTGGCCGCTCTTGCGCTCGCGCATCAGCGGCAGCACCGCGGCGATGCCGTGCAGCACCCCCTTGATGTTCACATCGATCATGCGGTTCCAGTCGTCGAGCTTTCGCCGCTCCAGCAGCGAATGCGGCATGACGCCCGCGTTGTTGATCATCACGTCGACGCGACCGTAGCGCGCCGCGGCGGCGTCGACCAGCGCCTGCACCTGGGCCGCGTCGGTGACGTCGGTGCGCAGCGCCAGCGCGCGGCCTCCGGCGGCCTGCAGCTCGGCGGCGAGCGCGTCGATGCGCGGCTGGCGGCGCGCGCCCAGCACCACCACCGCGCCCAGCGCGCCCAGCATGCGCGCGCTGGCCTCGCCGAGGCCGCTGCTGGCGCCGGTGATCACCACCACCTTGTCGCGAATATTGTCGGGAAGCATTCGTCCTGCCTTGGAGTTCGTCGGGTCCGCGTGCGCGCCGACGGCCCCGCGTGGCCGACAAGGTCGGGCACGCGGGCAGCGCGCGAGCCGAAAGCTTAGCGCGACCTCAGGTGGCCGCGCACTGCACCGCGACGAGCTCGCGCAGCAGGTGCAGCCTGGCCGTGAAGAAGTGATCGGCGCCGGGGATCACCCACACCGGCTGCCGCCGCGGGCGCGCCCATTGCAGCAGCGCCGGCAGCGAAGCCCGCTCGTCGCATTCTCCATGCACCAGCCAGGCCCCGGGCAGTTGCGCCGGCTGATAGTCCATCGAGTCCTCGACCCGCCCGACCGGCAGGCCCGCCAGCAGCACGTGGCGCGCTGCCTCGCCGGCGGCGGCCAGCCGCGCGGCGACATGCGACTGCACGTAGGCGCCGAAGGAAAAACCCAGCAGGGCCAACGGCAGCCCGGGATGGCCGGCACGCGCCTGTCGCGCCAGCTGCAACAGGTCGCGGGCCTCGCCCTCGCCGCGGTCGTGCACGCCCTCGCTGCCCCCGACCCCGCGGAAGTTCGGGCGCAGCGCCAGCCAGCCCTGGTCGCGCAGCGCGTGGGCGAGCACGTGCGGAACCTTGTGCCTGGCGCTGCCGCCGAGCAGCGGCTGCGGGTGGGCGACGATGCCCAGGCCGAGCGGCGTGCCCGGCGGGGCGTCGAGCAGCACCTCGATGCGCCCGGCCGCGCCTTCGGCCCAGATGCGTCGGGTGGGTGGTGGAACCATGGCCGGTGTCTGGCGGCGCATCGGCCGCTGGCGCTATTCTCGCATCTGCACCGCAACGCCCCATCCCATGCCGCGCCCCTCGCCCGCCCGCCCTGCCCTGCGTCCCATCTGGCGCTATGCGCTGGCCGCCGCGTTCGGCGTGGGCGCGGCGCTGGCCGCCGACGCGCTGTTCGTGCCCGCCGGCTGGCGACTGCTGCTCGGGCTGGGGATGGCGTTCTCGCTGGGATTCGCCGGCTTGTTCTTCGCGGCGATCACCGACCCGCGGCTGCGCTAGTCCCGGCGCGGCCGGCCGCGCCGGTGCCTTCCGCTGCCGATCCCGCGGGCCGCGGCAGCGCCGCGGCCTGCGCGGCCAGCGCGGCGATGGTCGGCCAGTCGCGCGCCGCCAGCGCGGCCTGCGGCGTCACCCAGGACCCGCCGACGCAGGCCACGTTGGGCAGCGCCAGGTAATCGCCGGCGTTGCCCGCGTCGACCCCGCCGGTCGGGCAGAACACCAGGTGCGGCAACGGTCCGTGCAGCGAGCGCAGCAACGCGCGCCCGCCCACCGCCTCGGCGGGGAACAGCTTGAGGGCGTCGAAGCCCTGCTCGGCGGCGCACATCGCCTCGCTGGCGGTCGCCACGCCGGGCAGGAAGGCGACGCCACGCCGGCGCACCGCCGCGGCCAGCGCCGGGGTCAGTCCCGGGCTGACGCCGAACATCGCGCCGCCGTCCAGCGCCTGCGCCCACTGCGCCGGGTCCAGCACGGTGCCCGCACCCACCACGGCGCGCGGCACCGCGTCGCGGATGCGCCTGAGCACCGGCAGCGCGGCCGCGGTGCGCAAGGTGATCTCCAGCACCGGCAGCCCGGCGTCGACCAGGGTGTGCGCGAGGTCCTCGGCGAGTCCCGGGTCGCCGACCACCAGCACCGGCATCACCGGCGCCAGGCGCAGGATGTCGCGCGCCTTCATCGCGCCGCCTCCGTCGCCGCCAACGGCGCCTGGTGGACATGGTCGGGGTGGGCGAACGACGCCGCGCCCTGCTCGGCCGTGTCGACGGCCTGGCGGAACACCGCGAACAACTCCCGCCCCCAGCCATGGTCGTGCGCGCCCGCCGCGTCGCGCGCGTCCTGCCTGCGCTGCCATTCCTGCGGCTCGACCAACGCCTGCAGCACACCGCGCGGCGCGTCCAGGCTCAGCAGGTCGCCGTCGCGCAGCCGCGCCAGCGCCCCGCCGGCCACCGCCTCGGGAGTGACGTGGATGGCCGCCGGGACCTTGCCCGAGGCCCCCGACATGCGGCCGTCGGTGACCAGCGCGACCCGCCGGCCGCGGTCCTGCAGCAGGCCCAGCGCCGGGGTCAGCTTGTGCAACTCGGGCATGCCGTTGGCGCGCGGCCCCTGGAAGCGCACCACGGCGATGAAGTCGCGCTCGAGTTCGCCGCGCTGGAAGGCCGCCAGCAAGTCGTCCTGGCTGTCGAACACCCGCGCCGGCGCCGTGATCACCTGATGCTCGGGCTTGACCGCCGACACCTTGATCACCGCCCGCCCCAGGTTGCCGGCGAGCAGCCGCAGCCCGCCTTCGGCGCTGAAGGGCTCGGCCACGCCGCGCAGCAGCTGCGAATCGCCCGAGCGCGCCGGAGCGTCGCGCCAGGCCAGTCGTTCGCCATCGAGACAAGGCTCGCGGGTGTAGGCGCGCAGACCCGGCCCGGCCACGGTGCGCACGTCGTCGTGCAGCAGGCCGGCATCCAGCAGTTCACGCACCACGAAGCCCATGCCGCCTGCGGCATGGAACTGGTTGACGTCGGCGCTGCCATTCGGGTAGATGCGCGCCAGCAGCGGCACGGCCCGCGACAGGTCGTCGAAGTCGTTCCAGTCGATCAGCACCCCGGCAGCGCGGGCGATGGCCACCAGATGGATGGTGTGGTTGGTCGAGCCGCCGGTGGCCAGCAGGCCGACGATGCCGTTGATCAGCGAGCGCGCGTCGATCATTTCCCCCACCGGCGTGAACGAGCCCGAGTGCGCGCACAACTCCACCGCCCGCCTGGCGGCCTGCATGGTCAGCGCCTTGCGCAAGGGCGTGCCCGGAGGCACGAAGGCGCTGCCCGGCAGGTGCAGCCCCATGACCTCCATGAGCATCTGGTTGGAGTTGGCGGTGCCGTAGAAGGTGCAGGTGCCGGCTGAGTGATACGAAAGGGTCTCGGCCTCCAGCAACTGCTCGCGCCCGATCAGCCCGGCCGCGTACTGCTGGCGCACCCGCGCCTTCTGGTCGTTGGGCAGCCCGCTGGGCATCGGCCCGGCGGGAACGAACAGCGCCGGCAGGTGGCCGAAGCTCAACGCGGCGATGAGCAGGCCGGGAACGATCTTGTCGCACACCCCGAGATACAGCGCGGCGTCGAACATCTGATGGGTCAGCGCGACCGCGGCGGCCATGGCGATGACGTCGCGGGAGAACAGCGACAGTTCCATCGACGGCTGTCCCTGGGTCACGCCGTCGCACATCGCCGGCACGCCGCCCGCGAACTGGGCGGTCGCGCCGACCTCGGCAGCCGCCTGCTTGATCCACTGCGGATAGTCCTGCAGCGGCTGGTGCGCCGACAGCATGTCGTTGTAGGCCGAGACGATGGCCAGGTTGGGCGCCGCCTGCTCCTGCAGTTGCGCCAGCATGCGCTTGGCAGGCCGCGGCATCGCGGCCATCGCGTGCGCCAGGTTGGTGCACGAGAGCTGGCCGCGCTGCACCCGGGTACCGAAGCCGGCGCGCAGATGCCCGAGGTAGGCGGCGCGGGCATCTGCGCTGCGGGCGAGCACCCGTTGCGTCACCTCGGCCACCACGGGATGCAATTCGGGGCGGGTATCCATCGCTGCTCCTGAATGTAATTTGACAACTTTCTACGCCGATCCGACGGCCAGACTTGTCTATATCTACGCAGTTCGCAGAGTAGCAGAAGCTCCGGAGAAATCAATTGACTTAGTGTAGTTTTCCTACATACACTGAAGCCATCACGGCTGCGGCCGGTGCGCGCCGGCCGTCCCTTCGAGGCAAACACGACAAGCATGCCCACGACTCCCGCGTTTGACATGGTGCTGTTCGGCGGCACCGGCGACCTGGCGATGCGCAAGATCCTGCCGGCCCTGTTCGAGGCCCACCGCGAAGGCACGCTGCACCCGGACGGGCGCATCCTCGCGCTGGGCCGGGCCGCCGGATCGCGCGCCGAATACCTCCAGCAGGTCGAACGCCAGGCGCGCCCTCACCTGCGCGTGGACGTCGCCGACCCGGCCTGGCAGGGCTTCGTGCAGCGCATCGACTTCCTGCAGCTCGACGCCTCGCAGGCCGGGGACTTTCCTCCACTGCGCGGCTGGCTGGGCAACGACCCCGGGCAGCGCGTGGTGGTGTGCTACCTGGCTACCGCACCGCGGCTGTTCGCTCCCATCTGCGCCCACCTCGCAGCCTGCGGGCTGAACCACGGCAACGTGCGGGTGGTGCTGGAAAAGCCCCTGGGGCATGATTGGGCTTCGTCCGAGGCGATCAATGCGGAAGTCGCGAGGCATTTCCAGGAGCAGCAGATCTACCGCATTGACCACTACCTGGGCAAGGAGTCGGTGCAGAACCTGATGGCGATCCGGTTCGGCAACGTGCTGTTCGAACCCTTGTGGCGCCGCGAATGGATCGACCATGTGCAGGTCACCATCGCCGAGGACCTCGGAGTCGAGGGGCGGGGGGAGTTCTACGACAAGACCGGCGCGCTGCGCGACATGCTGCAGAACCACCTGCTGCAACTGCTGTGCATGGTGGCGATGGAGCCTCCGGCCAGCCTGGACGCCGACGCCATCCGCGACGAAAAGCTCAAGGTGCTGAAGTCGCTCAAGCCCATCCGCGAGGACGACGTGCCGCGCTACACGGTGCGCGGCCAGTACCGCGCCGGCGCCGCCGGCGGGCAGCCGGTGGTCGGCTACCGCCAGGAGCCGGCGGTGGCTGCCGACAGCCTGACCGAAACCTTCGTCGCGGTGCGCGCCGAGGTGGCGAACTGGCGCTGGTCGGGCGTCCCGTTCTTCCTGCGCAGCGGCAAGCGCATGCCCGAGCGGCTGGCCGAGATCGTGATCCACTTCCGCCCGGTTCCGCTGAGCCTGTTCGGCATGCCCTCGAACACCCAGGGGGTCAACCGCATGGTCATCCGGCTGCAGCCCGAGGAGCGCATCAGCCTGCACTTCCTGGCCAAGCAGGCCGGCGACGGCATGCGCCTGCAACCCACGTCGCTCGACCTGGACCTGCTCTCGACCTCCCACCGGCGCCGCGCCGATGCCTACGAGCGTCTGCTGCTCGACGTCATACGCGGCCAGCTCGGCCTGTTCATGCGCCGCGACGAACTCGCGGCGGCCTGGCGCTGGGTGGAGCCCATCCTCGAGACCTGGGAGCGCGACGCCAGTCAGCCCAAGGGCTACACCGCGGGGACCTGGGGGCCCGCGGCATCCAGCGCGCTGCTGTCGCGCGACGGCGTGGCCTGGCACGAGGAAATCTGAGCGTGGCCGCGACACCAGCCGTCTGCCCGTCGCTGCACGGCTTCGACGATGCGGCAGCGCGCGCCGCAGCGCTGGCCGCCGCGGCCGCGCAGTGGCTGCGGCGCGCCTGCGACAGCCACGGCAGCGCGGTGCTGGCGGTGTCGGGCGGGCGTTCGCCGGTCGCGCTGTTCGAGCGCCTGCGCCGCCTGGACCTGCGCTGGTCCGCGATCACCGTCACGCTGGTCGACGAGCGCCTGGTGGCGGCCGACGACCCCGACAGCAACCAGCGGCTGGTGCGCGAGCACCTGCTGCGCGATGCCGCGGCGGCAGCGCGGCTGCAAGCCCTGTTCGACGACCCGGCAGCCGGGCTGCAGGCCTGTGTGCGTGAGGCCGAGCGGCGCGCGCTGGCCGCCGACCTGGTGATCCTGGGCATGGGCGAGGACGGCCACACCGCGTCGCTGTTCGCCGACGCGAGCGGCAGCGAGCAGGCGATGGACCTGCGCTGCCCCCACACCTACGTCGGCCTGGTCCCCCGGCACGCCCCTCATGCGCGGGTCAGCATGAGCCTGCGCGCGCTGGCGCAGGCGCCGCAGCTGCTGCTGTCCATCGAGGGTGCGCGCAAGCGCGAGGTCTACGAGGCCGCCTGCGCGCAGCCGGATGGGCCGCTGCCCATCGCCCGCCTGCTGCGCGCGCGCGCGGCGCCGCTTCCCGCATTCTGGTCGCCATGAACCTGCCCGGATTTCCGCGCCTGCTCGGCGACGTCGGCGGCACCAACGCCCGCTTCGCCCTCCAGCACCCCGAGGGCATCGACCACGTGCAGGTGCTGCGCTGCGCCGACTTCGACAGCCTGCAGCAGGCCTTGGGACATTACCTGCGAGGCCAAGGCGTGAGCGTGCGACACGCCGCGCTGGGGATCGCCAATCCGGTGCATTCCGACAGCCTGCGCATGACCAATCACCACTGGAGCTTCTCCATCGAACAGGTGCGAGCCGAACTGGGACTGCAGGACCTGCTGGTGCTCAACGACTTCGCCGCGCAGGCGCTGGCGCTGCCCGTGCTGCCAGCCCACGAGTTGCAGCAGGTCGGCGGCGGCCGGCCCGCACCGGGTGCCGCCAGGGTGGTGCTGGGCGCCGGCACCGGGCTGGGCGTGGGCGCGCTGCTGCCGGCCGGCGAGGGCCGCTGGCAGGCGCTGGCCGGCGAAGGCGGCCATGTCAGCTTCAGCCCCGCCGACGAACAGGAGGTGGAGCTGTGGCGCTATGCCCGCGAGCGCCACGGCCATGTCTCGGCCGAGAGGCTGCTCAGCGGCAGCGGGCTGGAGCTCATCCACCGCTGGCTTGGCGAACGGGCCGGCGGCGCCGCGGCGCGCGACGCGGCGGCGATCACCCGGGGCGCTCTGCACGAGGACGACGAGCTGTGCCGGCAGACCTTGCGGATGTTCGGCGGCCTGCTCGGGACGCTGGCCGGCAACCTGGCGCTCACGCTGGACGCGCGCGGCGGGGTGTACGTGGGCGGCGGCATCGTGCCGCGCATCGCCGAGCTGTTCGCGGCATCGCCCTTCCGCCAGCGCTTCGAGGCCAAGGGCCGCTTCGCCCGCGCGCTGGCCGAGATCCCGGCGTACGTGATCCACAGCGCGTGGCCGGGTCTGCTGGGCGCCGGCGCCGCGCTGCAGCAGCACTTGCAGGGCCGCCGCGATGCTTGATCGGGTGCACGACCAGTACCCCCAGCTGTCGGCCGCCGAGCGCCGGGTAGCCGACGAACTGCTGCGGCGGCCGAACGAATTCGCCCGCGCCGCGGTGGCCGACATCGCGCGCGAGGCCGGGGTCAGCCAGCCCACGGTGATCCGCTTCGCGCGTTCGCTGGGGTTGAGCGGACTGCAGGAGCTCAAGCTCAAGCTGGCCGCCAGCCTGGTCGGCGGCGTGCCCTACGTGCACGCGGCGGTGGCGCCCGGCGACGGCATGGCCGAGGTTTCGGCCAAGGTGCTGGACAACGCCGTGTCGGCGCTGATCAAGTGCCGCAACGAAGTCAGCGCCCCGAACCTGCAGCGGGCTGTCGACTGGCTGGCCGGCGCGCGCCGGGTGGAGTTCTACGGCCTGGGCAATTCGGGGATCGTCGCTGCCGACGCCCAGCACAAGTTCTTCCGCTTCGACATCGCCACCGTCGCCTACGCCGACGCGCACACCCAGTCGATGGCCGCCGCGCTCCTCGGTCCGCGCGACGTGCTGGTGGCCATCTCCCACTCGGGGCGCACCAGCGAGCTGCTCGACGCGGTGGCCATCGCGCTGGGCAACGGCTGCCGCGTGCTGGCCATCACCTCCCCGGGCACGCCGCTGGCCAGGCTGGCCACGCTGGCGATCCTGGCCGACGCGGGCGAGGATGGAGACGTCTACAGCCCGATGACCTCGCGCCTGGTGCATCTGGCGCTGATCGACACCCTGGCGGTCGGCGTGGCGCTCAAGCGCGGACCGGAGGCCATCGCGCCGCTGGCGCGCACCAAGAGCAGCCTGCGCCAACGCAGGCTGCGCGCCGCCGCGGCCAGACCCGGCCCCGACCCGGACGACCCGCCATGCACCTGACCGAACTGCCCACCTGGAAAGCGCTGTGGAGCCATTTCACCCACGCGCGCGACTGGCACATGCGCCAGCTCTTCGAGGCCGACCCGCAACGCGCACGGACCTTCTGGCTGGAGCACTGCGGTCTGCGGCTGGACTATTCGAAGAACCGCATCACCACCCAGACGATGACCCTGCTGCTGCAGTTGGCGCGCGAGGCCGGGGTGGCCGAGGGCATCGCGGCGATGTTCGCAGGCGAGCGCATCAACACCACCGAGCATCGCGCCGCGCTGCACGTCGCGCTGCGCAACCGGTCGGCGCAGCCGATGCGCATCGACGGCGAGGACGTGATGCCCAAGGTCCGCTCGGTGCTCGAGCGCATGGCGGCCTTCGCCTCCCGGGTGCGCAGCGGCCAATGGCTGGGCTACACCCAGCAGCCGATCACCGACGTGGTCAACATCGGCATCGGCGGCTCGGACCTGGGCTCGCTGATGGTGTGCCAGGCGCTGCGCGCCCATGCCCATCCGCGACTGGACATGCATTTCGTCTCCAGCGTCGACAGCGCCCAGCTCAAGGAGACGCTGCGCCGGGTGCACGCCGAGACCACGCTGTTCATCGTCGAATCCAAGACCTTCACCACCCAGGAAACCCTGACCAACGCGCACACCGCGCGCGATTGGTTCCTGCGCCGCGCGCAGGACCCGCAGGCGGTGGCCAGGCATTTCGTGGCCGTCTCCACCAATCTGAGGGCGGTCAGCGGATTCGGGATCGACCCCAGCAACATGTTCGAGTTCTGGGACTGGGTCGGAGGCCGTTTCAGCCTGTGGTCGGCGATCGGGCTGCCGATCATGCTGTCCATCGGCGAGCACAACTTCCTCGAGCTGCTCGAAGGCGCGCACGCGATGGACCTGCACTTCCGCGACGCCCCGCTCGAGCGCAACCTGCCGGTGGTGCTGGCGCTGCTGGGGATCTGGTACATCAACTTCTTCGGCGCCGGCAGCCATGTGATCGCCCCCTACGACCAGTTCCTGCACCGCCTGCCGGCCTACATCCAGCAGTTGGACATGGAGTCCAACGGCAAGCGCGTGACCCGCGAGGGCCGGCCGGTCGACTACGAGACGGCGCCGATCATCTGGGGCGACAGCGGAATCAACGGCCAGCACGCGTTCTTCCAGCTGCTGCACCAGGGCACCCATATCTCCCCCATCGATTTCATCGGCTCGCTGGACAGCCGCGGTTCGCTGCCTGGGCACCACGAGATCCTCATGGCGAACATGTTCGCCCAGGCCGAGGCCTTCCTGCGCGGTCGCGACGCCGCCGAGGCGCGCGCCGAGCTGGCCGCCCAGGGGTTGGCCCCAGCCGAGGTCGAGCGCCTGCAGGCCTTCAAGGTGTTCGACGGCAACCGGCCGAGCAACACCTTGCTGCTCGATCGCCTGGACCCCCGCCACCTGGGGGCCTTGATCGCGCTGTACGAACACAAGATCTTCGTGCAGGGCCTCGTCTGGGGGCTGAATTCCTTCGACCAGTGGGGGGTCGAGCTGGGCAAGCAACTGGCGCAGGCGATCCTGGGCGAGCTGCGCGACGAGCTGCCGCCGGCGCCGCGCGACGCCTCCACCACCCGGCTGATCGACCTCTATCGCGCACAGCGGGCGCAGTCCTGCTGATGCGCCGTCGGCGGCCGCCCCTGTCCCGCAGCACGACCCCGAGCCGACGATGCACATCGCCCTCATCGCCCACGACGCGCAGAAACAGCGGATGATCGAACTGGCGCGCGACCATTCCAGCCTGCTGGCCCGACATCGGCTGGTCGCCACCGGCACCACCGGACTGCGGCTGCGCGAACAGCTGGGCCTGCAGGTCGAGTGCCTGCGCAGCGGCCCGCTGGGCGGGGACCTGCAGATCGGCGCGCGCCTGGCCGAGGGCGGAATCGACCTGGTGATCTTCCTGCGCGACCCGATGACCGCGCAGCCCCACGAACCCGACATCAGCGCCCTGCTGCGCGCCTGCGACGTGCACGACGTGCCCTGCGCGACCAACCTGGCCACCGCCAGGCGGCTGCTCGCGGCGCTCTCCGGCTGAGGCGCCAGGGCGTCGGGGCAGGTTTGGGGCGGCCCGGCGTCGGCTCAGGTGGGTGAGCCCCCAGGCCCGGGCTGCGCCCGGACCGCCCCCCAAGAGGGCTGAGCCGACTTGGGGCGGCCCGGCGTCGGCTCAGGTGGGTGAGCCCCCAGGCCCGGGCTGCGCCCGGACCGCCCCCCCAAGGGGGCTGAGCCGAC
>JAKBBQ010000298.1 GCA_021808405.1 Pseudomonadota bacterium | reverse complement strand
CTCGCCCTCGCTGTGGCTGACTCTGGCGCTGCTGGGCTCGCTGCCGCTGCTGGCCCGCTATCTGTTGCGCCGCATCGACGCGACGAGGCGCCTGGCGCGCTGGCCGCGGCCCAGGCGTTTCGAGCGCAACGTGGTGGTGATCGGCGCCGGCGCGGCCGGACTGGTCGCCTCCTACGTCGCCGCATCCGCGAAGGCGCGGGTCACGCTGGTCGAGTCGGGAGCGATGGGCGGCGACTGCCTCAATACCGGCTGCGTGCCGTCGAAGGCCCTGCTGCACGTCGCACGCAGCGTGCACGCGATGCGCCATGCCGCCGAACTGGGCCTGCGGGTCGCTCCGCCGGTGGTGGATTTCGCCGCGGTGATGGCCCGCGTGCGCGAGGTCGTCGCCGAGGTCGCGCCGCACGACTCGGTCGAGCGTTACACGCAACTGGGCGTGGAGGTGCTGCGCGGACGCGCGTGCATCACGTCGCCATGGACGGTGCGGGTCGAAGGCGATGGCGGCGTGGTGGAGCTGAGCACACGCGCCATCGTCGTCGCCGCCGGCGCCAGGCCGCTGGTGCCGCCGATCTCCGGGCTCGATGAGGTCGGCTACCTGACCTCCGACACCGTGTGGGGCCTGCGCGAGCTCCCCCGTCGCCTGCTGGTGCTCGGCGGCGGCCCCATCGGCTGCGAGCTGGCCCAGGCCTTCGCACGCCTGGGCAGCCAGGTCACGCTGATGGAAATGCAAGCCCGCATCCTGGGTCGCGAGGACGCCGACGTGGCCGAGCAGGTCGCCGCCGCGCTGCGCGCCGACGGGGTCGAGCTGCTGACCGGGCACAAGGCGCTGCGAGCTCGCATCGAGGCCGGCGAGCGGCGCATGCTGGCGCGCGGGCCCGCCGGCGACGTGGAGGTCGCTTTCGACGCGCTGCTGTGCGCGCTGGGCCGGGTGGCGCGCACCCAGGGCTACGGCCTCGAGGAACTCGGCGTCGCGCTGCGCGCCAACGGCACCGTGCAGGCCGATGCCGCGCTGCGCACCAGCATTCCCAACCTCTACGTGTGCGGCGACGTCACCGGCCCGCTGCAGTTCACCCACGTGGCGGCGCATCAGGCGTGGACCGCGTCGGTCAATGCCCTGCTGGGCGGCTGGTGGAGCCTGAAATCGGATCTCTCGGTGATCCCGTGGACCACCTTCACCGACCCCGAGGTCGCGCGCGTCGGCCTGAGCGAAGACGAGGCTCGCGCCAGGGACATCGCGTACGAGGCCACGCGCTACGACATCGCCGAGCTCGACCGCGCCATCGCCGAAGGCGCCACAGGCGGCTTCATCAAGGTACTGACCCCTCCCGGCAAGGACCGCATCCTGGGTGCGGTGATCGTCGGCGCGCACGCCGGGGAACTGCTGGCCGAATTCGTGCTGGCGATGCGCAAGGGCCTGGGATTGAGCGCCATCCTCGGCACAGTGCACGCCTACCCGACCTGGAGCGAAGCCGCGCGCGCGACAGCCGGGACCTGGAAGCGCGGCCACGTCTCGCCCCGGCTGTTGCGCTGGAGTGCAGGATTCTTCGCATGGCGCCTCCGATGAGTTGCCAGCAGACCTGGGCGCAGCGTCTGGCCATCGTCATCCCGGTGCGCAACGAGGCGCCGGTGCTGGAGCCGGCGCTGGCACGCCTGCAGGAGCTGCGCGATGCCGGTGTCGAGCTCATCGTCGTCGACGGCCGCAGCGACGATGGCAGCGCTGGGCTGGCGCGAGGTCTGGCCGATCGCGTGCTGTGCTCGCCCGCCGGGCGCGCGTCGCAGATGAACGCCGGCGCGGCGGCCAGCGATAGGCCGCTGCTGCTGTTCCTGCACATCGACACCGAATTGCCCGCCGGCGCGATTCCTGCGTTGCTGGCCGCGCTCGACGGCGGCTTCGACTGGGGGCGTTTCGACGCCGCCATCGAACCCGCCACTCCGCTGCTTCGGCTGGTGGCGGCGATGATGAACCTGCGCTCGCGCGCAACTGGCATCTGCACTGGGGACCAGGCGCTGTTCATGCGCCGCGAGGCCTTCGACGCGGTCGGCGGCTTCCCGCGCCAGGATCTGATGGAGGACATCGAGATCAGCCGCCGCCTGCGTCGGCTCGGCCGCCCGGCCTGCCTGCGCTTGCGAGTGCGCACCTCGTCGCGCCGCTGGCTGCGCCACGGAGTCGTGCGTACGGTGCTGCTGATGTGGTGGCTGCGCCTGCGCTACGCGCTGGGAGCCGAGCCGTCCGCGCTGGCTCGCCTGTATCGCGAGGCGCGCTGACCGTGGAGCACACCGCGTTGCTGGTGTTCGCCAAGCCCCCGCTGGCGGGGCTGGCCAAGACCCGACTGATTCCTGCGCTCGGCGAGGCGGGCGCCGCGCGCCTGGCGGCGGCGCTGCTGGAACACACCCTGTGCCAGGCGTCGGGAGCGGGCATGGGAGGCTTGTGGCTCTACGGCACGGCTCGCCACCCGCTGCTGGCGCGCGCGGCGAGCCGGCATGGCGCGCGGCGCAGGTTGCAGCGCGGCGCCGACCTCGGCGAGCGCATGGCGCAGGCCTTGCAGCGCAGCTGCCGCGACGCTCCGGCAGCGCTGCTGCTCGGCGCCGACTGCCCGGCGCTCGACGCGGCGTGTCTGCGGCGCGCCGCGCTCGCGTTGCGGCAGGCCGATGTGGTGTTCGTTCCGGCACTCGACGGCGGCTTCGCGCTGGTCGGCTGCCGGGCACCGGCCGCCGCGGCCATGAGCCGGCTGTTCGCGCACCAGGCCTGGAGCGTTCCCGACGTGATGCAGCGCATGCGAGAGGGCTTGCGCGCACTCGGACTGCACTGGGTCGAGCTCGATGCGCTGGCCGATATCGACACCCCGGAAGATCTCGCCGCGCTGCCCGATGGGATGCGAGACGCCCTGCGATGCGACGCCTGCTGCTGATCGGCGCCGGGCACGCGGGCGCCGAGCTGCTGCGTCGCTGGGCTGCGGCGCCGCCCAGCGACGTCGAGCTCACGCTGGTCAGTCCGGACCAGCTTGCTGCCTATTCGGGCATGGTTCCGGGCTGGCTCGCGGGCGACTACGCCTGGGAGGACTGCTGCATCGACTTCGCTGATCTCGCAGCTCGCGCGGGAGCGCGCATGGTGTTCGACCGCGTGGTCGCGCTGGATGCGGGTCGGCGCGAGGTCCTGCTGGCCGGTGGCGCCGTGCTCGGCGCCGACGCGATGGTGTTGAACATCGGATCGACCGTGCGCATGCCGCAGGCGCCAGAAGGGGCGGGGCCCTGGCTGCTGCCGACGCGGCCGCTGGCTGCGTTGCACGACGCGGCGCGGGCGCTGGCGTCGGGGCAGGGGCGGGCGCATGCCCCCGAGCTGGTCGGCGTCGGAGGCGGCGCAGCCGGCATCGAGACCCTGCTGGCGCTGCGCAGGCGCCTGCAGCAGGCCGGCGTCGCGCCGCGCTGCACGCTGCTGAGCCGCGACGCCCAAGCGCTGCGTAGCCTCAGCCCCCGCGTGCGCCGGCTGGCGCATGCCGCGCTGGCGCGGGCCGCAGTCGTGGTCCGAGGGGGTTTCGACGTGCAGGCTATCCAGCCCGCCGGGCTGCTGGCGCGCGATGGCCAGTTCCAGACGGCCGATCTGGTGCTGTGGGCAGCCGGAGCCGTGGCGCACGCATGGCCGGCGGCCAGTGGGCTGGACGTCGACCCTTCGGGCTTCGTGCGCGTCGACTCGACGCTGCGCTCGACCTCGCACCCGTGGCTGTTCGCGGTCGGCGACTGTGCGGCGTTCAGCCCGTCGCTGGCCAAGTCCGGCGTGCATTCGGTGCGCATGGGGCCGGTGCTGGCCCACAACGTCGCTGCCGCCTTCGCGGGCAAGGAGCTGCGGGCCTATCGGCCGCGGCGCGATCAGCTGGTGCTGCTCAACACCGCCGACGGACGCGCCATCGCCAGCCGGGGGCGCCTGGCGGCGGCCGGGCGCTGGGCCATGCGCTGGAAGGATTCGATCGACCGTGGTTTCATCGATCGCTACCGCTGACGCACCGGCGTCCTCAGGTCCACGGCGCAGCGCGATAGTCGCCCTTCAGCGCGGGCGGTTTGACGATCTCG
>JAKBBQ010000297.1 GCA_021808405.1 Pseudomonadota bacterium | reverse complement strand
TCAGGCGCACGAACGCGAAGCGCATCGCCGGCCCGTCCGACGCATGCACCATCAGCTGATTGGTCATCTCCAGGGCCAGCGAGCAGCCCGCGGCCAGCATCAGCCCCGCAAGCAGCGCCGCGGCATAGGCCGGCAGCACGCGATGCAGCCGGCGCGCCGCGAGCAGGGGCCACTGCCGCCGCAGCACCCCCGCCAGGCCCTCGGGCGCGAACATCACGACGCCGATGAACAGCAGGCCCAGGTACAGGCGCCACAGATCGGTGACGTCGCTCAGGCTGACCTGCAGCCAGGTGACCAGCACGGCGCCGAGAATCGGCCCCGCGAAGTCGCCGGTCCCGCCGATGAAGGTCATCAGAATCACCGCTCCGGACTGGCGCAGTCCCAGCTGCGAGGAACTCATCAGCTCGAAGTTGATCGCGGCCAGTGCGCCCGCGACGCCGGCGAAGCCGCCCGAGAAGGTGAAGGCGAGAAAGCGCACGGCCTGGATGTCGAAGCCGATGAACCTGGCGCGCTCGGGGTTGTCGCGCACAGCCCTGCACATGCGCCCGAAGGGCGTGCGGGTCAACGCGTACATCGCCGCCGCCGACACCAGGCCCCAGAAGGCGATCAGGTAATAGACCTGCAGCTGCGGGCCGAAGCTGATGCCGAAGGGATGCACGAGTGCCGTGCGGTCCGTGCCCACGCCCTGCTCGCCGCCGAACACATGCTGCAGGATCAGCGCCGCGCTGGCCACCAGTTCGCACAGGCCCAGCGTGATCATCGCGAACGCCGTGCCGGCGCGGCGCGTGGCCACGCTGCCGAACAACGCGGCGAACAAGAGCCCGGCCAGACCGCCGGCGAGGGGAAACAGCGCCAGCGGAACCGGAAGACCGGCGGCCTCGACCAGGTTCATCAGGTGCACGGTCATGAAGCCGCCGAGCCCGTAGTACACCGCGTGCCCGAAGGACAGCAGCCCGGTCTGCCCGAGCAGCATGTTGTAGGACAGGGCGAAGATGACCATCGTCCCCATCAGGCTCATGGTGGTCAGCGACAGCCCCGAATCGAACACCCGAGGCAGCAGCGCCAGCACCACGGCCGCGGCGAGCCAGGGAGCGAGGGCCGACAGGGCCGCGCCGGGTCGCGCCGCGCGTCCAGCGGTGGATGCGGGGCTGCTCATGATTCGCGCGCCCCCATCAGGCCCCGCGGCCGCACGATCAGCACCAGCACCAGCAACAGGTAGGGCAGGATGGGTGCGAGCTGCGCCACCGTCACGTTCCACACGTCACCGAGCAGAGGGGCCAGCGCGCCGCTCGCCCGCAAGGGCCCGAAGCTGGCGGCCAGCGAGGCGTTGGACGCGACCGCGAAGGTCTGCACCAGACCGATGGTCAGCGAGGCCACGAAAGCCCCCGCCAGCGAACCCAGCCCGCCGAACACGACGACCACGAACAGGATCGGCCCGAGCAGTTCCGCCATGTTGGACTGGGTCACCAGCGCCGGGCCGGCGATCACTCCGGCCAGCGCGGCCAGGCCGCAGCCGACGCCGAACACCAGCATGAAGATGCGTTCCACGTCGTGCCCCAGCATGGCGACCATGCCGGGATGACTCAGCGCCGCCTGCACCACCAGCCCGACGCGCGAGAACTTCACCACCAGCGCCAGCACGACGAAGATGGCCGCCGATCCGAACAGCTCGAACAGCTTGAAGGCCGGATAGTGAATGGAGTACAGGCTGAAGGCGGAGAAGTCGAGCAGTTGCGGGACCTTGTAGTTCATCGGCAGCGTGCCCCAGACGATTTGCACGAACTCCTGGATGATGAAGGTCAGGCCGAAGGTGAACAGCAGCTCCGCCACATGACCGTGCCGGTGGACGCGCCGAAGCCCGTAACGCTCCACGGCCATGCCGATTGCGCCCACCAGCACGGGCGCGATCAGCAGCCCGGGCCAGTAGCCCAGGTACAGGCTGGTCTCGAAACCGAAGAAGGCCCCCAGCATGTAGAAGCTGGCATGGGCGAAGTTCAGCACCCCCATCATGCTGAAGATGACGGTCAGGCCGCTGGCCAGCAGGAACAGCAGCATCCCGTAGAGGATGCCGTCGAGGGTCGATGTCAGGACGATGTCGAGCACGGCACGATCCATCGGCTGGTTGGGGCCGGCCACCGCTGCCGCGGCGCCACGCCCGTGCTGCGGCGCCGCGCTGCGCGTGGCGCCGCTACGGATCCCCGGGATCAGGGACGCTTCATGTGGCAGGTCGTGGGCAGGACGGTGGCCTTGCTCGGGATTTTCGCGACCACCTTCCAGCCCCAGCCGGTGCCTTCGTCCAGGAAGGGATGGGCTCCGCCGACGGGCCCGAAGGTGGAGATGAACAGGGGCTGGAAGAACTGATGGTCCTGGGCCCGCATGAAGCCCACGTCGCCGCTGGAAAAGGTCTTGTAGCGCATGCCCTCGAGCTTGGGCACGAACTTGACCGGCTCGGCCGATCCCGCTTCACGCATGGCCTGGAACAGCATGCCCGTGAGGTTGAACAGCTTGGGATAGAAGAAGGGGTCGTCCTTGTGGCTGGCGATGTAGGTGGCGGCCATCCGGCGCGCCGGCGCGTAGCTCACGTTGTTGACGCCTTCGTTGACCTGGAACACGCGGTCGGGCAGGTCGGCCTGCTTGATCGCCGTGGGCCCGCCCGGCAGTCCCGCGTAGTAGGTGTACCAGTTCACCTTCAGCCCGGCGTCGCCCGCGGCCTTCAGCAGCAGCGCCAGGTCCTGGCCCCAGTCGGCGGTGATCACGCTGTCCGCGCCGGAGGCCTTGATCTTCGCAATATAGGGCGAAAAGTCCGTGACCTTGAGCAGGGGGTGGAATTCATCGCCGACGATGCGCACGCCGGGATCGTGCTGCTTGAGCATGCGCGCCGCGGCGTCGGCCACGGAATGGCCGAAGTCGTAGTCCTGGTTGATCAGGTAGACCTTTTTGATGCCCGGTTGCGAATGGATGAAATGGGTCAGCGCCTGCATCTTCACGTCGACGTTGGCGTCGAAGCTGAATTGCCAGTAGCTGCAGTTGGCGTTGGTGATGCTGGGGTCGATCGCGCCGTAGTTCAGGTACACCACGCCCTTGCCGGGATTGCGCTCGTTGTACCTGGTGACGAAACTCTCGATGGCCGATCCCGCGGAGGAGCCGGTGCCCTGGACGATGATGTCCACGCCGTCGTCAATGGCCTTCTGCACCTGCACCAGGCTGGTCTGCGGGCTGAGCTTGTTGTCGTAGGGGATGATCTTCACCTGCCTGCCCAGCACGCCGCCCTTCGCGTCGACCTGCCGGGCGATGAAGTTGAGCTCCCTCAGCCCGATCTGTCCGGCGCTGGCGCCGCCGCCCGACAAGGGGTCCACATAGCCGATCCGGATGGGGCCGGCGGCCATCGCGGACTGCGCCGCGAGCCCCGACAGCGACAGCCCGAGAGCCGCCGCGAACACTGCTGCCTTCATTGCTCATCTCCTCGCTGGGCTCTTGGTTGTACCCGCGCCGGGTGCCCTGCTCCGGGCGCGCGTTGTCGGCCGGCTCCACCGGAGCCGGCCCGGAAATCTCAGGCGCTGCGCCGCTCCACGGTCGCGCTGCCTTGCAACTCGCGCTCGGCCTGGGTGAAACCGTAGGCCGGCACGATCTCGTTGTCGCGCTCGCCGATGTCGGACCAGGCGTCCACCACGCGCTGCGCGGCGTCCGGCCCGCCGCCGAGCTGCACGCCCTGGGTGAGCGTGACGTGGGCGCAGGCGAAGTGCCCGGCGCCCGCGCACAGGATGGCCCGCGTGGGTGCGTCGCTGCCCACCAGCGCCACCAGCCCCGGGCTGACCAGCTCGGGGGCCAGGCGCTGCAGCGCCTCGGGCGACAGCACGCCGTCGGTCATCTGGGTCGCGGCGGTGGGCGCCAGGCAGTTCACGCGGATGCCGTATTTCTCCCCTTCGAGGGCGAGGGTCTGCATCAGTCCCACCAGGGCCATCTTGGCGGCGCCGTAGTTGGACTGGCCGAAGTTGCCGTAGAGCCCGGACGAGGAAGTCGTCATCACCACACGGCCGTACTTCTGCGCTCGCATGATGTCCCAG
>JAKBBQ010000296.1 GCA_021808405.1 Pseudomonadota bacterium | reverse complement strand
GACGTCGGCCGCGACGCGCGGCGCCAGCGGGTGCGCCTGCCGCGCTCGCTGCTGCGCGCCCACGGCTTGCACGAACAGCAATTGCTGGACCTGCACGACAGCCCGCAACTGCGCGCCGCGCTGCGCCAGGCGGCGCAGGTCTGTCGCCAGCGGCTGCAGGCCGCCGAGTCGCTGCGGCCGCGCGCGATGGGGCGCGCCGGGCGGCTGACCGCGTCGTTGTCGGCGATGGGGTTCGCGCTGCTGCGGGAAATCGAGGCCGCCGACGACGCGCTGCTGCAGCAGCGCATCAGCCTGCCGCCGCTGCGCCTGCTGTGGGCGGCCTGGCGGGCGCGCTGGCGGCGCTGAGCGCGCCCGCAGCGCGAGCCCGGCGGCTCAGGCCGACTGCAGCAGCCGGCGCAACGCGTCGGGCAGTTCCACGCTGGCGCGCCGGGAGTGGTCGATCCACACCACCCGGGCGCCGCCGTTGGCCACGACCACCTCGGGCTGGTCCTCGCGCCGCAGTTCGTAGTAGGTGTCGAAGCTGCTGCGACCCGGCCTGCCGGTGTACAGCCGCACCTGCACGGTGCCCGGATAGCGCAACTCGCGCAGGAAGTTGCAGAAGGCGTTGACCACCACCGGCCCTTGTCCGGGCGGCGGCGCCTGGCCTGCCTGCACGGCCTGCGCCAGCATGCGCTCCATCCAGTCCATGCGGGCGATTTCCATGTAGCGGAAATACACCGTGTTGTTGACATGGCCCATGGCGTCCATGTCGCCCCAGCGCATCGCCACCGAGGTGGTGTAGACCAGGTTGCGCTCGTCGGGAAGGCTCAGATCGACCATCGCCGCTGCCTCACACCCCGAAGCCGTCGTCGGCGGCGATCACCGCGCCGTTGACGAAATGGCTCTGGCCGCTGGCCAGCATCAGCAGCACCGGGTCGAGGTCCTGCGCCCGCCCGACGCGCTTGCGCGGCAGCATGTCGACGAGCTTGCGCCCGGCCTCGGTGTCCCAGTGCTCGTGGTTCATCTCGGTATCGATGTAACCCGGACAGATGGCGTTGACATTGATGCCGTAGCGCCCCCACTCCAGCGCCATCGCGCGGGTCATCTGCACCACCGCCGCCTTGGTCATCGCGTACACCCCGATCTGCGGGATCACCCGCAGCCCGGCCATCGAGGCGATGTTGATCACCCGCCCGCCGGCCCAGGTGCCGGGCGCCATGCCGCGCGAGCGCGCGACCATGCGGCGCGCGACCTCCTGGGCGACGAAGAAGGCGCCCCGCACGTTGGTGTCGAACATGTGGTCGAAGTCCTGCGGCTGCACGTCGAGCAGCTTGCCGGCCACCGACACCCCGGCGTTGTTGACCAGGATGTCGATGTTTCCCACCTCGGTCTCGGCGTGGGCGATGGCTCCGCGGATGCTCGCCGGATCGTCGACATCGAGTTCGACGAAGTGGGCGTCTCCGCCCTCGCCCTCGATGCAGGCGCGCAATTCCTTCAGCCGTCCGACGCGCCGGCTGCACAGCACCACGGCGGCGCCGGCACGCGCCAGCGTGCGGCCGAACTGCCAGCCCAGGCCGCTCGAGGCCCCGGTGACGAGCGCCACGCGCCCGGAAAGATCGATGGTGTAGGACATGGTGATGGGTGTTCCTCCAGGCCGCAGCGGCTGCCTGCACCGGCTCGATGCTACCCGCGGCGGCGCGCAGCAACAACGACGCGATGCGACGGCGGCCGCGACCGCGCGGCAAGTGGTGGGCGATTTACCGATAATGGAGCCATGTCCGAACGAACCGTCATCCCGCTGGTGGACCACCGCTACGCTGCCAGCGTTCCCGAAGTGCCGGCGACCGCGGTGCCCGCCGGCAGCCTGGTGAGCGACCAGCTCGGGCGGCCGCTGCACGATTTGCGGATCTCGGTCACCGACCGCTGCAACTTCCGCTGCACCTACTGCATGCCGAAGGAGATCTTCGACACCCAGTACGAATTCCTGCGCCACGACGAGTTGCTGCGCTTCGAGGAGATCGAGCGCGTCGCGCGCGCCTTTGTCGAACTCGGGGTGCGCAAGCTGCGCATCACCGGCGGCGAGCCGCTGCTGCGCCGCGGGCTCGAGCAACTGGTGGCCATGCTGGCCAGGCTGCGCGGCAGCGACGGCCAGGCGGTCGAGCTGACCATGACCACCAACGCCTCGGCGCTGGCGCGCAAGGCGCAGGCGCTGCGCGACGCCGGGCTGCAGCGCGTGACGGTCAGCCTGGACGCCATCGACGACGCGGTGTTCCGGCGCATGAACGATGTCGATTTCCCGGTCGCGACCGTGCTCGGCGGAATCGACGCGGCGCAGCGCGCCGGGCTGCAGCCGGTGAAGGTCAACATGGTGGTGCAGCGCGGGGTCAACGACCACCAGGTGCTGCCGATGATCGAGCACTTCCGCGGCAGCGGCGTGGTGCTGCGGTTCATCGAATTCATGGACGTCGGCTCGACCAACGGCTGGCGCATGGACCAGGTGCTGCCGGCGGCCGAACTGCTCGAGCGCATCGCCGGCCGCTACGCGCTGCGCGCGCTGGATCCCACCGTGGTCGGCGAGACCGCCGAGCGCTGGGAGCTGGCCGACGGCAGCCTGGAGATCGGGCTGATCTCCAGCGTCACCCGCGCCTTCTGCCGCGACTGCAACCGTGCCCGCCTGTCGATGGAAGGCAAGTTGTACCTGTGCCTGTTCGCCAGCCACGGCCATGACGTGCGCGCGCTGCTGCGCGGCGACAGCCAGCGCGGCGTCGCGGCGGTCGACGACGACCAGTTGCGCGCGGCGATCGCCCGCGTGTGGGGCGCGCGCAGCGACCGCTATTCCGAGCTGCGCGGCCAGGCCGCGCCCGAGCTCGGGCAGCCCGGATCACGCCGGGTGGAAATGTCCTACATCGGCGGCTGAGTGCCGGCGCCGGCGCATGCGCGAGCCACCGCCTTCCCCGCCTTCGCCGGCCGAGCCGATCCCCCGCCAGCAGGTCACCGGCCTGCTGCTGGCCGGCGGGCGCGGCTCGCGCATGGGAGGCGCCGACAAGGGCCTGCTGCCGCTGCACGGCAGACCGCTGGTGCAGCATGCGCTCGACAGGCTGCGGCCGCAGGTCGCCGAGGTGCTGCTCAGCGCCAACCGCCACCTCGACGACTACGCCGCGCTGGGCGTGAAGGTGCTGCGCGACGCCGACCCGCGCGCCTTCGCGGGTCCGCTGGCCGGCATCGCCGCGGGCCTGCGCGCCTGCGGCACGCCGTGGCTGCTGTGCGTTCCCTGCGACGCCCCGGGACTGCCGCCGGACCTGGCGCGCCGCCTGGGTGCCGCGGCGCTGACCGCCGGCAGCCCCGCCGCGATCGCCGAGGCCGGCGGGCGCAGCCAGCCGGTGTTCGCCCTGCTGCGCCGCGAACTCGCCGAGTCGCTGCTGGAGTACCTGGCCGGCGGAGGGCGCAAGGTCGAGACCTGGCTGGACTCGGTGGGCTGCGCCCGCGCCCGCTTCGACGACCCGCGGGGATTCGACAACGTCAACCTGCCGCAGCAGCTCCAGGCGCTGCAGTCGCAGCCCGAGCACCCGACCTGAATCCCACTTCGCGTCGCGCCGCGCTTGGCGTCGCGCTCCTGCCATGTCCGCCCCCGCCGCCCCCGCCGCCGACCATCCGCTCAGCCTGCAGCAGGCGCGCCAGCTGCTGGCCGGCCTGCCGGCGCCGGCCCTGGACGCCGTCGAGGTCGCCCTGCACGAAGCGCTGCAGCGGGTGCTGGGTGCCGACCTCGTCGCGCCGCTCGACGTGCCGCCCCACGACAACGCGGCGATGGACGGCTACGCGCTGCGTTCGGGCGAACTGCTGGCCGATGCGCCGACGCGGCTGCGGGTGGCCGGCCAGGGCCTGGCCGGCCACCTGTTCGGCGGCGAGCTGCCGCCGCGAGCGTGCCTGCGCATCACCACCGGGGCCGTGCTGCCGGCGGCCTGCGACTGCGTGGTGCCGCAGGAACTGTGCCGGCTGGTCGACGGCGACGTGCTGGTTCCGCCCGGAGCGACCCGCCGCGGCGCCCATGTGCGCCGGCGCGGCGAGGACCTGGCGGCCGGGCAGCCGGCGCTGCGC
>JAKBBQ010000295.1 GCA_021808405.1 Pseudomonadota bacterium | reverse complement strand
GCGGCCTGCCGCCACGCGGCCGACGCGGCGCGGGCCGCGGGCCTGGATGCGCGGCATGCCGATCGCTTCGAGGGGCTCGATCTCGATGCGCTGGCCGCGCATGCCGCGGCCGCCGATGTCGTGCTGGTCAAGGGCTCGCGCTTCATGCGCATGGAGCGCGTGGTCGACGCGCTGCGCAGGCGCTGCGCGGCGAAGGCGGCGGGCGGATTCGAGGAGGGCGGACATGCTGCATAGCCTCGCGCTGTGGCTGATGCAAAGCTCGCCCGACCTGCGCTTCTTCCGGGTGTTCAACTACATCACCTTTCGTGCCGTGATGAGCACCCTGACCGCGCTGTTCATCGGGCTGGCCGCCGGCCCGGCGCTCATCCGCAAGCTGACCGCGATGAAGGTCGGGCAGGCCGTGCGCAGCGACGGCCCGCAGACCCACCTGATCAAGACCGGCACGCCGACCATGGGCGGCGTGCTGATCCTGCTGGCCATCACCGCGTCGACCTTGCTGTGGATGGACCTGTCCAACCGCTTTGTCTGGATCGTCCTGGTCGTCACCCTGGGCTTTGGCGCCATCGGCTGGGTCGACGACTACCGCAAGGTGGTGCACCGCGACCCGCAGGGCATGCGGTCGCGCGAGAAGTACTTCTGGCAGTCGCTGATCGGCGTCGTCGCGGCCTTCTACCTGGCCTTTGCCGTGTCCGGCCAGGGCAACGCCCAGGTTTGGCATCTGTTCGTGGCCTGGCTGCGCAGCGGCCTGACCATGCCGCTGCCGCCGGCGGCCGACCTGATCGTTCCGTTCTTCAAGACCGTGAGCTATCCGCTGGGGATCGCCGGCTTCATCGTGCTGACCTACCTGGTCATCGTCGGCGCGAGCAACGCGGTGAACCTGACCGACGGCGCGGACGGGCTGGCCATCATGCCCACGGTGATGGTCGGCGGCTCGCTGGGCGTGTTCGCCTATGTCAGCGGCAACGCCGTGTTCTCCCGCTACCTGCTGTTTCCCTACATCGCCGGCAGCGGCGAATTGCTGATCTTCATCGGTTCGATGGTCGGCGCCGGCCTGGCCTTCCTGTGGTTCAACGCCTATCCGGCGCAGGTGTTCATGGGCGACGTCGGCGCGCTGGCGCTGGGCGCGGCGCTGGGGACCATCGCGGTGATCGTGCGCCAGGAGATCGTGCTGTTCATCATGGGCGGCGTGTTCGTCGCCGAGACGGTGTCGGTGATGATCCAGGTCGGCTACTTCAAGTACACCAAGCGCAAGTACGGCCAGGGTCGGCGCATCTTCAAGATGGCCCCGCTGCACCATCACTTCGAGCAGCTCGGGGTGAAGGAGTCGCAGGTGGTGATCCGCTTCTGGATCGTCAGCATGATGCTGTGTCTGGCCGGCCTGGCCAGCCTGAAGCTGCGATGAGGCCGGGCATGCTGCGCGACAAGACCATCCTCGTTCTCGGCCTGGGAATTTCCGGCGCCGCGATGCTGCGCTGGTGCGCGCTGCAGGGCGCGTTGCTGCGCGCCGCCGACAGCCGCCAGCGGCCGCCCGCGCTGCAGGCGCTGCGCGAACAGCTGCCTGCGCTGCAGCCCAGCCTGGGAGTCGCGGGCAACGAGCTGCTCGACGGCGTCGACCTGGTCTGCGTGAGCCCGGGAATCGCCCCCGACGACGCCCATTTCGGCGAGTTGCTGCGCGCCGCGCGCGCGCGGGGAATCGAGGTGCGCGGCGAGCTCTGGCTGTTCCAGCGGGCGCTGCGCGAACTGGGTCAGGCACGGGGCTACGCGCCGACGGTGCTGGCCGTCACCGGAACCAACGGCAAGACCACGGTGACCCGGCTGACCACCCTGCTGCTGCAGGCGGCGGGGGTCGACGCGGTCGAGGCGGGAAACATCGGGCCGGCGATGCTCGACGTGCTGGCGCAGCGGCTGCAGCAGCAACGCCTGCCGCAGGCCTGGGTGCTCGAGTTGTCGAGCTTCCAGTTGCACGGGGTCGACGATTTCGCCGCCAGTTCGGCGACGGTGCTCAACCTGAGCCAGGATCACCTCGACTGGCACCACGACATGCAGGCCTATGCAGCCGACAAGGCACGCATCTTCGGGCCGCAGCCATGGAACCTGCCGGATCGTCCGGGCCTGATGGTGCTCAACCGCGACGATCCGCTGGTCATGCGGATGCGCCGCGAAGGCCGCAGCGTGCACAGCTTCGGGCTCGACGCCCCGCGGGCCGACGGCCAATGGGGCGTGGTGCGCGAGCACGGCATGGACTGGCTGGCGCGCATGCACGCCGAAGCGGCGCCGCAGCGCAAGCCGGCGCGGCGCGCCCGCGCCGGCGGCGAGGAGCCGCCGCCCGCGCTGCAGCGCCTGATGCCCGCCGACGCGTTGCGGCTGCGCGGGCGCCACAACCAGGCCAACGCGCTGGCCGCGCTGGCGCTGGCGGCCTCGACCGGCGCGGCGCTGGCGCCGATGCTGCACGCGTTGCGGGACTACCGCGGCGAGCCGCATCGCATGCAAACCCTGGGGGTGCTCGACGGCGTGGAGTGGATCGAGGACAGCAAGGGCACCAATGTCGGCGCCACGGTGGCCGCGCTGCAGGGGCTGGATCGCCAGGTGGTGCTGATCGCCGGCGGCGAAGGCAAGGGGCAGGACTTCGGCCCGCTGGCCGTCGCCGCCGCCGGGCGGCTGCGCCAGGCGCTGCTGATCGGACGCGACGCGCCGCGGCTGCGCCAGGCTCTGCAAGGGGTGTGCGACTGCCAGTTGCTGCCCGACCTGCCGGCGGCGGTGCGCGCTGCCGCCGGGCTCGCCCGCAGCGGCGAGGTCGTGCTGCTGTCGCCGGCGTGCGCCAGCCTGGACATGTTCCGCGACTATGCCCAGCGCGCCGAGGTGTTCGCTCAGTCGCTGGCCGAGGTCGCGGCCGAGCGCGGGGTGGTTCTGGAGGGCAGGCCATGAAGTGGCTGCAACGCCTGCGCCTGGCGCCCGGCGAGGGTCCGGCGATGCCGATGCCGGTGCGCGTGCGCTATGTCGGCCCGACCGCCTCGCGCATGCTGGACTACGACCAGAACCTGCTGTGGGTGATCGTGCTGCTGCTGGCGTTCGGCCTGGTCATGGTGTATTCGGCGACCATCGCGATTCCCGAGGATCCGCACTTCGCCCACTGGAGCCAGTTCCACTTCTTCTGGCGCGACCTGGCCGCCATCGTGCTGGGCCTGCTGTCGGGCTGGGTCGCCTTCCAGTTCCCGATGAGCTTCTGGCAGCGCTGGGCTCCGTACCTGTTCCTGCTCTCGCTGGGAGGCCTGGTGCTGGTGCTGCTGCCCTTCTTCGGCAAGGGGGTCAACGGCTCGCGGCGCTGGATTCCGCTGGGGGTGCTGAACTTCCAGCCCTCCGAACTGGTCAAGCTGACCACGGTGCTGTACGCGGCCGACTTCATGGTGCGCAAGCAGCAGGTCAAGCAGAGCTTCGCCAAGGCCTTCGCGCCGATGGCCGCGGCGCTGGCCTTCATCGGCCTGCTGCTGCTGGCCGAGCCGGACATGGGGGCGTTCCTGGTCATCGCGTCGGTGGCGATGGTGATCCTGTACCTCGGCGGGGTCAACGGGCGCATGTTCGCCGCGCTGAGCGTGGTGGTGATCGCGGCTTTCGTCCTGATGATCGTGTTGTCGCCCTGGAGGCGCGACCGCATCTTCGCCTATCTCAACCCGTGGTCCCAAGGCAACGACCAGGGCAGCGGCTACCAGCTGGCGCACGCGCTGATCGCCGTCGGGCGCGGCCACTGGCTCGGCGTCGGGCTGGGCGGCAGCGTCGAGAAGCTGCACTACCTGCCCGAGCCGCAGACCGACTTCCTGCTGGCCATCATCGGCGAGGAACTCGGCTTCGCCGGCGTGCTGGCGCTCATCGTGGTGTTCGCCTGGCTGACCAAGCGGGCCTTCGACATCGGGCGCCAGGCGCTGGCCGCCGACCGGGTGTTCTCGGCGCTGGTGGCGCAGGCCGTCGGGGTGCTGATCGGCGGCCAGGCCTTCATCAACATCGGGGTCAACCTGGGTCTGCTGCCCACCAAGGGGCTGACGCTGCCGCTGCTGAGCTACGGCGGCTCGGCGACCCTGGTCTCGCTGATCGCGCTGGCGCTGCTGT
>JAKBBQ010000034.1 GCA_021808405.1 Pseudomonadota bacterium | reverse complement strand
CGCCGGCCCCGGCGCCACCCCGCCATGCCCCGGCTCGAGTTGCTGATTTCCAACAAGCTCGGGCTGCACGCCCGCGCATCGGCGAAGCTGACCAAGCTGGCGTCGGACTACGAATCGGAGATCTGGCTGAGCAAGGGAACGCGCCGGGTCAACGCCAAGAGCATCATGGGGGTGATGATGCTGGCCGCCGGCCAGGGCTCGCGCCTGCTGCTGGAGGCCGACGGCGCCGATGCGGCGCAGGCGCTGGCCGCCATCGAGGCGCTGGTGCAGGACAAGTTCGGCGAAGGCGAATAGTCGCCGCTGCGCCTGCTGCCGAGCGCAGCGCTTGGCTTGCGGTTCGCGCTGTTCCCGGCCCGACCCGCAATGTTTCGACATATGCACCAATACAAGGGAAACGCTGCCGGAGCATGCTCGGCGCCACCGCCGGTTCGACTCGAGTCCATCGCCATGTCCCACCCCACGTCCAGCACCGAGTCCGGCCAGGCCACGCTCGGCCAGCGCCCACGGGTGCTGCTGATCGAGGACGACATCCGCCTGGGGCAGATGGTCGAGGACTACCTGGCCGATGCCGGCTGGAGCGTTCGTCGCGCGACCACGCTCGCGCAGTCGCTGGTCGAACTGGAGGCCGGCCGCAGCGGCGCCGGCTTCGACGCGGCGATCCTCGACCTGATGCTGCCCGACGGCGACGGGCTCGACCTTTGCCGCAAGCTGCGCGGCGGCGGCGACGACCTGCCGGTGCTGGTGCTCAGCGCGCGCGGCGATCCGCTGGACCGGGTGATCGGGCTCGAACTCGGCGCCGACGATTACCTGCCCAAGCCCTTCGAGCCGCGCGAACTGCTGGCCAGGCTGCGGGCCATCGTGCGCCGCCGCCAGGGGCTTCCGGGCGCCGCCCCGTCGCTGCGCTTCGGACGCCTGGAAATCGACCCGCAATCGCGCCAGGCACGGGTCGACGGCGAAGCGCGCATGCTCACCGGCTACCAGTTCGACCTGCTGCTGGCGCTGGCCCGCCACCCCGGTCGGGTGCTGTCGCGGGAGTTCCTGCTCGATGCCGTCAAGAGCAGCGGCGCGCAGGAGGTCTACGACCGTTCGATCGACGTCCACATCAGCCGCATCCGCGCGGTGATCGAGGACGACCCCCGGCATCCGCGACGCATCCTCACGCTGCGCGGCGCCGGCTACGTGTTCGCCCGCAGCCAGGACGGCGCCTGAGGCGATGGCGGCACCGAGCGCTCCGGCCCCGGCTCCCGCGCAGACCGCGACGGACGCCGCGCCCGCGGCGGCGCCGCCGGCTCGCGCGGCGGGGGGCGTGCCGCGGCTGCGCCTGGGAGCGAGCATCGCGCTGGCGCTGGTCGCCGCGCTGCTGGCGCAGGCCCTGGTCTCGGCGCTGGTGCTGCACATGGTGTTCTTCTCCGACCCGCGGCAAGTGGAACTGCGCAGGCAGTTGCTGCAGGTGTTTTTCCACCTCTACGGACTCAAGGCGTCGCCATGGCGCCACCTGCTGCTGTCGCCGCTGGGCACCACGCTGCTCAGCGCGGTGGTCGTCGGCGCGGTGACCCTGCCGCTGATGCACCGGCTGACGCGTCGGCTGCAGCGGCTGCAGCGCGGGGTGCAGGCGCTGGGCGACCTCGACCTCGGCGCGCGCGTCGCGGTCGAGGGGGCCGACGAGGTGGCCGCGCTGGCCATGGCCTTCAACCAGGCCGCCGAGCGCATCGAAGCGCTGGTGCGCAGCCACAAGTCGCTGCTGGCCTACACCTCGCACGAGCTGCGCACCCCGCTGGCTCGCCTGCGCATGACCGTGGAAAGCCTGGAGCACGACCACGCCGCCGTCGGCCAAACCGCTGCGCGAGCCCGCGCGCTGGACGAGGCGCGCCGCGACCTCGCCGAGCTCGACCGCCTGATCGGCTCGATCCTGTTGTTCAGCCGGCTCGACGCCGGGCCCACCCACACCCTGCAGGCGCAAGAGGTCGACGTGCTGGCGGTGGCCGCCGAGGAGGCCGCGCGCGAGGATATCGAGGCGCATGGCGACTGGGTGCGCATGCGCGCCGACGAACGCTTGCTGCGCCACAGCATCCGCAACCTGCTGAGCAATGCCCGCAAGCACGCCGCGGGCGACGGCGCGCAACTGCAGGTGCAGCGAACCCCGCGCGGCGTGCGCATCCTGGTCAGCGACCACGGCCCGGGGGTGCCGCTGGCGCAGGCCGAACGCATCTTCGAGCCCTTCGTGCGCCTGGGCGCGAGTTCCGAGGGCAGCGGCCTGGGCCTGGCGCTGGTGCGGCGAATCGCCCGATTGCACGGCGGCGACGCCCGCTACCAGCCCAATCCCGGCGGCGGCGCCTGCTTCGTGCTCGAACTGGCGGAGCTGACCCCAGGCGCGAACTGAAGCCTGCCGGCACGTACCATTGGGGCCATGGCCCTGCAGATGTTCGGAATCCCGGTTTCGCGCGGCGTGGCGATCGGCCGCGCCGTGCTGATGTCCTCGGCCCGCCTGGACGTGGCGCACTACTTCGTCGAGCGCGGCCGCGAGGAGGCCGAGGTCGATCGCCTGCGCGCCGCGCGCGCTGCCGTGCGCTCCGAGCTGCAGGCGCTGCAGGCCGAACTGCCGGCCGACGCCCCGGCCGAAATGGCGGCCTTCATCGACGTGCACAAGATGCTGCTCGACGATCCGCAGATCGCCCGCGAGACGGCGACCTGGGTGCGCAATCGGCGCTACAACGCCGAGTGGGCGCTGACCGCCCAGCTCGACGTGATCGCCCGCAGCTTCGACGAAATGGAAGACGCCTACCTGCGCGAACGCAAGGCCGACGTCGAACAGGTGGTCGAGCGCCTGCTGCGCGCGTTGCGCGGCACCCAGGGGCTCCCCGGTGGCACGCAGAACGGCGAGGATCTGGTGCTGGTGGCCCACGACATCGCGCCTGCCGACATGATGCAGTTCAAGCAGGGCGTGTTCCGCGGCTTTGTCACCGACATCGGGGGCAAGACCTCGCACACCGCGATCGTCGCGCGCAGCCTGGACATCCCGGCGGTGGTCGGGGTGCGCGAGGCCAGCCGACTGGTGCGCCACGACGACCGGGTGATCATCGACGGCGACCATGGGCTGGTCATCGTCGATCCGTCGCCGGCGATCGTCGAGGACTACCTGCGCCGCAAGCACGAGTCCGAGCAATCGCGCCAGCGGCTGCAGCGCCTGCGCGACACCCCGGCGCGCAGCCTCGACGGGCAGCAGGTCGAACTGCTGGCCAACATCGAGCTGCCCGAGGACTGCCGCGCCGCGCTGGGCTCGGGCGCGGCCGGAATCGGCCTGTTCCGCACCGAATTCCTGTTCATGAAGCGCGCCCGCGACCTGCCCGACGAGCAGGAACAGTTCGACGCCTATCGAGGGGTCGTGCAGGCGATGGGCGGCCGACCGGTGACCATCCGCACCATCGACATCGGCGCCGACAAGCCCTTCGACGGGGACGGCGACGGCCGCGACGGGGAGGTCACCCACCTCAACCCCGCGCTCGGCCTGCGGGCCATCCGCTACAGCCTGTCGGATCCGGTGATGTTCCGCGTGCAGCTGCGCGCGCTGTTGCGCGCCTCGGCCTTCGGCCCGCTGCGCATCCTGGTGCCGATGCTGGCGCACAGCCGCGAACTGCACCAGACCTTCGAGCAGCTCGAACTGGCGCGCGCCGAATTGCGAGCGGCCGGCACCGAGGTGGGGCGCGTCGAGGTCGGGGCGATGATCGAGGTGCCCGGCGCGGTGCTGATGCTGCCGTTGTTCCTGCGTTACTTCGACTTCATCTCGGTCGGCACCAACGACCTGGTCCAGTACACCCTGGCCATCGACCGCGCCGACGAGAGCGTCGCAGACCTGTACGACCCGCTGCACCCGGCGGTGCTGCAACTGCTTTCGCAGACCATCGCCCAGTGCCATGACGCGCAGCGATGGAAGGGCCGCGCGGTGCATGTCAGCGTGTGCGGAGAAATGGCCGGCGACCCGCAGCTGACGCGCCTTCTGCTCGGACTGGGGCTGCGCAGTTTTTCGATGCACCCGGCCCAGTTGCTGAGCGTCAAGCAGGAAGTGCTGCGCGCCGACTGCGCCAGGCTCGCGCCGCTGGCGCAGGCCGTGCTGGCCGAATACGAACCGCAGCCGCAGGCGCGCGCGCTGGCGGCGCTGGCGGACTGATCGCCTCCACGCCGGGCTCTCCCGCATGTCCGCATCGCACTGCCCGCACGCCCCCGAGGCCGGCCGCCGGGGTCGCCGCCTGCTGCTGCGCTGCCTGGCCTGCGGCGCGGCCGGGGCTCGGCCGCTGGCCGCGCTGGCCGCTCGGCCGCAGGAGTCGATCACCCAGCTGCCGGCGCTGGGCGATGCCGGCCAGGGAGTCCTGACACCGCAGATGGAGCACCGCCTGGGCTCGCTGCTGATGGCCCGTCTGCGGCAGGATCCACGCTACCTGCGCGACGCGCTGCTGCGCGAATACCTGCAAAGCGTCGTCGATCGGCTGCGCAAGGCGGCACTGGCCACGGCCGAGCCGGACGCGCCCAGGCACTTCCGGGTGTTCCTGCTGCGCGACCACACCTTCAACGCCTTTTCGCTGCCCGGTGGCCACATCGGGGTGCACACCGGCCTGGTGGTCGATGCCGAGGCCGAAGCGCAGCTGGCGGCGGTGTTCTCGCACGAAATGTCCCACATCACCCAGCGGCACATCGAACAGCGACTGGCGCGAGCCGGCTCCAACGCGATGCTGTCGCTGGGCTCGCTGCTGCTGGCCATCCTGGCCGGGGTGGCCGGCAGCGGCCAGGCTGCCGAGGGCCTGGCTCTCGGCGGCCAGGCCGCCGCGGCCGACCGCGAGCTGCGCTTTTCGCGCAGCAACGAAGCCGATGCCGACCGCACCGGGATCCAGGTCCTGCGCGCCAGCGGCTATCCGCCGCAAGCGATGGCCAGCATGCTCAAGCGGCTGCAATACCTGTCGCGGCTGGACGACCCGGACGTCTTCGCCTTCCTGCAGGACCACCCGCTGACCAGCGAACGCATCGCCGACGCCGAGGCGCGCGGCGGAAACCAGCCGCTGCCGCCCGACACCACGCTGCGCTTCTGGCTGATGAACGCACGCGCGCGGGCGCTGCAGCCGACCCACCACGCCAGCCTGCGCGAGCTGGCGCTGAGCATGCGCGAGCCGCAGCCCGGCCGCCCCGACAAGTACCCGGCGCAGCGCTGCGCCTGGGCCTACTGCGAAGCGCTGGCCTGGCTGCGCGCCGACGAAAGCGAACGCAGCGAGCGCGCGTGGCGGCAGGCGAGCCAACTGGCCGCCGGCTTCGACGCGCTGCAGCGCCTGCCGCTGCAGCTGCTGCGCGGCGACTGGCTGCTCGCCGGCGGGCAGCCGCAGCAGGCGCTGCAATGGGCGCAGCGCCTGCAGCAACTCGCGCCCGCCTCGCGCGCCGTGCTGCACCTGCAGGCACGCGCGCTGCTGGCGCAACCGCTGCAAAAGACCGCGGCGCGCAACTTCCTGCGCCAGCAGACGGTCCTGCATCCTGACGACGAGCAGCTCTGGACCTGGCTGGCGCAGGCCTACGCGGCCTGCGGCGAGGCCGCGGCGCAACACCGGGCCACTGCCGAGGCCTACGCGCTGCAGGGCAACCTGGAGGGGGCGCTGGTGCAGTTGCACATCGCCCAGCGCACTCCGGGGGCCGACTACTTCGAGGCCTCGATCATCGATTCGCGGCTGCACGCGCTGCAACGACGCGTGCAGCAGGACAAGGTGCTGGACAAGATGCTGCCGTGATGCGAGCGAGCGACCAGGCGGTGGACCAGGCGGTGGACCAGGCGTTGGGCCAGGCTGCGGGCCGCCCGGAGGGCATGTCGCGCTGGGGGGGCGGCGCGCTGCTGCTGCTGGCGCTGGGCCTGGGCCTCGTCTGGCCATGGGACCCGGGCCCGGGGGCGAAGACCGGGTCGATGTTCGTCGCCGCCTGGAGCTGGACGCTGCTGCTGGCGACCACGGCCTGGGTGGGCTTGCGGCCGCGCGCGACCTGGTCGTCCTGGATGTTCCTGCTGCTGGCGGCGGTGCTCGCGGTGCAATGTGTCAGCGGCCAGCTGGCCTATCCGGGCCAGGGCTGGCTGGCCGTTGCGCTGTTGCTGGGCGCCGCGCTGGCCGCGGGCCTGGGGCGCGAGCTGGGCAGCCGGCCGGCCTGGGCCGACCTCGCGGCCTGGGCGCTGCTGCTGCAGGCGTTGCTGCAGGTGCTGATCGGGATGGCCCAGTTCGCGATGTGGCAGTCGCCCGCTGCCAGCACCTGGCTTTCCTCCCATGCGGCGTGGGTCTACCAGCTGATCAGCTACCCGGGGACCGGCAGGGTGTTCGGCAACCTGCGCCAGCCCAACCACTACGCCACCGCGGTGGCGCTGGGCTACGCCGGGCTGGCGCTGCTGGCGCCGCGCTGGCCGGCGTGGCGCGTCTGGACGATCAGCGCGCTGCTCGGCTGGGCACTGGTGGTCAGCGGATCGCGCACCGGCACGGTGCATATCGTGCTGGTGGCGCTGCTCGTGCTGATGGCCTGCCGGCGGCCGTGGCGCGACCCCCGCATGGGCGCCCTGCTGGGCGCCCCGCTGCTCTACCTGGGCTGGTGGCTGGCGCTGCACCTGGCCGACCACCTGGGCTGGATCAGCTACCTGGACGCGCTGTCGCGCCAGCTCGACCAGCCGGTCGACGCCCGCGCGCTGATCTGGCGCGACGCCTGGCAGGTGTTCGCGATGCGGCCCTGGCGAGGCTGGGGCTGGGGGCAGATCGGCTGGGGGCTGGAACAGGCCACGCTGGCAGGGCGGCTGCATCCGCTGCCGCTGGAAAACATCGACAACGCGCACGACATCGTGCTGCAACTGCTGGCCGAGACGGGCCTGGTGGGCACGCTGCTGCCTGTGCTGCCCACGCTGGGCTGGCTGTGGCGGGTGTTCCGTCCCTGGGGCGGCGGCGCAGCGGCCGCGCCGACCCGCCGCGCGCTGCTGCCGGCGCTGCTGGGCTGCGGCTTCATCGCCTTCCACAGCCTGGTCGAGTACCCGTTGTGGTACGCCTATTTCCTGTTCGATTTCGCCTTCCTGCTGGGTTGGGCCGAAGCCGCCGCGGTTCCCGCGCAGCCGGCTGCGGCGCCCTCGCGCTGGCCGCGCCGCGCCGCGCTGGCCTGCGCCGCCGCGGCGCTGCTGCTGACCGCCAAGGCGCAACTGGACTACACCCGAACCTCGATGATCTACGCCACCGACAGCGCGCGCGGCGCGCTGCTGCGGCGCTACGCGATGCGGCACGACTGGTTCTTCCTGCCGCTGGCGCAGTTCCCCGAGGCCGCCTCGGTGCTGCCGGCGCCGGGAGCCGACCGCGCCAGCCTGGAGCGCGACCTGGCGCTGCTCGAGCGCTCCTCGCACGCCTGGGGCGACCCGGGGCTGTTGTCGCGGCGCATGATCGTGCTGCTGCGCCTGGGCCGGCGCCAGCAGGCGCTGGACCTGGCGCACTACACCGCGCATGCCTTCTGGACCTACGCGCCGCAGACCCTGCGCAGCTTCGCCGCGCTGGCGACCGCCGCCGGGCTGAGAGCGGACCCCGACGTGGCGCGCATCGTGTCGATCCTCAAGGCCGCGCCGGTACTGCGCCGCATCGAGGTGCCGCGGCGCTAGACTCGCGCTGCCTGCCCCCCGCCACCTCCCGAGCGCCCGCCATGCCCCCAGCCACCAAGATCGTCGCGACCATCGGCCCCGCGAGCTCCAGCCCCGAAGTCCTCGAGCGCATGATCCGTGCCGGGGTCGACGTGGTGCGCCTGAACTTTTCCCACGGCAAGGCGCAGGACCACATCGACCGCGCGACCCTGGTGCGCGAGGTCGCGTCGCGCTGCGGGCGCGAGGTGGCGATCATGGCCGACCTGCAGGGGCCGAAGATCCGCGTCGGCCGATTCGAGCAGGGCAAGGTCGTCCTCGAGCCGGGCCAGCGCTTCACCCTCGATGCCGGCTGCGAAATCGGCAACCAGCAATGCGTCGGGCTGGACTACAAGAATCTGCCGCAGGACGTGCACCCCGGCGACCGACTGCTGCTCAACGACGGCCTGATCGTGCTCGGCGTCGACGAGGTGCAGGGCGCGCGCATCGTCACCACCGTGGTGATCGGCGGCGAGTTGTCCAACAACAAGGGGATCAACCGCGAGGGCGGAGGGCTGTCGGCGCCTGCGCTGACCGCCAAGGACATGGACGACATCCGCACCGCGATGTCCTTCCAGGCCGATTACCTGGCGGTGTCGTTCCCGAAGAACGCCACCGACATGGAGATGGCGCGCCAGCTCGCCAACATGGCCGGCGAGCCCTGGGGGCACAAGCCGGGGCTGATCGCCAAGATCGAGCGCGCCGAGGCGATACCTCGGCTCGACGAGATCCTGCTGGCCTCCGACGGCATCATGGTCGCGCGAGGTGATCTCGCGGTGGAAGTGGGCAACGCCGCGGTACCGGCGCTGCAAAAGCGCATGATCCGCCGCGCGCGCGACCTCGACCGCCTGGTGATCACCGCCACCCAGATGATGGAGTCGATGATCGCCAATGCCGTGCCCACCCGCGCCGAGGTGTCGGACGTCGCCAACGCGGTGCTCGACGGAAGCGACGCGGTGATGCTGTCGGCCGAGACCGCGGCCGGGCGCTATCCGGTGGAAACCGTGGAGGCCATGGCCAGTATCTGCGTGGAAGCCGAGAGCTTCGAGGAACTCAAGCTGGAAGCCGATTTCATCGACAAGACCTTCACGCGAATCGACCAGTCGGTCGCGATGGCCGCGCTGTTCACCGCCCACCACCTCGGGTGCAAGGCCATCGCCGCGCTGACCGAGTCGGGATCGACCGCGCTGTGGATGAGCCGGCACCGCGTGCGCATGCCCATCTACGCGCTGTCGCCCCGCCAGTCCTCGGTGCGCCGCATGGCGTTGTACCGCAACGTCCACGCGCTGCACATGGATTTTTCCAACGAACGCGACGAGGCGCTGCGACAGGCCGAGCGCAGGTTGCGCGACATCGGCGCACTGGACTGCGGCGACTACTACGCGATCACCTGCGGCGAGCCGATCGGCGCGCCGGGCGGCACCAACATGCTCAAGTTGATGCGGGTGGCCTGCTGACGGCCTGCGCTGGCTCAGGCCGTCAGCAACTGCAAGCGGGTACCGCCGGCCATTTCGATCACGTCTCCGGGGCCCAGCACCAGCGGCACGAGGCCGAGGGCGCTGCCGTTGACCCGCACCCGCTCCTCGCCCTCGACCTGGGAGAGTTCGTAGCCGCGGGGATTGCGCTGGATGGAAACCACCATGACTCCACGCTGTCCGAAGGTGGTGCGGGACTTGTCGAGCGCAAGCTCGGTCCCCGCGGCCGCTCCGTTGACCACCCGCAGTTTCATCGCGGCCATCGACTGTCCTTCGCCGGCCGTCGCGCGCGCGGCGCTGTCCAGCCCGCGGGTCGCGGTCGCGGTGGCGCCCGCCGAGCGCGGGCCGGTGGGGCCGTAGCCCGAGCCGGCGTAGGCGGACGGCGCGAAGCGCGAACCCGCGAACGCCGAGGCCCGCGCATCCGACAACAGCCTCAAGGTGTACTTGCCGATGTCCAGGCTGTCGCCTTCGCGGAACGGCGCGCGCTTGATCGGCTTGCCGTTGATGTAGGAACCGTTGGTGCTGCCCAGGTCCTGCACCACATACCCGTCGCTTTCCCGCAACAACACCGCGTGTTCGCCGCTGACCGCCAGGTTGTCGATCACCACGTCGTTGTGGGGACGGCGGCCGAGGGTCACCCGGTCCTTGTTCAGGGCGACTTCCTTGAGTACCTTGTCGTCGAGAAAAATGACCAGCTTGGCCATGGCGCGCTACCTTGTCGATGGGTAAGCCGGACCAGCCGGCGTCAGCCAACGCCCCGCGGCGGTTCGCCCAGGCGCAGCCCGATCAGGATCACTGAAATGTTATCGCGTCCACCGGCGGCATTGGCCTGCTCGACCAGTTCGCGCGCCGCCTGCTGGGGTTCGTCGCACCGCGCCTGCAGGATCTGCTCGATGCGCGGATCGCTCAGCATGTCGTTCAGGCCGTCGGAGCACAACAGCACCAGATCGCCGTCGCGCATTGCGTGCACGCCGATTTCCGGCTCAAGCAGCGGGTCGACGCCGAGCGCGCGGGTGATCAGGTTGCGCACCGAATCGCCCGCCGGATCGTCGGCCTGCAGCAGCCCCAGATCGATGCGTTCCTGCAACAGCGAGTGGTCCTTGGTCATGCGTCGCAGCACCGATTCGCGCAGCAGGTAGGCGCGCGAGTCGCCGGCGTGGGCGATCACCGCCACCTGTCCGGTGAAAGCCGCGGCGACCAGGGTCGTACCCATTCCTGTGTAGCGGGGATCCTTGTGGGCCGCGCGGTAGATGCGGGTGTTCACCCGCCGGATCGCCTCGTGCATGGCCTGCATCAGGTCGGCCGGGCTGACACTGGGGTACTCGGCCTTCAGCCGCGCCAGTTCGGCCGCGATCTGCGACGCCGCCGCGCCGCTGGCGACCTCGCCCGCGGCGTAGCCGCCCATGCCGTCGGCCAGCACGGCCACCCCGGCCAGTGCATCGCAGGCCAGCGCATCCTCGTTGTGCTCGCGCAAGCGCCCGCGATCGGTGCAACTGGCCATCTCGAGCAGCAGCACCGGGTTTCCTGGCGAAGCATCCATCGCAAGTCCTGTCAACCGCCCGCCCCGCCGGCACGGCGAAGCCGCAAGACCCGCCCGCCCAGCCACACCACCAGCACGCCCAGGCCGCCGCCGAGTTCGTGCCCCGCCGCGCCCCAGGGCTGGCGGTGCATCCAGGGCTCGACTGCCGGATCCGCGGCCGCCAGCCCGCCGGCGATCCAGCCCAGCATCAGCGCTCCGAGCGCGACGACCCACGGGAAACGGGTCATCAGGCGAATCACCAGCGAACTGCCCCAGACGACGATCGGCACGCTCAAGGCCAGCCCGAAGGCCACCAGCAAGCCCTGATGGGCGGTGGCCGCATTGCGCGCGGCGCCGGCGATGGCCACCACGTTGTCCAGGCTCATCACCAGGTCGGCGGTGATCACCAGCCGCACCGCGTCCCACAGGCGATCGGCGGCCTGCACCTCGGGGTGCTCCTCATCGGGCAGCATCAGTCGCATGCCGATCCAGGCCAGCAGCGCGGCGCCCAGCAGTTTCAGCCAGGGAAGTTGCAGCAGCCGCACCGCGAACAAGGTCAGCACAATGCGCAGGCCCACCGCGCCCAGCGTGCCCCACAAGATCGCCCGCCGGCGCTGGGCGAGCGGAAGGCGGCGGCTGGCCAGCGCGATGACCACCGCATTGTCCCCGCCCAGCAGCAGGTCGATCAGCACAATCTGCGCTGCGGCGCCGACGAAAGCGGCGGTTGCAGCGGGTTCCAGGGGCACGTTCGGACTCCGACAGCGCATCCGTCGCGGCGTCGGCGCGGCGCGGGCGCGGGTCAAGCATAGCGGCTGGCGCGCCGGCAACCGCGCAAAAGGCAGGTCCCGGGCCTCGTGCCCGACGCCTGGTGATGCGGCGCCGCCACGCACCTGCCGGGTGCGCGGCGCGCCGGGGCTGGGCTCAAGCCAGGGCCTTGCGCATCAGCTGTCCCATTTCCGAGGGATTGCGGGTGACCGTGAAACCGCAGGCCTCCATCACTTGCAGCTTGGCCTCGGCCGTGTCGGCGCCGCCGGAAATCAGCGCCCCGGCATGCCCCATGCGCTTGCCGGCAGGAGCCGTCACGCCGGCGATGAAGCCGACAATGGGTTTTTTCATGTGTTCCTTGGCCCAGCGCGCGGCCTCGGCTTCGTCGGGGCCGCCGATCTCGCCGATCATGATCACGCCCTCGGTGTCGGGATCGTCGTTGAACAGCTTGAGCACGTCGATGTGCTTCAGGCCGTTGATCGGATCGCCGCCGATACCCACCGCGCTGCTCTGGCCCATTCCCAGTTCGGTGACCTGGGCCACCGCCTCGTAGGTCAGCGTGCCCGAGCGCGAGACCACGCCGATGCGACCCCTGCGATGGATATGACCGGGCATGATGCCGATCTTGATTTCGTCGGGGGTGATCAGGCCCGGGCAGTTCGGCCCCAGCAGCAGGGTCTTCTTGCCGCCCGCGGCCTCCTTGGCGCGCATGCGCGCGCGCACGTCCATCATGTCGCGCACCGGGATGCCCTCGGTGATGCAGATCGCCAGATCGAGGTCGGCCTGCACGGCTTCCCAGATGGCCGCCGCGGCGCCGGCCGGCGGCACGTAGATCACCGACACCGTCGCGCCGGTGGCCGCCTTGGCATCGGCCACCGAGGCGTGGATGGGAATGCCCTCGAAATCCTCTCCGGCCTTCTTGGGGTGGACCCCGGCGACGAAGCAGGCGCGGCCATGGGCGTAGTCGCGGCACATGCGGGTGTGGAACTGGCCGGTCTTGCCGGTGATGCCTTGGGTGATGACCTTGGTGTTCTTGTCAATCAGGATGGACATGGGAATTCCTTGACTGGACCGCGCCACTGCGGGCGCGCGAGCGATACGCGTCGGGAGGGCTGTTCAGGCTGCCGCCGAAACGACTTTCTGCGCAGCCTCGGCCAGGGTCTCGGCGCTGAGGATCGGCAGGCCCGATTCGGCCAGCATGCGCTTGCCCAGGTCCTCGTTGGTGCCTTTCATGCGCACCACCAGCGGCACCTTCAACGCCACCGCGCGACTGGCCGCGATGAGCCCTTCGGCGATCACGTCGCACCGCATGATTCCGCCGAAGATGTTGACGAGGATCGCCTTGACCTGCGGGTTGTGCAACATGATCTTGAACGCCGCGGTGACCTTGTCGGCGGTGGCACCGCCTCCGACGTCCAGGAAGTTGGCCGGCTCGCCGCCGAACAGCTTGATGGTGTCCATGGTCGCCATCGCCAGCCCCGCACCGTTGACCAGACAGGCGATGTTGCCGTCGAGCTGGATGTACGAAAGGCCGTAGTTCGAGGCCTCGATTTCGGCCGGGTCCTCCTCGTCGAGGTCGCGCATCGCGACCAGCTCGGGGTGGCGGAACAAGGCGTTGTCGTCGAAGTTGAACTTGGCGTCCAGCGCGATCACCGAGCCGTCGCCCTGCAGCACCAGCGGATTGATCTCGGCCAGCGACGCATCCTTGTCCCAGAACGCCCGATACAGCGCCTGCAGCGCCTGCGCGCCCTGCGCGCGGCTGGCCTCGGGCAGCCCGATCTTCTCGCACAGTTCCATCGCCTGCGCCGGCAGCAGCCCGGCACCGGGCTCGACCCACACCTTGTGGATGCGCTCCGGAGTGTGGGCGGCGACTTCCTCCACGTCCATCCCGCCCTCGCTGGAGGCCATCACCGCCACCTTCTGCGCCGCGCGGTCGATCACCAGCCCGGCGTAGTATTCCTTGCGGATATCGGCGCCGTCCTCGATCAGCAGGCGGCGTACCGTCTGGCCCTGCGGGCCGGTCTGGTGGGTGACCAGCTGCATGCCCAGCATCTGCCCGGCAAGCTGGCGCACCTCTTCGATGGAACGCGCCAGCTTGACCCCGCCGCCCTTGCCGCGCCCGCCGGCATGGATCTGGGCCTTCACCACCCACACCGGGCCGCCCAGTTGCTCGGCAGCGTGCACCGCCTCGTCGACGGTGAAGGCCGCGATGCCGCGCGGCACCGGCACGCCGAACTCGCGCAGGATCTGCTTGCCCTGGTATTCGTGGATTTTCATTGGCTGTTCTCCAAAGGATGGGGCTATGGTCGCGCCGTGCCGCGACCCGAGGGACCGATGGCGGTCGCGCGCCGTCGCCGGGGTCGTGTACCTTGCGGGCGGGCCTGGCAGGCTCGAGCCACGCAACGGCCGATCGACGACGCGAAGGATTGATGCAGCGCAATAGGCAAGTCTAGCAGCGCGCGGGGCGCCCACCGCCAAAATGCGCGGTGGCGGCGGCACTCATCCGTCCTCGTCGTCCACGCCGTCCTCGCGCGACCCGGCATTGCAGGCGCGCAGCGCCTGGCGCACGACATCGGCGTCGAATCCCCGGCGTTGCAGCAAGCGCCCCCAGCGCGCGCGCTCGGCGGCGCCTGCTCCCGCGCGCGCGCCGTGCCTGCGCAGCAGTTGCAGCGCGCGATCGACTTCGGACGGCGCCTCGTCCTGCGCCTGGCGCAACGCCCGCTCCGCCAGTTGCGGGTCCAGGCCGTGCTGACGCAGCTCCAGCAGCACCCGCTGGCGGCCGTGGCGCTGCACCAGCCGGCGTGCCAACGCCTGAGCGAAGCGGGCCTCGTCGAGCAGGCCCTGCTGCTGCAGCTGGTCGAGCACCTGCGCCAGCAGCTCCGGCGCCGGTGCCTGGCGCCGCTGGCGTGCGCCGCCGAGCTTGCGCTCGAGTTCGCAGCGGCTGTGCTCGCGCTGCGCCAGCAGGCGCAGCGCCCTCGCGCGCAGTTGTTGCGCGCTGGGCGGATCGGGGTCGTCGCGGTCGCCGGCCATCGCCGAGACCGGCACAACTAGTCCCCAGCGGCTTCGGCGGTGGCCTCGGCGCCGCCCGCGGCCGGCAGCGCGCGCACACCCAGTCCGGCGCGCACGGCGTTCTCGATTTCCCGCGCCAGGTCGGGGTTCTCTTTCAGGAATTCCCGGGCGTTGTCCTTGCCCTGGCCGATCTTCTCGCCCTTGTACGCGTACCAGGCGCCCGACTTGTCGACGATTTTCGCCGCGACGCCGAGGTCGATGATCTCGCCTTCGCGGGAAATGCCCTCGCCATACAGGATGTCGAACTCGGCTTGCTTGAAAGGCGGCGCGACCTTGTTCTTCACCACCTTGACCTTGGTTTCCGAGCCGATGACCTCGTCGCCCTTCTTGATCGAGCCGATGCGCCGGATGTCCAGGCGCACCGAGGCGTAGAACTTCAGCGCATTGCCCCCGGTGGTGGTTTCCGGGTTGCCGAACATGACCCCGATCTTCATACGGATCTGGTTGATGAAGATCACCAGGCAGTTGGTGCGCTTGATGGTCCCGGTCAGCTTGCGGAGCGCCTGGCTCATCAGCCGCGCCTGCAGGCCGGGCAGGGAGTCGCCCATTTCGCCTTCGATCTCGGCCTTCGGGGTCAGCGCCGCGACCGAGTCGATGACAATCAGGTCGACCGATCCCGAACGGACCAGCGCATCGGCGATTTCCAGCGCCTGCTCCCCGGTGTCGGGCTGGGAGATCAGCAGGTCCTGCAGGTCCACGCCGAGCTTCTGGGCGTATTGGGAGTCCAGCGCGTGCTCCGCGTCGATGAAGGCGCAGACGCCGCCCAACTCCTGCATCTCGGCAATGACCTGCAGCGTCAGCGTGGTCTTTCCGGAGGACTCGGGGCCGTAGATCTCGACCACCCGGCCGCGCGGCAGCCCGCCGACGCCCAGCGCGATGTCCAGCCCCAGCGAACCGGTGGACACGACCTGCAGGTCCTCGGCGACCTCGCCTTCGCCCAGGCGCATGATCGAACCCTTGCCGAACTGCTTTTCGATCTGCGCCAGCGCCGATGCCAACGCCTTGGCCTTTTCCGCATTCACCATTGCATTGCCCTGTTCGAACGTCATGGGATGGCAGCCACTGTAGCACAGGGCTGTATGGAAATACAGTTCCTTGGCGCGTGACCGCCGCGCCAGCACTGTATCGCAAGCGCACCGCCCCGCACGGGCGCGCGGGCGCAGCCGGAACTCGGGCGCGCTCAGGCCGCGGCGCGCCGCAGCCGGTCGCGCAGCGCGTCCCACTGCGGCTCGTCGGGTACCGGCTCCACCCAGATCTGGCGCAAGCCGCGGGCATCGAGCGCGCGCAGCGCGCCGTACAGCCGTCGCGCGTAGCCGGCGGGATCGGCAGGCAGCGCCAGCCAATGCGCCAGCCAGGCCGCGGGCGCCTGCGGCGGCGCCGGGCGCGCCGCCACCACCCCGACCCGCGCGCCCTCGCGCAGCCACTCGGCGTCGATGGCCGCGCGCGGGCGCAGCCGCAGCGGGGTCCGCGGCGCGTAGTGCGAAGCCACCTGCCCCGGCACGCGGGGCGCGGCGGCCGCGCGCGGCGCGAGCAGCTGCCGCGGCTCGATCCCCAGGATCTGCGCCAGCACGTCGGCCGCCAGTCCGCCGGGGCGCAGGATGCGCGGCGTCCCCGGCCCCGAACAGTCGACGATGGTGCTCTCGATCCCCACCGTGCAGGCGCCGCCGTCGAGCACCATGGCCACCGCGTCGCCCAGTTCGTCGCGCACGTCGGCGGCACAGGTCGGGCTGATGCGCCCGAAACGGTTGGCCGACGGCGCGGCCAGCCCGCCATGGCCGCCGTGCAGGCGCTCGAGCACCGCCTGCGCCAGCGCATGGTCGGGGCTGCGCAGCGCGATCGTGTCCTGCCCGGCCGCGCAGACCCCGGCCACGCCGTCACGCCGCGGCAGCACCAGGGTCAACGGCCCCGGCCAGCAGGTCTCGATCAGCCGCCGCGCCGCCCGCGGCAGCTCGGCCGCCCAGCGCAGCGGGTCGGCGGCGCGGTGCAGGTGGACGATCACCGGGTGGTCGGCCGGCCGCCCCTTGACGGCGTAGATCGCCCGCACCGCAGCGTCGTTGCCGGCATCGGCAGCCAGGCCGTAGACGGTCTCGGTGGGCAGGCCGACCAGTTCGCCGGCCTCGAGCAGCCGCACCGCGCGCTCGACGGCCTCGGCGGGCGCCGTGCCGGCGCGAGGTTGCGCAGGCGTCGCCATGGCGATCAAAGGCCCGGCAGGCCCAGCAGCTCGCAGGCCAGGCGGGCCGTCTGCTCGGCCTCGCCCAGGCTCGGCGCGGTCAGCGTCAGGTGGCCCATCTTGCGGCCGCGCCGCGGCTGGTGCTTGCCGTACAGGTGCAGATGCGCGCCGGGCAGCGCCAGCAGCGGGGGCCAGTCGGGCTCGCGCTGCGCTCCCGCGGCGTCGAACCACAGATCGCCCAGCAGGTTGAGCATCAGCGCCGCGCTGTGCTGGCGCGGCGGCGGCAGCGGCGCGCCGACCAGGCAGCGCCACTGCAGGTCGAACTGCGAATGCTCGCAGGAGTCGATCGTGTGGTGCCCCGAGTTGTGCGGGCGCGGCGCCATCTCGTTGGCCACCAGTTCGCCCAGCTCGGTGACGAAGAACTCCACGCACAGCACGCCGACGTATCCCAGCCCGTCGGCGATGCGGCGCGCCGCGGCCACCGCCCGCGCCGCCAGCGGCTCGGCGACCACCCCCGGGGCGGCCGTGCTGGAAAACAGGATACCGTCGCGATGCACATTGCGCTGCGGCGGAAAATGCACCATGGCGCCGTCGGCGCCGCGCGCCAGCACCACCGACAGCTCACAGGCCAGCGGCAGCCGGCGCTCGAGCACGCAGTCCGCCTCGCCCAGCGCGCGCCAGGCCTGCGCCAGGTCCTGCGCGGCTGGCACCACCAGCTGCCCCTTGCCGTCGTAGCCCATGCGGCGGGTCTTGAGGATCCCCGGGAACAGCTCGCGCGCCGCCGCGGCGCGGCAGTCGGCTTCGCTGCCCACCAGCGCATGCGGCGCGCAGCCCACGGCCAGCGAGTCGAACAGGGCCTTTTCCCGCGCCCGGTCCTGGCACACCGCGACCGCCGGCGCGTGCGGCGCCAGGCTCAGGTGGCCGTCCAGCCACTCCAGCGCGGCCGCCGGCACGTTCTCGAATTCGATGGTCACCGCCTGCGCCAGCCGCGCCAGCTGCCGCAGCGCGGCCGGGTCGTCGTAGGCGTGCAGCAGATGCCGCTGCGTGACCTGCGCCGCCGGCGCGTCGGCGTCGGGCTCGAGCACGACCACCTCGTAGCCGGCGCGCTGCGCGGCCTGGGCGAACATGCGCCCGAGCTGGCCGCCCCCCAGTACCCCCAGCACCGCGCCGGGCGCCAGGAAGGGCATGGCCTGCACCGCGGCTCCACCGCGCGGCACGCTCATCGTCGACCCCGCCTCACAGCGAAACCCGCATCGCGCTGGCCTGCGCCGTCTGCTGCGTGCGGAAGTCCTCCAGGCGCTGCAGCAAGCCGGGGTCGCCGGCCGCCAGCAGCGCCGCGGCGAACAGCGCCGCGTTGGCCGCCCCGGCCTCGCCGATCGCGAAGGTGGCCACCGGCACCCCCTTGGGCATCTGCACGATGGACCACAGCGAATCCTGGCCCTGCAGGTGCCGGCTGGGCACCGGCACACCCAACACCGGCAGCGTGGTCTTGGCCGCCAGCATCCCCGGCAGGTGGGCGGCTCCGCCGGCTCCGGCGATGATCGCAGCCAGCCCGCGGCCGCGCGCGCCCTGGGCATACTCGAACATGGCGTCGGGCATCCGGTGCGCCGAGATCACCCGCGCCTCGAACGCAACCTGCAGCTGCTGCAGCATGCGCGCCGCGTGCTGCATCACTTCCCAGTCCGAACTCGAGCCCATCACGACGCCGACCAAGGCCATGTGCACGTCCCCGCAGAAAACCCGTGATTCTACCGGGGCCGGTATGCTTGATGGGTTCGCGCCCGCGCGCTGGAAAAGCACCGCATCGACCCCACATCGGAGTTTTGGAGAGCCATTCGCCATGATTGACGCAACCCTTGCCAATTTCGAGACGGAGGTCGTCGAGGCCTCGCGCGAACTGCCGGTGGTGGTCGATTTGTGGGCCCCGTGGTGCGGGCCCTGCCGGACCCTGGGCCCGATCCTGGAAAAGCTGGAGGGCGCCTATGCCGGGCGCTTCAAGCTGGTGAAGATCAACACCGAGGACGAGCAGGACCTGGCGGCCGCCTTCGGCGTGCGCAGCATCCCGATGGTGGTGCTGCTCAAGGACGGACAGCCGGTGGACGGCTTCGTCGGCGCGTTGCCCGAAGCGCAGATCCGCCAGTTCCTCGACCGCAACCTGCCGGCGGCCGCCGAGCAGCCGGCCGAGCCCGAGGCGGCGCCGGCGGCGCAGGACCCGCAATCGGCGCTGCAGCAGATGGCCCAGGCGCTGCAGGCGAACCCGGACGACGAGTCGCTGCGCGTGGAGTTCGTGCACCTGCTGCTGCAGCAGCAGCGGGTCGACGAGGCGCGCCAGGCCCTCGAACCGCTGCTGGGCAAGCTGGCGATCAACCTGCGGGCGGCGGCGCTGAAGGAATGCATCGACGCCATCGACGCCAGCTCGCAGGCGCCAGCGGACGAGACGCTGCTGCAGCGCATCGCCGCCGACCGCCGTGACTTCGATGCCCGCTTCGCGCTGGCGCGCCGGCGCATGGCGCAGCGCCAATGGACCGCTGCGATGGACGAGCTGCTGGAGATCCTGATGCGCGACAAGAACTGGAACGACCAGGCGGCGCGCAAGGCCTACGTCGCGGTGCTCGAGCTGATGGCCCCGGCGACCTCCAGGACCACCGACGGCCAGCCGCCGGCGGTCGACCCGACCGTGGAAAGCTACCGCCGGCGCCTGAGCATGACCGTGCTCAGCTGAGGTCGACTGCGGCGCCGGCGCGCAGCCGGGCCCGCGCGCCGCGTCAGTCGGTCGTCAGGCGCTGCAGCGCCTCGCGATAGCGCGCCGCGGTGGCCTCGACGATCTGCGCCGGCAGCGGTGGCGGCGGCGGTCGCTTGTTCCATCCCGGCACCTGCTCCAGCCAGTCGCGCAGGTACTGCTTGTCGAAGCTCGGCGGCGAAATGCCCTCGCGCCACTGGTCAGCCGGCCAGAAACGCGACGAATCGGGAGTCAGCGCCTCGTCCATCCAGACCAGGCGCTGCTGGGAGTCGAGGCCGAACTCGAACTTGGTGTCGGCCAGGATGATCCCCCGCGACAGCGCGTGCGCAGCGGCCCTCCGGTAGATCTCCAGGCTGACGTCGCGGATCTGCGCGCCGATCTCCACGCCGACCGTGCGGACCATGCGACCGAAATCGACGTTTTCGTCGTGTTCGCCGAGTTCGGCCTTGGTCGCCGGGGTGAAGATGGGGTGCGGCAACCGCGCGGCCTGTTGCAGACCCTTCGGCAACTCGATGTCGCACACCTTGCCGCTGGCCTGGTAGTCCTTCCAGCCCGAGCCTGCCAGGTAGCCCCGTACCACCGCCTCGACCGGCAGCGGGCGCAGCCGCCTGACCACCAGCGCGCGGCCGCGCACCTGCTCGCGCTCGGCAGGCGCGACCACCGACTCGGGGTCGATGCTGGTCAGGTGGTTGGGGATCACGTCCTCGAGCAGGCCGAACCAGAAGCGGGAGATCTCGGTCAGGGTACGGCCCTTGCCCGGGATGCCCTGGTCCATGATCACGTCGAAGGCCGAGATGCGGTCGGTGGCCACCATCAGCAGCAGGTCGTCGCCGACTGCGTAGTTGTCCCGCACCTTGCCCCTGCCGACCAGCGGCAGCGAGCGGATCGAGGTTTCGAGCAAAGGGGCTTCGGTCATGCGGGGGCATCCAGCGGGGTTGCGGGCGAGCTCGGCGCCGCCCGCCGCGCACACCGCCGCGCGGCAGGCCACTGAGCCTGCGGCCCGCCCAGTGTCGCCGGGCAGGCGCGTCGAGCCGACATTGTAGGCAGCCGCCGGCTCAGGCGACCGTGCCGCGCCCGCGACGCTCGCGCACGCCCTGCGCCAGCTGCTCGATCAGCTGCACCGACTCCTCCCAGCCGAGGCAGGCATCGGTGATGCTCTGGCCGTAGGTCAGGCCCGCCGGGTCGTGCTGCCCGGGATGGAACTTCTGCGCCCCGCCGACCAGGTGGCTTTCCGCCATGACACCGAAGATGCAGCCCTGGCCGTCGCGCAGCTGCCCGGCGATGTCGCGGGCCACGTCGAGCTGGCGTTGGTGCTTCTTCTCGCTGTTGGCGTGCGAGCAGTCGATCATCAGGCGGCACGGCAGCCCCGCCGCCTGCAGCTGTTCGCAGGCCGCGGCCACGCTGGCGG
>JAKBBQ010000033.1 GCA_021808405.1 Pseudomonadota bacterium | reverse complement strand
CGCTCAGCGGCGGCGGGGCGACGCTCAGCGGCGGCGGGGCGACGCCCAGCGGCGGCGGCGCGCCGGGGCCCGCGGCCCAGAACCTGCCGTCGGCGTGCGCCAGCGGCCCCAGCGCCGCGCACGCCACGCAACCGAGCAACCATCGCTTGATCATGTCTGCTTCTCCTTCGCGGCCCGCCAGGCGCCGCACGCGCCATGCGCCCAGTCGCCGAGCGCCTGCGGACGAGTATCGGCGCCTGCACTTAGCCCGGCCTTAGCAGCGCATCCCGGCCAAGCTCAGAGGCTGTCGCGGAAGCGGTCCTGGTAGAGGTACAGGTACGCCGCCTGGAATGCAGCGCCGAGCAGGAACGGCGCCGCGAGCGCCCCGGAATCCATCAGGCTGCCGGCGATCAACGGGCCTGCCGAGCGCGGAATGGTGCGCGCCATCGACGTGACCGCGCCCGCCAGGCCGCGCCGCCGGTTGCGCACCAGCGTGGCCGTCACCGACGCGCGCAGCGGATTGGTGCTGCGATTCAGGGTCTTGTGCAACAGGTAGCAGGCCATGGCCAGCGCCGCGCCGGGCACCAGGGGCATCAGCGCCAGCGCCAGCAGCGCGGCAGCCCGCAGCGGCACCAGCGTGCGCATCAGGCCCCAGCGGCGGGTCATGCGGATGCTGAGTTGCGCACCGATGGCCCCGGCCAGCAGGCTGCCGGCCATCAGCGGAGCGATCTGCTGCGGGCCGAGGCCGAAGCGCACCGCGAACCAGTACGACACCAGCGGGCTGGACAGACCCAGGCCGGCGCCCTGCAGCAGGTTGACCAGCCCGAGGTTGCGCAGGTGGCGGTTTTCCACCTGGCGGTCGACGCGCTCGCGCGCCGGCTCGACGGGTGCGCATTCCTGTTGGTGACGATCGCGCGCAAGGGCCAGGCAGGCCAGGCAGGCCAGCGAGAAGGCCAGCGCCAACGGAAAGATCGGCGCGAAGGCGCTGGCCGGGATCCGCCCCGCCGGGTGGCCCAGCCCGGGCCAGGCGCCGAGCAGAGCGCCGAGCGCCATGCCGCAAAAGCCCAGGCTCGAGTTCCAGCCCAGCACCCGGGTCAACTGCGGCTGCTCCAGACCCTGGGTCAGCCAGGCCTTCTCCAGCGCGCCGAAGGGCCCTGCCGCGCCGTTGGCGCCGCGCCCGAAGCCGACGGCCACCGCGGCAGCGGCCAGCACGAGGGTCGAGCGATCGACCATCGCGGCCACGCAACTGAGCACGTACAGCAGCTGGTAGCCGAGCAGGAAGGGCTTGCGACCCAGGCGGTCGCTGAGCACCGCGAAGGCCGTCAGCCCCACCGCGACGACCAGTCCGGCGGCCAGCACGCTGCCGATGCGCGCGCCGCTCCAGCCGCAGGCGCGCAGGTACAGCGCGAAATCCGAAGCCAGCACGCCCTGGGCCATGCTGCGGAAAAAGCGCCCGGCCACCAGAAGGCGAGCGTCACGCTGGTTGGCGGTCATGGGAAACATGCGAAGGGGTAGGACTGCGCCGCGACGCCTGGGGCCGCGGGTGCCGCGGGCGGCGCAAACAGGAAACCGGCGACGCGCTGCGCGAGTTGCGCGCGACGCACCAGGCCGCAAAAGCTGTGGGCGCCATCGTCGAGTTCCTCCAGGCCCACCGGGTCCGGCAGTCCGTGGCGTGCGGCCGCGTCGGCCATGGCTTGCACCCAGCGCGCCGCCCGGTCCCGGCGGTCGCTGCCCTGCACCGAATCGATCTGCTCGCCGTGGCGCAGCAGCCGGCTGCCGGCGCGTTCGCGCTTGCCGACGAACACCCGGCCCGGAACGCTGAGCAGGCGTGGCGCGACCAGCCGCGGGAAGCCCGGCGGCGGTTCGGCCAGTCCCAGCGGAAACCTGGCGCCCTCGTCGGGGTAGGTGTACCAGCCGGCGGCGCTGAGGGCATACCGACGCACCAGGTCGGGATGGGCGAACACGAACCGATGCACGAACTGGGCCCCCCCCGAATGCCCGAACAGCGACAGCCCGGCCATGTCGAAGCCGTGGCGCCGGCCGAGATCGCCGATCAGGGCGATCAGGTCCAGGTCGGCGCGCGCGCCGCGCCCGGGCCTGCCCAGCCGCTGGTAATCGGGGTAGCGCCAGGCATCGAACAGCGGGGCCAGCAGATGGCACTGGCACCGCGCGGCCATCGCCGAAAAAGCCTGGAAATGCATCGCCGCGCCGCGGCTGACCCCATGCACCGCGACCAGCAGACCGCGCGCCCGCGCCGTGCCGGGCGCGGGCTGGAACCAGTAGCGCAGCTGCTGGAACTGCTGCGGCGCCGTGTTGGCTGGGCCAGCGGGGGCCACCGCCTCAAGCTGCGCGGCCTGCATGTTCGACCAGTTCCGGCACGCGCGGCAGCAGCCCGGCCAGCACGCCGGGCGTGGCCAGTTCGTCGGCGGTATGCAGGGACAGCCGCAGGGCCGAAGCCGCCTCGCGCGTCGCAAGGGGCGAAGCCGTGAGCACGCCGCTGACCGCCACCACCGGCAACGCGCGCTGCTGCAGCCACGACACCCCGGCGATGGCGCTCAGCGCATCGGGTGCCGCGAACACCACCGCGTCGACATACTTGGCGAACACGTGCGAGCACACCAGCGCCGCGGTCTCGCGCTGCAGCAGGCCGTCGGCGACTTCGATCACCGTGCAGTCGACCCCGGCCGACGCGACATGGCCGCTGAGTTCGATGAACAAGCGCTCCAGCGCGGGCAGTTCGAGCCCGGCGGTCGACGCATAGCCCATGTCGGTGAAATCCAGCACCACCGCGGCGCCGGCGTCGTGCATCAGCCAGCGATCCCCCCCGGCCCCGGTGCCGGTCACCTTGGCCGCGCCCACGCGCAAGCCGGCACGCCGCAGTCCGGCGATCACATGCGCCGCCGTCGTGGTCTTGCCGGCGTTCATGCTGGAGCCGAGTACGGCCACCATCAGCGGCGCGCGCCCCCCGGCGGAGGCGCCGAGGGCGCTGCGCCGCAGGTTGAGCACTCCGAGAGAGTCGGCGAGCAAGCCGATGGGCTCGATCTGCGTCGCCGGCCTGACGCTGGCGTGACGGCTCAGGACGCGGGCGGCGACTCCGCCGCCCGCCACCAGGTGGCAGGCCGACAGGTCGTCGGGAATGACCGCCTCGAACTGGTCGGGAGCGTAGCGCCGCCCGTAGGCGACGACGATTTCGTCGCCGGGCCACAGGCGCTGGCGCCTGCCGTCGGCCGATTCCAGGTGCTGGTGCATGCCCAGCTGCGCCACCCGCGCGAGCACCAGGTCGCCGCTGCGCGGGCTGGCCTGCGCCAGGCGCAGCCCCTCGCTGCGGGTCAACGCCACGCGCCGCACGGTATAGGCCTTCTTGGCCTGGGCCACGCGCCGGCCGGCCAGCGGCACCATCGCCGTTGCGTCCGGCGCCGCGGTGGCCGCCAGCTGGGGTTGGACCGCGGCGGCGGTACCGCTTGGTTGCAGTTCTTTCATGTTCGCCTCGACTCCCTGTGGAACCCATGACTGCGCGATGGCGCAGCGGATGGCCCCATTGTTACGTGGGAAATTTTCCCATTCATGAAGAATTCATGACGGTAACGTTCTTTACCTTTGGTCATACCCCGGCGCCACCGCTGCCTGCGCCCCGCTGCGACCCAGAGACACGGGAGGCATTTACGGGACAGGACACTAGACTGGTACCCCGCTTCCAGCCAGCCCGCCATGCCCATCCCCGCCGAACTGCAAAGCCGAGAGCACTTCACCGCCGCCTACGACAACCTGGCCGCGATCGACGGCGTCGCCGACGTGATCGCCGCGCTGCACTCCCGCAGCCAGTCCTTCCACCAGGGCCATCGGTGCGTGGGCGAGATCGCCTACGGTGGCGGTCCGCGCCAGGTGTACGACTGGTATCCGGCCGCAGACGCCGACGCCGCGCAGGCGCCTGTGCTGCTGTACCTGCACGGCGGCTACTGGCAGGCGCGCAGCAAGCGCGACTTCGCCTGCGTGGCCGCCGGTGCGCACCACGCGGGCATGCACGTGGTTCTGGGCGAATACACCCTGGCGCCGCAGGCGCGACTGGCCGACATGGTGGCCGAGGTCGGGCTGCTGCTCGATACGCTGGCGCACCACCCCGTGCTGGGCGGTGCGCCAGCGGGCCGCCCGCGCATGGTGCTGTGCGGGCACTCCGCCGGGGGCCAGCTGGCGGCGATGCACCGCGCCCACCCGTCGCTCGCCGGGGTGCTGGCGATCAGCGGCTTGTTCGAACTCGAGCCGATCCGGCGCGGCGCCCTCAACGACGCGCTGCGCCTCAGCGAGCAGGAGGTGCGGGACTGCAGCCCGCAGCGCCGCATCGGCCGCGGCGTGCCCACGGTGGTCGCGGTGGGCGGCGCCGAACTGCCCGAGCTGCGGCGTCAGAGCCGGGAATACGCCGCCGCGCTGCAGGCGGCCGGCGAGCCGGCTCGGCTGCTCGAGCTGCAAGGCGCGAACCACCTGAGCGTGCTCGCCGAACTCGAGGACGGCCACGGGCGACTGCTCGCCGAGGCCATCGCGCTGGCCCGCGGCACCGCCGGCTGACCAGCGCGGCGCGCCCGCGCCGCGCGGCTGGTTAGTCCACTAGGCGAAATCGGCCGCGCCGTGGCGCTCGGGCAACTGCTCCGACGCGTCGCCCCAGGTGCGGTTGACCCTGCGGCCACGCTGAACCGCCGGCCGCGCGGCGATGTCGCGCGCCCAACGCTGCACATGGGTGTAGTCCTGCACCTGCAGGAACTCCGCGGCGCCGTACAGATCGCCCAGCACCAGCTGGCCGTACCAGGGCCAGATCGCGATGTCGGCGATGGTGTAGTCGTCGCCGCAGAGGTAGCGTCGCTGCGCGAGCTGGCGGTCGAGCACGTCGAGCTGGCGCTTGACCTCCATGGCGTAGCGATCGATCGGATACTGCATCTTGCTGGGCGCGTAGGCGTAGAAATGCCCGAAGCCTCCCCCCAGGTACGGCGCGCTGCCCATCTGCCAGAACAGCCACGACAGGCATTCGGCGCGTGCGCTGCCGGCAGGCAGCAGCGCGCCGAACTTCTCGGCCAGGTACAGCAGGATCGCGCCCGACTCGAACACCCGCAGCGCCGGCTGCACGCCGCGGTCGAGCAGCGCGGGAATCTTCGAGTTCGGGTTGATCGCGACGAAGCCGCTGCCGAACTGGTCGCCGGCGTCGATGCGGATCGGCCAGGCATCGTATTCGGCGCCGCGGTGCCCGAGTTCCAGCAGTTCCTCGAGCATCACCGTGACCTTGACGCCGTTGGGCGTGGCCAGCGAGTACAGCTGCAGCGGCCACTGGCCGACCGGCAACTCCTGCTCGTGGGTGGCACCGGCGGTCGGGCGATTGATGGAGGCGAAACGGCCACCGTTGCCGGGAGCCCAGGTCCAGACCTTGGGGGGGATGTAGTCCTGCTCGGACATCGCGGGTCTCCGATTGCGGCCTGCCCTGCGCATGCTGCGCCGGCCCGACCGGGGTTCCATGGGTTGATATTGGACTAACTGTTCCAGTATAGTCCGCCGCGGCGACCGGCGCCGCGCTGCACAACCGGCGGGCGCAGCGGACAGCCGGACTTCGTACCAAGCCGCGATTGCGTGAAATAGTTGCCACTTCGCCCCCGCGACCACGGCTCGCAGCGTGAAATAGTTGCGCGCCTTGCAGCGCCGCCTTTCCTAGGATTTCGCCATACCCAGTTGCGGAGGCGACCATGCGAAGCATCGAAGGAGAAGGCGCAGACGAGGGCTACCCGTCCGACCCGCTGCTCGCCCCGGCGTGGCCGCTCGATGCCGACGATACCGACTTCGACGGGCGCGGCGGCGAACAGCCTGCCGGCCCGGGCGTGTTCCTCGGCGCTGCCGACGGCAGGCCACTGCGCGCCAGGGTACGCATCTCGGTCGATGGCAGGCCGACGCTGCTGACCATCGAGCCCCACCTGCGCGAGGGCGACATGGTCTACCTGGACACCCGCGGCGAGCGCAGGCCGCACCGCGTCGCCGCCATGCGCCGCGGCTTGCGCATGCGCGACCACGCGGACCTGCGGATCGCCCAACTCGACGAAGTCGCCGGCTGACCCGCCAGCCGGGGCGACCGCGCCCGGCCGCCGGCGCAACGACCCGAGGGGATCGAGCCCGGCAGTTTCGCCGCCCCGCTAGCAGCTCGCTAGACTGGGCCACATCTCGTGACCTTCCCAGGAGAGCGACGATGTCCGGCAACGACGACCCCCGGTTCTGGCAGAACGCCCGCGAACACCTGGTTCGCTACGGCGGCAGCTTCGCGCCGGTCATCATCGAGCGGGCCGAGGGCAGTTTCGTGTTCGACGCCGACGGGCGCGCGATCCTGGACTTCACCTCGGGGCAGATGAGCGCGGTACTCGGCCACGCCCACCCCGAGATCGTCGAGGTGGTGCGCCAGGGCATCGGCCGCCTCGACCACCTGTTCAGCGGCATGCTGTCGCGCCCGGTGGTCGACCTGGCGACCCGGCTGGCCGACCTCGCACCGGGCGACCTGCAACGCGCGCTGCTGCTGAGCACCGGCGCCGAATCGAACGAAGCGGCGATCCGCATGGCCAAACTGGTCACCGGAGGGCACGAAGTGGTGGGCTTCGCGCAATCCTGGCACGGCATGACCGGCGCCGCGGCATCGGCCACCTACAGCGCCGGCCGGCGCGGAGTCGGCCCGGCGGCGGTCGGGTCGTTCGCGATTCCGGCCCCCTTCGGCTACCGCCCGCGTTTCGAGCGCAACGGCGTGTACGACTGGAAGGCCGAACTGGACTACGCCTTCGATCTCGTCGACCGCCAGTCCAGCGGCCAGCTCGCCGCCTTCATCGCCGAGCCCATCCTCAGCTCCGGGGGCATCATCGAGTTGCCCGATGGATACCTGGCCGCGCTCAAGCACAAGTGCGAGCAGCGCGGCATGCTGCTGATCCTCGACGAAGCGCAGACCGGAATCGGGCGCACCGGCAACTGGTTCGCCTGCGAGCGCGACGGCGTGGTGCCCGACATCCTGACCCTGTCGAAGACCCTGGGCGCCGGGCTGCCGCTGGCGGCCATGGTGACCACCGCCGACATCGAGGAGCGCGCCCACGAACGCGGCTACCTGTTCTACACCACCCACGTGTCCGACCCGCTGCCCGCGGCGGTGGGCCTGCGCGTGCTCGACGTCGTGCAGCGCGACGCGCTGGTGCAACGCGCCGGCGTGCTGGGCCGGCGCCTGCGCAGCGGGCTGCTCGATCTGATGCAGCGTTTCGAATGCATCGGCGACGTGCGCGGCCGCGGCCTGCTGCTGGGGATCGAAATCGTCAAGGACCGCCACACCAAGGAACCCGACGAAGGGCTGGGCGCGCGCATCACCGGCGAATGCATGAAGCTGGGCCTGAGCATGAACATCGTGCAGCTGCCGGGAATGGGATCGGTCTTCCGCATCGCGCCGCCGCTGACCGTCAGCGAGCAGGAAATCGACCTCGGGCTGTCGCTGCTCGAGCAGGCGATCGGGCGCTCGCTGTAGCCCGGGGCAGCAGGCCGCGCCGCCGCGGTCGCCGCCTGGGTTAACGCGGCGATCACGCCCGCTTCACGCCCGCTTCACGCCCGCGCCGATAGACTCGCCCGGCCTCCCGTCCCGCACGCGGCCCCAAGCGGCCCCGTCGGGTCGGACGCCATGCGCCGCATGCGCCCTCGTCGGGTCGCACGCAGACCTCGGACCCACGGCCGGCGACGTCGGCGCGGAGACGCGTATTCAGCCCTCGAACCGCCGCGCTCGGTGCGGCCCCCGCCTGCCGCAGCCCGCAGCCGCTGGCGGGTTGCCGGCGATCCCCCGAGCCAACAACATGGACGCGCTGCGACTGCTGTTCGCGTCGATCGTCGTGTTCGCGCATGCCTACGACCTCAGCCTCAGCCGCGCGTTGCTGTGGTTCCGGCCCTATGCCGACACCGTCCTCGCGGTGCGGGGCTTTTTCGTCATCAGCGGGTACCTGGTCTTCCTGAGCTACGAGCGCTCGGCGACGCCGGGCGAATACCTGCTCAAGCGCGCCCGCCGCATCTACCCGGCCTACGCGAGCGTGGTCGTCGGCTGCGCGCTGCTCGGCGCCTGCGTGAGCGCTCTGCCGGCGTCGCAGTATTTCGGGCGCGAACTGCTCGCCTACCTGGCGAGCAACCTGCTGTTCCTCAACTTCCTGCACCCCACGCTGCCCGGGGTGTTCGCCGGCAACCCGCTTGCCGCGGTCGACGGTTCGCTGTGGACCATCAAGATCGAAGTCGCGTTCTACCTCGGCGTGCCGCTGATCGTGTGGGCCATGCGGCGCCTGGGCCGGCTGCCCACGCTGGGCGCGATCTTCCTCTGCTCGCTCGCCTACTCCTGGCTCTGCACCCTGCTCGCACGCACCAGCGGCCAGGCGATCTGGCTGCTGCTGGGCAAGCAGTTGCCCGCGCAGATGGTCTATTTCGTCAGCGGGGCCCTGTGCTACTACTACCACGACTTCATCGCACGCCATCTGCGCGTCGTGGCCCCGCTCGGACTGGCCTGCCTGGCGATCGGCTGGACCTGGGGGGTGCAGGCACTGTACGCGCCCGGACTGGCCAGTGCCGTCTTCCTGCTCGCCTTCGGGACCGCGCCGGTCCATTTCGCGCGTTTCGGCGACCTGTCCTACGGCCTGTACATCTGGCATTTCCCGATCATCCAGGCCCTGATCGCGGCCGGCTTGTTCGCCGCCTCCCCGTACACCGGATTGCTCGCGGCATGGGGCGCGGCCTTGCTGGCAGCGACCCTTTCCTGGCACCTGGTCGAAAAGCCCTGGCTGGCACGTGGGTCGCATTACGTGGTCGCCAGCCGCTTCCTGGCCCCGTCCTGAAGGCTGGCGGGCGCAGCGCGTAGCATGGGCACGATCTGCCAGGGCGCCGGTCCGCAGCCTCTGCGAGCCCCCGGGCGCAGGACCCCAACCACCGTGCAAACCTTCGAACACCCGCTGCAATCCCCTGCCGAGGAACTGGTCAACAGCCTGATCCACGGCGTCGGCCTGGCGCTGGCGCTGGCTGCGCTGCCGATCCTGGTGGTGCGCGCCCAGGGCGGTGCAGCCGTCACCGGGGCCGCGGCCTTCGGCGTCACCGCGGTGCTGTCGTACCTGGTCTCCACCCTCTACCACGCGGTCCGGCACCGGCGCGCCAAGGCGGTGCTGCAGTGGCTGGACCATGCCGCGATCTATCTGTTCATCGCCGGGAGCTACACACCCTTCACGCTGACGGTGCTGCATGGCGCGTGGGGCTGGTCGCTGTTCGGGCTGGTGTGGGGGCTGGCGGCGCTGGGAATCCTGTTCAAGAGCCTCGGGGCCGAGCGCTTTCCCAGGCTGTCGACCACCCTGTACCTGGCGATGGGATGGGTCGTGCTGCTGGCCATCCGCCCGCTGTGGCTGGAGATGCCTGGCGGCGCGCTGCTGTGGCTGTTCGCGGGCGGCGTCGCCTATAGCCTCGGGGTGGTGTTCTTCGCCGTCGACCAGCGGCTGCGCTATGGCCACGGCGTGTGGCATGCCTTCGTGCTGGCCGGCAGCGTGTGCCACTTCTACGCGGTGCTGGACGTGCTGCGCTAGTGTCCTGTGCCGCCGGCGCGCGCGGCTCAGCGCATGGTCACGAACTCCTCGGCAGCGGTCGGGTGGATCGCCACGGTGTCGTCGAAGTCCCGCTTGGTGGCCCCCATGTTCAGCGCGACGGCGAAGCCCTGCAGCATTTCGTCCATGCCGTAGCCGATTCCGTGGATGCCCACGATGCGCTGCCGCGGCCCCTCGCACACCAGCTTCATGCGCGCCGGCTGGCGCGCGTGGGTCACCGCGCTGTACATGGGCGTGAACGCCGACCGGTACACCGTGACGGCCGCGTCGCCGAATTCGGCGCGCGCCTCGGCCTCGCTCAGGCCCACCGTGCCGATCGGCGGATGGCTGAACACCACGGTGGGGACGTTGCGGTAGTCCAGGCGTTCGTCGGGCTTGCCGTTGAACAGCCTCTCCGACAGTCGCCTGCCCGCCGCCACGGCCACCGGAGTCAGCGCCACCTTGCCGGTGACGTCTCCCACCGCGTGGATTCCCGGCACGTTGGTGTCCTGGAAGTCGTCGACGATCACGTGGCCCCGGGCGTCGGTGGCCACGCCGGCGGCGGGCAGTCCCAGGCCATCGGTCTGGGGCTCGCGGCCGATGGCCCAGATCAGGCAGTCGGTCGTATGACTGCGCCCATCGTCCAGCTGCAGTTCCAGGCTGCCGTCGGGATTCCTGCGCACCGCCTTGGGCACGGCGTGGGCATGCAGGGTCGGTCCCTCGGCCCGCATCACCTCGACCAGCGTCTGGCCCAGCATGGCGTCGAAGTGGCGCAGCGGAGCGTCATGACGCACGAACAGGTGGGTCTGCGAACCCAGCGCCTGCAGCACCCCGGCGAGTTCGACCGCGATGTAGCCGGCGCCGACGATGGCGGTGCGCCCGGGCATTTCGCGCAGCGCGAAAAAGCCATCGGAGTCGATTCCCAGCTCGGCGCCGGGAATGTCCGGCCGCTGCGGCCGCCCGCCGGTGGCGATCAGGATGTGCTCGGCGGCATAGCGCTCGCCGGCGACCTCCACGGTGCGCGCATCGACGAAGCGCGCGTAGCCGCGCACGAGGGCCACCCGGTTCTTGTCCAGGCCGGACAGGTAGGAGGCGTGGATGCGCTCGATGTAGGCGCCGCGGCTGGCCACCAGCGTGGCCCAGTCCAGCCGCGTGCCGCTGCTGCTCAGCCCGTAGTCGGGGCCGTAGCGCCGGATCGCGTCGGCGATCTGCCCGGCGTGCCACATGATCTTCTTGGGCACGCAGCCCACGTTCACGCAGGTGCCGCCGATCGGTCCGGGCTCGACCAGCGCGCAACGTCGGCCGTGCATCGCAGCCCGATTGACCGACGCGATGCCGCCGCTACCGCCGCCGATCACCAGGTAGTCGTAGTGTTGCATGGGTTCGGTCCCTGAGAAGGTGCGCCCGGCAGGCGCAACGGCAGATTATCTCCAGAAGCCGTCGAGGCCGCCGGGGGCGGGCTTTCCCGCTTGAGGCGGCTCGGGTCGCGGCTTATGGTCCAGCGCGAACCGCGCGTGCGCGACACGCCGGATGGCCTCGAGCCCGGCGAACTTCCCTGCCCCGCAGCCGGCCGAGGACCAGGGAGTCGGACGTTACGTCCCGCAACGGGGCCCATCGCAAGGAGACAAGCACATGAAAGCCCCATGGCTCGCGCTGTTCGCAGCGCTCACCGCAAGCTGGTGGCTCGGCTGCGCGGGTGTGGCCGCAGCCGCACCGATCCCGACCTACCTGGCCATCGGCGACTCGCTGGCCTATGGCATGCAGATCGGGCATCTCAAGCAGGAGATGAAGGCCGGCAAGGTCTCGGCGGCGACCTTCGATACCGGCTATGCGAATCGCCTGGCCGACAAGCTGCGCGCCTCGACTCCGGGGCTGCGGCTGGTGGACCTGGGTTGCCCGGGCGAGACGACGAGCTCGTTCATCCACGGCCCCTGCGCCTTCGCGACCGAGGGCAAGCCCTTCGGGCATACGCCGCTGCCGATGCACGTGGCCTACCAGGGAGCGCAACTGCAGGCGGCGCTCGGCTATCTGTCCAACCCCCGCTACGACGTCAGGCTGGTGACCCTGGACATCGGCATCAACGACCTGCGAGCCGGCGAACTGCAGTGCGCAGGCGCGGCGCATTTCGAAGCCTGCCTGGCACCGAAATGGGCGGCCAGCCGGGCCCGGGTCGCGCGCAACCTGGACACCATCCTGCAGCGCCTGCGCCAGGCGGCGCCCCACACGAAGATCGCGGTACTCACCTACTACAACTGGCTGGCGCTGCAGCACCCGCGGTCCGACAGGCAGGTGCACGACCTCAACGCGCTGATCGAGCACGGCGCGCATGCGGTGCATGCCAGCGTCGTGCGCGTCTTCCCGCAGTTCAATGAACAGGGCAAGCTTTGCCGGCTGTCGCTGGTGTGCGGACCGACCAAGGACCTGCACCCGACCGACGCGGGCTACGAGCTGATCGCCAGGCGGATCTACGCCCGGGTCGAGTGACCCTGGGTGCGCGGCCGCCCGGCTCGGCGCTCAGTGGCGCCGCCGCGGCGGCGCCTTGGGCGCCGGACCGCTGCGCGGCTCCAGGTGGCGGAATGTGATGCGCCCCTTCGTCAGGTCGTAGGGCGAAAGCTCCAGCGACACCTTGTCGCCGGCGAGGATGCGGATGTGGTGCTTGCGCATCTTGCCGCCGGTGTAGGCGATGACCACGTGCCCGTTCTCCAGGGTCACGCGGTAGCGGGCATCGGGCAGCACTTCGTCCACTGCCCCACGCATCTCGATGAGTTCTTCCTTGGCCATGTTCGATGTCCCTCAGATGGAAAGGTTCACGTGCGGGGCTTCAGGCCGTCGCGGCCGGTCGACCCTGTCGCAGGTATTGCAGGCCGTATTCCAGCGCGTAGCGGGCGGCGGCCTGCGGGGAACGGAACACGGGCGTGAAGCGGAACACGCGGTCGTGCCTGGCCATGCCCTCGCCGCTGCGAATGGACAACGAGGCGTGGTGGCGACCGCATTCGGTGGCCTTGATCAACGGGGTCAGGACGAACCTGCCCACGGTACGGGATGGTTGTGGTGTCGAAATCAATGGGTTCTCGCCCGCCGGTCGAGGCGGGATGGTTCAAGGGCCTGGCCGCGACGGCGCAGCAAGCGCCGGGTCGCGCACAGGTGGTGCGGATCAAGGTGCGGATCAAGATCCCGGGGCCTGGTTCGCCCCGGCGATGCCTTGGCGGCGCCCTGAAGGCGAATGCCCGGTTTTCATGACCCAGACGATCCTTGCCTGGGTGCAGCTTCTTGCCGCTGGAGGCCACAACGCTGCCGAGTATGCGAAGCGAAGGCGCTCGCAGGGCGTCGCGCGCTGCGGAGCCAAGCAACGCCACAGCGTCGCGCAAGCCTCGATTGTAACAGCATCGGGGGTCCCGCGCGGGCTGCCGGCCGGCGGATCGGCGCCAGCCCGCGCCTGCCCCGGGGCCACGCCGACTCAGGGCTTGCGCGTCTGCGGTGTGTAGTGCTGCTGCAGGTAGTCGACGATCTCCGCGGCGGTCGCCGGCTGGATCGGCGCGCCCAGCACGGCGATCATCTTGTGCACCTCCGCCTGCCAGGCGGCCGGCGGCAGCGGCGGCTGCATGGTGATGTAGGTCACGCTGTGGCACATGCTGCAGTTGGCGACCACGGTATCGCGCCCCGCGCCGGGCGCGAGTTCAGCGGTGTACAGAGGCCACTTGCCGACCCGGTACACGCTGCCCTCGGACGGCGGCATGCGCGCGGGCTGTTGCGCGGCACCCAGCGTGCCGGGCGTGTATTCGCCGCTGGACACCAGGCCCGGACGTTCCTGCGCCATCGCGCCGGCCGCGGCGAGGCCGAGGCCGACGAGCACGATTGCTTGGATCTTCATCGCACACCTCCTCGTCTCAGGCGTTCAGGACGAGCACGTCCTGGCGTTCGATGCGGTTCCACAGGTAGCCGCCGGGGTTCCACACGCCGTGCTCGGTCTGCGTGTGACCGCTGCTGTCGGTCGCGCGCACGGCCAGCACGTAGCGCCCGGCTTGCGGCGGCGTCCAGACATGGCTGTAGCTGCGGAACGAATAGACTCCGTGGTCGTCACCCAGCGTCGCGCGCCGCCAGCTGCGACCGTCGTCGGTCGACACCTCGACGCGGGTCACGCGCCCCTGGCCGCTGAAGGCCACTCCGCGGATCAGGGTCGGCAGCCCGCGCACCAGCGGCGCGCTGCCATCGGGGTCGACGAGGAACGAGCGCACCGGCATGTCCACCGCGCCGATCGGCTGCATCTTGACCTGCCCGGAGGCGACCGCCTGCGGTGTCGTGTCGCCGCCCGGAGTCGCCGGGATGCGGTACGCGGGGTTCATCCAGAAATTGGTGTCGGGCTCGGTCAGCGCACGGATGAACGTCAGGTGCTTGGTCCAGTAGGTGGCGAACTTGCCCGGCACGACCAGGCGCACCGGGAAGCCGTTGAGCATCGGCAGCGCCTCGCCGTTCATCAGGTACGCGATCACCGCCCTGCCGAGCATCGGGTCGCCGAGGTCGACCGATTTGAGAAAGCGCGCCTCGGGCTTGTCGGGCGCGCCGACTCCGTGATCGAGCCCCTCGAACTGCAATTGCACGGTGCCCTTGCGGATTCCGGCACGTTCCAGCACGTCCTGCAGCCGCACGCCGGTCCACTGGGCGTTGCCCATCGCCCCGTTGCCCCACTGACCGCCGGGAACCCGCGGCTGCAGGCGGCTGCGCGAATTGCCCGAGCACTGGTTCACCACGGCCAGGCTGACCGGCTTGAACTCGCGGATCAACTGCTCGAAGGACAGATCCAGAGGTCGCTCGAAGTGGCCCTGCAGGCTCAGCCGCCATGTCGCCAGGTCGACCTCGTTGGGTGCCTGCGGCAGGTGGTAGCGCACGAAGAAGGCGGAGTTCGGGGTGAACACCTCGCGGAAGTACTGGCGCGGCGTCTCGAGCTGGATCGGTCGGTCGGTGAGCCGGATCAGCGGCAGCTTCTGCGGATAGCTGACATAGGGGCCGACGCTGTTCCAGTAGGGATTCGCGCCGGGTCCGGTGAAGTCCTGCTGCGCCGTCTCGGTCTGCGCCGACACCACGGCCAACGCAGGGCGTGCCAGCAGCGGCAGGCTGCCGGCGCCCAGCAGCGCAAGCAGCCTTCTTCGATTCGCGGATGGATGCATGGCTCAAGCCTCCGGTGATGGATTCGATGCGTGGCGCCCCTCGCGGATGACCAGCGAGCGGCGGCTGCACCGCGTGTGCCGATGATGGTCGGCCCGCGCTCCCGCGGCAAGCGGCCACGGGGCATCGGGCAGCAGGAAACTTGACCGGGCGCTGCCTCGCGTGCGATGCGGCGGCCGCGGGTCCCGTGGATGATCCGGCGCAAGGTGCCCGGGGCGTGGGCCGTCTAGAGTGTCGCAGGCCAACCGTGCGCGGATCGCGGCCGGGAAGGCCCGCACCACCGAGCCACCCCGTGCCGATGCCCCAGCCCACCGATCTCCTGCTGCTGCTCGCTGCCGTTCCCGCGGCTGCGCTCGGCGGTGCGGCCTTCCTGCAGGGCGTGGTGGGGGTCGCCGCCGGCTTGCGCCTTCCGCGCCTTCTGGTGGCGATGACCCTCGCGGCCTTCGCCACGTCCAGCCCCGAGTTGACCGTCTCCGGACTGGCGGCATGGTCGGGCAGACCCGGCATCGGCCTCGGCGACGCGCTCGGCAGCAACGTCGTCAACCTGGGGTTGGTGCTCGGCTCGGCGCTGCTGCTCGGACCGCTGGCGGTGGAGCCGCGCGAGATCCGCCGCGACTGGCTGCTGGCGCTCGCGGTTCCGGTGCTGACCCTGGTGCTCGCCCTCGACGGCGAGCTGTCGCGCGGCGACGGGGCCTGGCTGCTGGCGGTGTTCGCGGCGTGGGCTGCCTGGCTGACGCGCCTGGCGCTGCGCCACCGCCGAAGCCCGCGCATCGCCGCGGCCGAGGAATCCCCGCCGCCGGCCCTGCCGCTGGCGCTGCTGCGCCTGCTGGCGGGACTCGCGGGGCTGCTGCTCGCCGGGCGCCTGTTCGTCGTCGGCGCGACGGGCATCGCGACGGCGCTCGGAGTGCATGCCTACGTCATCGGCGCGACCCTGGTGTCCGCCGGCACCTCGCTGCCCGAGTGGGTCACGGTGCTGCTGGCGCGCAGGCGCGGCCACGACGAGATCGGGGTGGGCACGCTGCTCGGCAGCAACCTGTTCAACGGGCTCGCGGTGGTGGGGCTGGCGGCATCGATGCGACCGATCCGCGCCTCGCCGCGCGAGGTCGGCGTCGCTGTGGGCTTCGGGCTGCTGACGCTGGTGCTGGTCCTGCCGCGCCGAGGAGCGCTGTCGCGTCGTCGCGGGGTCGCTTTGCTGCTGGCCTATGCGGGGTTCATCGTGGCGACCGCGGTCGCAGCGGTCTGAAGCGGGAGATTCGCACATGGTCCAGCTGCCGCGGCTCGCCTGGCACGCCGTCGACGCGCAGTCCGCGGTGCAGCGGCTGGCATCCGACGCCGTCGCCGGCCTGTCGTCGCGGGCCGCCGCGGGACGCCTCGCCGACATCGGGCCGAACGCGGTGGCCCAAGCCCCCGTGGATTCGCCGTGGCTGCTGTTCGTGCATCAGTTCAGGAGCCCGCTGATCTACATCCTGTTCGTCGCGGCGGCACTGGCCGCCGCGCTCGGCCACTGGGGCGACGCGCTGGTGATCCTCGGCGTGGTGCTGGCCAACGCGCTGATCGGCGCGCTGCAGGAAGGGCGCGCCGAACGCTCGATGGCCGCGCTGCGCAGGCTGTCCGAACTGCACTCGCGCGTGCTGCGCGACGGCCGCGAACAGCAGGTCGCGGCGCGCGAACTGGTGCCCGGCGACGTGCTGCTGCTGGCGGCCGGCGACGCGGTCGGCGCCGACGCGCGGCTGCTCGAAGCCGCGTCGCTGGCGGCCGCCGAGGCCGCGCTGACCGGCGAGTCGGTGCCGGTGGGCAAGCGCATCGACACCCTGCCCGAGGCCACCGTGCTGGGCGACCGCCGCAACATGGTGTATTCGGGCACCTACATCACCGCCGGTCGCGCTCGCGCGGTGGTGACCGCCACCGGCGAGCACACCGAGGTCGGCGCGATCGCACGTCTGACCCGCCAGGCGCGCGAGCCGAAGACTCCGCTGGAACTGCGCCTGGCCGGCTTCGGGCGCCAACTGGTGGCGGGCGCACTGGCGCTGTTCGCGGGCGTGATGGTCTTCGGGCTGCTGCGCGGGCTGCCGCTGGCCGAGCTGCTGATGGTGGCGATCAGCCAGACCGTATCGATGGTGCCCGAGGGGCTGCCTGTGGCGATGACCATCGCGCTGGCGGTGGGCATCCAGCGCATGGCCGCGCGCGGGGCCGTCGTGCGCAGGCTGTCTGCGGTGGAGACGCTGGGCTCGACGACCGTGATCGCCAGCGACAAGACCGGCACGCTGACGCGCAACGAGATGACGGTCGGCGCGTTGTGGCTGGTGGGCGACCGCAGCATCGAGGTCGGCGGCGTCGGCTATGCGCCCGCAGGCAGCCTGCGTGAAGGCGGCCGGGACCTGGCGCCGGACGACCCCGTGCTGCGCGAGCTGCTGGGAGCCGCGGTATTGTGCAACGACGCCGAGCTGATACCGCCTCGCGAAGGCCGGGCGTGGAGGGTGCTCGGCGACCCCACCGAGGCGGCGCTGCTGGTCGTCGCGGCGAAGGCGGGGATCGACGCGCGGGCGCTGCGCGCGCGGCACCCGCGCAGCGGCGAGATCCCCTTCGATTCCGAAGTCCGCCTGATGGCCACGCTGCACTGCGCCGACCACGGTTTGCAGCGCCTGTACGTCAAGGGCGCTCCCGAAGCCGTGCTGCGGCTTTGCACGGCCGACGATGCCTCGACGCTGCAGGCCGCGCGCGCCGCGGCCGACGCGATGGCGCAGCGCGCGCTGCGCGTGCTGGCGGTGGCGGCGTCGGCGCCTGGGCCTGGCGACGAGCCGGCCTTGCAGGGCGGATTCGACGCGCTGGCCGGGCGCGTGCGCCTGCTCGGCCTGATCGGCCAGATCGACCCGCCGCGCGACGAGGCCCGCGTCGCGGTGGCCGCCTGCCGCGCCGCCGGAATCCGCCCGCTGATGATCACCGGCGACCACAAGCTCACGGGGCTGGCGATCGCGCGCGAGCTGGGAATCGCCGGAGCGCAGGACGAAGGCCTCGACGGCGCCGAGCTCGAGCGACTGAACGAAGCCGAGCTGCTCGACGAACTGCCGCGCATCGCCGTGTTCGCGCGCGTGCATCCGGCGCAGAAGCTGCGCATCGTCGAGGCGCTGCAGTCGCGCGGCGAAGTCGTCGCGATGACCGGAGACGGGGTCAACGACGCACCCGCGCTGGCGCGCGCCGACGTCGGCGTGGCGATGGGAATCACCGGCACCGAGGTCGCCAAGAGCGCAGCGAAGATCGTCATCACCGACGATGATTTCGCGACCATCGTCGGCGCGGTCGAACAGGGGCGCGTCGTCTACGCCAACCTGAAGAAGGTCATCCTGTTCCTGTTCGTCACCTCGATCGACGAGGTGCTGGTGCTGCTGCTGGCGCTGCTCGCCGGCTTTCCCCTGCCGCTGGCGGCGGTGCAGATCCTGTGGATCAACATCGTCACCGAGAGCACGCTGACGGTGAACCTGGTGATGGATCCGCCCGACGGCGACGAGATGACGCGCCCCCCGGTGCCGCGCGAGCAGCCGCTGCTCGACCGTTCGATGCTGGCGCGCATCGCGCTGCTCGCGCCGGTGGCGGTGGCCGTGACGTTCGGGTGGTTCGCCTGGCGCCAGGCCTCGGGAGTGCCCTACGAGGTGGTGCGCACCGAGACCTTCACGCTGCTGGCCGTGTGCCAGTGGTTCAACGTGCTGAACTGCCAGTCGGCCACCGCCTCGGCGCTGCGCCTGGGATGGCTGCGCAATCACTGGCTGGCCGGGGGCTTCGCGCTGAGCCTGGCGCTGCAGGCCGCGGTGCTGTACCTGCCCGCGCTGAGCCGGCTGTTCCACACGGTGGCGCTGCCGCCGCACCACCTGCTGGGCCTCGTCGCCGCGGCCAGTTGCGTGCTGTGGGTCGAGGAAGGGCGCAAGGCGGTTGCGCGCCGGCTCCGCCGGCGCGCAACCTCGCGCTGAATCAAGGCGCAGCCACCGGGCCGCCGGAACGGCCGGCGGCTGCCTGGACTTCGACCGCCGCGGCCAGCAGCCTCTGCACGGCCGGATGCTCGATTCGCCTGCGGGCGGAGATGGCGTAGAAGCTTTCGCTGACGTCGGCGCTCGCGCCCAGTCGCACGAGCGCGCCGTCGCGCAGCAACTGCGGCGCGGACCAGTCCGGCGCCGCGAAGGCGCCCATCCCCGACTGCCCGAAGCTCGCCAGCAACGCGCTGTCCTCGAACTCCCCGACCACCTGGGGATGGATGTCGTGGCGCAGCAGCCAGTCGTCCAGCCGTGCGCGCAACGCCGCATGCGGGGTGGGCATCAGCAGCGGCAGGCGACCCAGCAGATCGGGGAAGGCCACGCCCTCGACCCGCCGCGCCAGCTCGGCCTGGGCGAACCAGGCCACCCGGGCGCTGCCGAGCAGCCGGCTGTGCAGCCTCAGGCTGGGCTGGATCGGCGCCGCGCGATCGCCCAGCACGATGTCCAGCCTGTGCAGCGCCAATTCGGCCAGCAGGTCGTCGAATTCTCCCTCCAGCCCGACCAGGCGCAGCGCGGCGCCTTCGCACACCGGCCGCAGCAGCTGCTGCACCACCAGCTTGGGCAGGCTGTCGGCGATGCCCACGCGCAGCACCGCGCCCTCGCCCGCCGCCGCCTGCGCGACGGCCTGGGGCAGGCGCTCGGCCAGCTGGAACATCGGCTCGGCCAGCTCCAGCGCCGCGCGCCCGGCGGGGGTCAGCTCCACGCCGCGCGCCCGCACGCGCAGCAGGGTGAAGCCCAGGTCGCGCTCGAGGTCGCGCACCTGGGCGCTGACCGTCTGCACGGCGACCCCCAGGCGCCGCGCCGCGGCGCTCATGCTGCCCTCGCTGGCCACCACCCAGAAATACTGCAGATGCCGCAGCTTGTACGCCGCCATGGGTCGATCTCCGTCTTCGGCAGCCCATCCCCGAGCCCCGGCAAGGAAAAGGGAACGCGAAACCTTCGAGGAACGCGAAGCCTTCGTTTTTTCCGAAAGAAACCTTCCTTAAATGTAGACGATTTCGAAGCCATTTCCAGGTGGAGATCGGTATACTGCGAACGTGTCCATTTGTTACAGCCCAGCGCAAGACCGGGTGCGACGCCGCGCTGCGACGCCTGCCCACGGAGCCGATTCCATGCCTGCCGAAACCCGCCCTTCCGAACCCCGGCGCCGCGCCCGCGCCGCCGCGCGCCTGGTCGCCGTCGCAGTGGCGGCCGGCCTGCTTCTGTCGGCCTTCGACGTCTCGGCCGCCCGGCTGGGCGGCGGGCGCGCCAGCGGCCTGTACCGGCCGCACCCCACCCGCAACGCGCCGGTCGGTCCGGCGGCGGCCGGCGCCCAGCGCCAAGCGGGTCCACAAGCGGCTCCACAAGCGGGTCCGCAGGCCCAGTCCGCCGGCAGCCCGCGCGCCCCCGGCGCGACCGCGGCGACGCCGCAGGCCGGCCGCTGGCTGGCCCCCCTGGCCGGACTGGCCGCCGGGCTCGGCCTGGGCGCGCTGCTGTCCCACCTGGGCCTGGCTCCGGCATGGGGCTCGTGGCTGATGGTGCTGCTGCTCGCGCTCGGCGGCTACGCGCTGTTGCGCACGCTGGTCCCCGGCAACCGGGCGCGCGGCACGTCGGTGCTCGGCCCGCGCTGGCCGTCGGCGGGCGCCGCGCGGCCGCACGCTGCCCCGGCGACTGCCGGCGGCGGCTTCGACGACCAGGCTTTCGTCGCCTCCGCGCGCGAGCTGTTCCTGCGCCTGCAGCAGGCGCACGACAGCGGCGACCTCGCCACCCTGCGCGACTCCACCACGCCCGATCTGTTCGAACAATTCCACCGCGACTTGATCCGCCTCGGTGACGACGAGCAGTCCACCGAGGTGATGAGCCTGCACGCCCATATGCTCGAACACGTCGAGCACCCTCTGGGCGAGCTGGCCAGCGTGCGCTTCTCCGGCCTGCTGCGCGAGGGGCCGCGCGCCGGTGCCCCCGAGTCCTTCGACGAAGTCTGGCATTTCACCCGGCCACGCGACCGCGGCACCGCCTGGCTGCTCGCCGGCATCCAGCCCGCGTCCTGAGCCCGGCCGCCCGCTGGGCGCGATGGGTGTCTTCCACCGGAGACCGACGATGAAACGCATCGTGCTGTTCCTCGCCACCAACCTGGCGGTGCTGGTGGTGCTGGGCGTGGTCACGCGCCTGCTCGGACTGGACCGCTTCCTCGGCGCCTACGGGCTGGACCTGC
>JAKBBQ010000294.1 GCA_021808405.1 Pseudomonadota bacterium | reverse complement strand
GCCGCGCAGCGGCCGGGCCGGGTCGCGCCGGCCGCCGCGGCGCGGCGGGTTCAGCGCGGGGTGGCCGCGGCCGGCCCGGGCTTCGGTCCGGCCTTCCAGACCGCCATGGCCGACGCGACCAGCCCGGCCGCCTGGCCGAGGTCGTTGGGGACGACCAGCGTGGTGCTCTTCTGTGCGAGCTGGGCGTAGGCCTGCAGCGCCTGCTGCGCGACCTTGAGCTGCACCGCCTCGGCGCCGCCGGGCTTGCCCACCGCGTCGGCGACCAGCTCGATGGCCTTCGCGGTGGCGGCGGCCACCGCCTCGATCGCGGCGGCCTCGCCCTGCGCGCGGTTGATCGCCGCCTGGCGTTCGCCCTCGGAGCGCTCGATCGCCGCCTGGCGCTCGCCCTCGGCCTGGTTGATCTGCTGCTGGCGGGTGCCTTCGGAGGTCGCGATCACCGCGCGCTTTTCGCGCTCGGCGGTGATCTGCCTCTGCATGGCGTGCAGGATCTCGGCGGGCGGGGTGAGGTCCTTGATCTCGTAGCGCAGCACCTTGACCCCCCAGTTGGTCGCCGCCTCGTCCAGCGCCGAGACGACGCTGTGGTTGATGAAGTCGCGCTCCTCGAAGGTCTTGTCCAGCTCCAGCCTGCCGATCACCGAGCGCAGCGTGGTCTGCGCCAGCTGGGAGATCGCCACCACGTAGTTCGACGAGCCGTAGCTGGCGCGCATCGGGTCGGTGACCTGGAAGTACAGGATGCCGTCGACGGTCAGCTGGGTGTTGTCGCGGGTGATGCACACCTGGCTGGCAATGTCCATCGGCACCTCCTTGAGCATGTGGCGGTAGGCCACGCGCTCGATCAGCGGCACGATGAGGCTCAGCCCCGGGGCCAGCGTGCGGTCGTACTTGCCCAGGCGCTCGACCACCCAGGCGTGCTGCTGGGGCACCACCTTGACCCCGCGCACGATGATGATCACGGCGATCACGGCAAGGATGAGGGCGAGTTCCATCACGGGCTCCAGGTTGCGCCGGCTACGGGTGGGCCGGGGGTTGGGAATCGACTTCGTCGAGCACCAGGGTGTTGGCGTCGACCGCGGCGATGCGGAAACGCCCCGGCAGCGCGCGGCCGTGGCCCAGCCGGGCCTGCCATTCGGTGCCGCGCCAGCGCACCCGGGTCGAGGTCGCCGCGTCCCAGCGCGCGACTTCGAGCACCGAGCCGATGTCCAGGTTCAGGTCGCGGTTGGTCTGGGTGCTGCGCCGCGGCCTGCGCCGGCGCTGCAGGTACAGCGCACCCACCAGCGCGATGGCCAGCACCGCGGCCACGCTCCACTGCAGCGCGGAGTCGAGCCCGAGGTGCGCGGCCAGCGCGCCGGCGGCAGCGCCGACCGCCAGCATCAACAGGTAGAAGCTGCCGCTGCCCAGCTCGAGGGCGACCAGCACCGCGGCGGCGATCCACCATTGCAACGGGGTATGGAGCATGCGGCGGGTCCGGCAAGTCGCGATGCCCCGATCATAAGGACGAAAGGCTGTCTTGCGCGCCGCGCGCCGCGCGGCGTTGACCCAAGCCAGCAAAGCGGTGCCGCGCGGCCGGGCGGCTGGGTGCCGGAGCGGCGTCGCTGCTCTACACTTCGCGCAACGCCCGGTGGCGGGCCGTGGCCGGGTGGCGCAAGACCATGCGATTCAGCTTTCCGATTGTCATCATCGACGAGGACTTCCGCTCCGAGAACAACTCGGGGCTGGGAATCCGCGCGCTGGCCGCGGCCATCGAGGCCGAGGGCAGCCAGGTGCTGGGGGTGACCAGTTTCGGCGATCTCTCCAGCTTCGCCCAGCAGCAGTCGCGCGCCAGCGCGTTCATCCTGTCGATCGACGACGAGGAATTCGCCAGCGTCGCGGCGGGCGAGGAGGCCCCGGTGGTCGAGACGCTGCGCCGGTTCATCGGCGAGATCCGCTTCCGCAACGCGGAGATCCCGATCTACCTGTACGGCGAGACCCGCACCTCGCGCCACATCCCCAACGACATCCTCAGGGAACTCCACGGCTTCATCCACATGTTCGAGGACACGCCGGAGTTCGTCGCCCGCCACATCATCCGCGAGGCCAAGGCCTACCTGGACTCGCTGGCGCCGCCGTTCTTCCGCGCGCTGGTCGGCTACGCGGCCGACGGCTCGTACTCCTGGCACTGCCCTGGGCATTCGGGAGGGGTGGCGTTCCTGAAGAGCCCGGTCGGCCAGATGTTCCACCAGTTCTTCGGCGAGAACCTGTTGCGCGCCGACGTGTGCAACGCGGTCGACGAACTCGGCCAGCTGCTCGACCACACCGGGCCGGTCGCCGCCTCCGAGCGCAACGCGGCGCGGATCTTCCACGCCGACCACCTGTTCTTCGTCACCAACGGAACGTCGACCTCGAACAAGATGGTCTGGCATTCGACGGTCGCCCCCGGCGACGTGGTGGTGGTCGACCGCAACTGCCACAAGAGCGTGCTGCACGCCATCATCATGACCGGCGCGCTGCCGGTGTTCCTGACGCCGACCCGCAACCACTACGGAATCATCGGCCCGATCGCCCGCGAGGAGTTCCTTCCCGAGAACATCGAGCGCAAGATCGCCGCCAACCCGCTGACCGCCCACCTGGCCGGCAAGGTCCAGCCGCGGGTGCTGACCATCACCCAGTCGACCTACGACGGGGTGCTGTACAACGTCGACACCATCAAGCAGATGCTCGACGGCTACATCGACACCCTGCATTTCGACGAGGCGTGGCTGCCCCACGCCACCTTCCACCCCTTCTACGCCGGCATGCACGCCATCGGCGAGGGGCGGCCGCGCACCCGCGAGGCCATGGTGTTCTCGACCCAGTCGACCCACAAGCTGCTGGCCGGACTCAGCCAGGCCTCGCAGATCCTGGTGCAGGACTCGCAGACGCGCAGCCTCGACCGCCCGCGCTTCAACGAGGCCTACCTGATGCATTCGTCGACCTCGCCGCAGTACGCGATCATCGCGTCCTGCGATGTCGCGGCGGCGATGATGGAGCCTCCCGGGGGCACCGCGCTGGTCGAGGAGAGCATCGTCGAGGCGCTGAACTTCCGCCGCGCGATGCGCAAGGTCGCCGAGGAATTCGGCCACGACTGGTGGTTCACGGTGTGGGGGCCGCAGCAGGAGCTCGCGCCCGAGGGAATCGGCGCGCGCGAGGACTGGCTGCTGGGCAGCGGCCAGGACTGGCACGGCTTCGGCGACCTGGCTCCGGGCTTCAACCTGCTCGACCCGATCAAGGCGACGGTGATCACCCCGGGGCTGGACCTGCAGGGCCAGTTCGCGCCCACCGGAATCCCGGCCGCGGTGGTCACCCGCTACCTCGCCGAGCACGGGGTGATCGTCGAGAAGACCGGGCTCTACAGCTTTTTCATCATGTTCACCATCGGCATCACCAAGGGCCGCTGGAACACCCTGCTGACCGCCTTGCAGCAGTTCAAGGACGACTACGACCGCAACCAGCCGTTGTGGCGCATCCTGCCGGAGTTCATCGCCCAGCATCCGGCCTACGAAAGGGTGGGGCTGCGCGACCTGTGCCAGCGCATCCACTCGGCCTACGAGGCCAGCGACGTGGCGCGGCTGACCACCGAGATGTACCTGTCGAACCTGCAGCCGGCGATGACCCCGGCCGAGGCGTATTCGCGCATGGCCCACCGCGACACCGAGCGCGTGGAAATCGACCAGCTCGAGGGGCGCATCACCACCGCGCTGCTGACCCCCTACCCGCCGGGCATCCCGCTGCTCATCCCGGGCGAGCGCTTCAATTCGAAGATCGTGCGCTACCTGCAGTTCGCCCGCGATTTCAACCGCCGCTTCCCGGGTTTCGCGACCGACATCCACGGCCTGATCGAAGAGGCCGACGACGGCGGGCGCACCCGCTACTACATCGACTGCGTGCGCGGGCCGCAATGAGCGCGCCGCGCCGCCGGCTCAGCGGCGGCGCCTGCGGTACTGCTCGAACAGCCGTTGCTGTTCGCGCGGCGACAGCCTGCGGTAGCGCTGCTGCTCGCGCAGGATAGCCTGGCGGCGCTGCCGCGGCAGGTTGTCCCAGCGCTGCAGCCGCTGCTGCCAGTGCGGGCCGCCGGGGTTGCCGCGCGGCACCTGGGCCTGCGCGGCGCCGCCGGCCAGCCACAGCAC
>JAKBBQ010000032.1 GCA_021808405.1 Pseudomonadota bacterium | reverse complement strand
CACCCACCTGCCCACCGGGCTGGTGGTGGAATGCCAGGACGACCGCTCGCAGCACCGCAACAAGGCGCGCGCGCTGGAGGTCCTGGCGGCGCGCCTGGAGCAGCGCCGGCGCCAGCAGGCGCACGAACGCGAGGCGGCGCAGCGCAGGAGCCTGGTGGGCAGCGGCGATCGCTCCGACCGCATCCGCACCTACAACGTTCCGCAGGGCCGGGTCACCGACCACCGCATCAACCTGACGCTGTACAAGATCGATTCGCTGCTCGGCGGCGATCTCGACGAACTGCTCGACGCGTTGCACGCCGAGCATCAGGCCGAGCAGCTGGCGGCGCTGGCATGACGCACCCGGTATCCGGCCGCCCGGACGTCGTGCCGCCACCGAGCCTGCAGGACTGGCTGCGCGCCAGCGGCCTGGCGCGCTCCGACGCGCTGGCGCTGCTGCGCGAGTTCGCCGGGGTGTCGCATGCCGCGCTGCTGGCCCATCCCGAGGCTGCGCTGGCGCCGCGCACCCTGGCCCGGCTGGAGCGGGCCGCGGCCCGGGTCCGCGGCGGCGAGCCGCTGGCCTATGTCGTCGGTTGGCGCGAATTCTTCGGGCTGCGGCTGCAGGTTGGGCCGCAAGTCCTGGTGCCTCGGCCAGAGACCGAATTACTGGTGGAGTTCGCCTTGCGCCGCCTGGCCCCCCCGGGCAGCGCCGAGGTGCTGGACCTGGGCACCGGCAGCGGAGCCGTCGCGATCGCGCTGGCGCTGCAGCGCCCGCAGGCGCGGGTGCATGCCAGCGACCTCAGCGCGCAGGCGCTGCGGCAGGCCAGGGCCAACGCCCGCCGCCTGCTGCCGCGTCAGCGCCCGGGCGGCGCGCTGCACTGGCATCAGGGCGACTGGCTGCAGGCGCTGCCGGCCGCGGCCGGACCCTTCGACCTGCTGCTGGCCAACCCGCCGTATGTCGCGGCGGCCGACCCGCACCTGCGGGCCTTGCGCTACGAGCCGACGCTGGCGCTGGTCGGTCGACGCGCCGACGCGGACGGACTGGGGGAAATCCGCGAACTGATCGCCCAGGCTGCACCGCGGCTGCGCGCCGGCGGCTGGCTGGCGCTGGAGCACGGCTGGGACCAGGCCGCCGCGGTGCGCGGCCTGCTGCGCCGGGCCGGGCTGTCCGAGGTGCACAGCCTGCGCGACCTGGCCGGGATCCAGCGCGTGAGCGCGGCGCGCCGCCCGCCCCCCGGCGACGCGCGGCATTGACCCGTCGCAGGCGCGAACGCTGGGGCTTTCCTACAATCGGGGTATCGAACGTACCGATTCCGAGGCCCCGATGTCCGACGCCCTGCAACGCATTGACCAGCTCGTCAAGTCCAACGAGGTGGTGCTGTTCATGAAAGGCACGCCCCAGTTCCCGCAATGCGGCTTTTCGGGCCGCGCGGTGCAGATCCTCAAGGCCTGCGGGGTGGCCGACTACGCCACGGTCAACGTGCTGGAGGACGACGAAGTCCGCCAGGCGGTGAAGGAATACGCCGACTGGCCGACCATCCCCCAGCTGTACGTGCGGGGCGAATTCGTCGGCGGCTCCGACATCATGACCGAGATGTACCAGAACGGCGAACTCGCCGGGCTGCTCGGCCAGCCGCGCTGACGCGAGCGCGCGTTTGGCCGGGCGCACTGCGGTGTCGAACCCGCCGCGGCTGATCGTCGGCATCACCGGCGCCACCGGTGCGGCCTATGGCGTGCGGCTGCTCGAGCAGTTGCGCCGCCTGGGCGGCGCGCAGACCCACCTGGTGGTCAGCCCGGCGGGCTGGCTGAGCATCCGCGCCGAGACCGGCCGCGCGCGGCGCGAGGTCGAGGCGCTGGCCGACCAGGTGCACCCGATCGGCGACGTCGCCGCGAGCATCGCCAGCGGCTCCTTCGCGACGCTGGGCATGGTGGTGGCCCCGTGCTCGATGAAGACCCTGGCGGCGATCGCCCACGGGCTGTCGGACAACCTGCTGGCACGCGCTGCCGACGTGTGCCTGAAGGAGCGCCGCAAGCTGGTCCTGCTGGCCCGCGAGACCCCGCTGAACCTGGCCCACCTGCGCAACATGACCCTGGTGACCCAGATGGGAGGGGTGGTCATGCCGCCGCTGCCGGCGCTGTACCTGCGCCCGCGATCGATCGACGAAATGATCGACCACACGCTGGGCCGGGTGCTCGAGCAGTTCGGCGTCGAGCACGACCTGGCGCCGCCGTGGACCGGGTGGCCAGCGGAGCAACCCTGAAACGACCTGCCGACAGGGGCCGGGCCCCGCGTCAGGTACCCAGGCTTTCCGCCAGACCCAGCAGCCACTCGCGGCCGTAGCGCCGCGCGCCGGCTGGCTCGCGATCCACGTCGTCCAGCACGGTGATGCGGTACTCGGTATGACTGTCCTGCCAGGTGAGCGAGCTGCGCACGCGCCCACTTGGAGAGGTTTCGACCGAAAGTACCCCGGGGTGGCTGCCGACCTTGGCGTTCAACATTTCACGAATGACAAAAATGGCTGCCGCGCCGCAAGCGTAGTTCCATTCGCGGAGGACGACGACGACCCCGTCCTCCCGCCGAAAATAGCGCTCGACGCTGGTCACCACATCACCACGCGCAGCTTCATCAGCGGCATAGCCGAGAAACTGCAAAGCGGCAAACCCGCTTGCGCCGAGCTCACGAGGCAGCACCTGCTGCCGGCCGTGGCCGGCCGCGCGAGCCGCGGGCGCCAGCAGTTCGCTGGTGTCCCTCGGCCAACCCGCATCCAGCTCGTCAACCTCGACGCGCGCGGGTCCCCCACCGGACAGCACCGGTTCGATGATCCGCCGCATCGTCTCCGGGAGGTCGCGGATGCTGACGAAGGACAGGCGCTTGAGCAGCAGCGCGCCCCCCCGGCGCCGGCGGCGCTGCGAGCATCTCGGGCGTCGGGGTAAAAGCCATCGTGGCATGCTCGGGCGCACGATCCACCGGGGCCGGTACCAGGATCGGCGGTGGATCGTCACCCGGCGCGGTTGCGGCCCGAGGATCTGCCCGGATCGCCCAGCAGGGCGCGGCAGGCGCCACGCCACCCCGGAAGCGCGCGCCCCCGGCGTCCAGCGCGTGGGCCGCAGCCGCGAGCCCCAGGCAGGCCACTGCCAACGCGGAGATGGCCGAAATGGTATGGCTTGTCATAACCGCTCCTCGCACGACGACGACGGGCTACCGCATCACAACTCCCCGGGCTTGCAGTCGTGAGCGTCCGATTTCCAAAAAACGACGGCCTGCCTGTTTACCATGCGGTAATGGTCGCCCTGCACATAGTAGACGGTGCTTTCATTGTGTCCTGCATATGACCTCCAGGTGTATTCCCAGCCTCCAGTCGAAGGACTCTTGTCATGGGTGTTTATCGAATGGAGGTAGTAGTAGCGCCCGTCATTTCTCAAAACATAATGATGGGAAACAGTCCAAAACCAGTCGCGGTGAAACGCAGGAGGCCAGGTAATCGTTTCCCTGGCGCCGAGCGCCCACCCGGGTCCACAAGAGCGACTGAAAACGTGAAAGCCATCCAGCGTGATGTGCGCCTTGGCTTCAACACCGAGCAGCGGCAGGAAAATGCAGGCAGCAGCAAGACGACTGGCAAGGGCATTTACGCCGAATCTGTTCACGGAAAGCCGTCGGATATTGAACCGAATGGCCGGCATCGATGATCTCCATGGCAGGAAGGCAGCGCAACCCGCATATTACCGCCATGGAATTTTAAGAGACCGGACGACATAGATCTCAAAGGGACTCCATTGCCACGAGACAAATACCGACTTCTATCAAAACGGTTGAAGCCGGGCACGAATTCGTTGCGACGCGAACCGCGCCCCCGGAGGACGCCCGCCGTATCGGGTCAACAGTCAGGTAATGGGCGTCGGCCACCTCACACGGCAGCCACGCCAGGACGGCCGCACTCTCCACGAGCAACCAGCACCACGGGGTAGGATGCATGACCACCCGTGGCGGCGGCCGACTGGTGGCCCAGCTACATCCGCCAGCCGAACACCATGCGCCGCTGCAGCGCGTCGCGCAGCGGCCGGGCGCCGGCGAGCAGGGCCAGCGCGCCGGCACGCAGCATCGGCATGCCGGGCTGGCTCCAGGTGAAGCCCCGCGCCAGCAGGTCGGTCAGCCCGAGCAGCGCGGCGCGATCGGGCAGGCGCGCCAGGTCGTGGCGGCGCAGCGCGCCATCCAGCCGCGCCGCCGGGACCCCCAGCAGCGCGCGCGCCAGCACCGCGCTGTCGCGCAGTCCCAGGTTCAGGCCCTGCCCGGCGACCGGGTGCAGGGTCTGCGCGGCATTGCCCAGTTGCACGACGCGGCCCTCGCGGGCACGCAGCCGGGCGTTGAGCCCCAGCGGATAGCTGGCGGCCAGCCGCAGTTCGACGGCGCGGCCGCAGACTGCCGGCAGCAGCGCCTGCAGCGCGCGCAGCTGGGCCGGTGGATCGAGCCGCAGCAGGTCCTGCGCCTGGCGCTCGGCCACGCACCACACCAGCGCGTAGTCGGCGCCCTGGGGCAGCAGCGCCAGCGGACCGTGCTCGGTGAAGCGCTCGACCGCCAGGCCGTCGTGCGGGTGCTCGCAGCGCAAGCGGCCGATCAGCGCGGTCTGCCGGTAGTCATGGTGCAGGTCGCGCCGCGGCTGGTTGTGGAAGGCACCCCCCTCGGCCAGCACGGCCAGGTCGCACGGCGGCTGCTCCAGCGGCGTGCCCCGCGCGTCGAGCAGCAGCACGCCGCCGGGCTGCGGCCGCACCTGCACCGCGTGGCCGTAGGCCACCTCGATCCCGGCGGCCGCTGCGGCTGCCTGCAGCGCTCCCAGCAGTTCGCCGTAGCGCACCGTGTAGCCCAGCGCGGGCAACGCCGCCTGCGCGGCGTCCAGGGTCACCCGCGGCAGGCTGGCCAGCCCTTGCGCATGCTGCGACACGTGGATGCGGCGTATCGCGGTCGCGGCGGCGCGCGGCCACGCGGCCAGCGAATCCAGCAGCTGGCGGCTGCCTTCGGACAAGGCCAGCACCCGCGGGTCGGCCAGCGCGGCCGCGGCGTCGGGTTGGGCGTCGTACACCAGCAGCCGGGCGTCGCTGCCGAGCTGGCGCAACTGCAGCGCCAGGCTCAGTCCGACCGGGCCGGCACCGACCACCGCGATGCGCAGCGGCGCGGACGGCTCCGCCGGCTGCCGCCGGGCACAGCGCTCAGCCATGCATCACCTGCTCGATCTCGGCCACGCCCTTCGGTGCCGCGGCGGTCAGCACTTCGCATTCGCCCAGCGCGCGCACCACCACGTCGTCCTCGATGCGGATGCCGATGTCGTGGAAGGCGGGCGGCAGATCGTCGGCGGCGCGCACGTACAGCCCGGGCTCGATGGTCAGCACCATCGATTCGCGCAGGATGCGCGCGGCCGGTTGGCGGGCGCCGCCGGGTAGCTGCCGCGGCGGCTCGCCCGCCTCCGCATAGTCCCCGCAGTCATGCACGTCCATGCCCAGCCAGTGGCTGGTGCGATGCATGTAGAAGCGCCGGTAGGCCCCGGTCTGCAGCACGCCATCGACGTCGCCGGCGACATCGCGGGGGATCAGCCCGCAGTCCAGCAGGCCCTGCGCCAGCACCCGCAGCGCGGCCTCGTGGGGGTCGGTGAAACGCGCTCCGGCGCGGCTGGCGGCGATCGCCTCGCGCTGAGCCTGCAGCACGATTTCGTACAACTCGCGCTGCGCGCCGCCGAAGCGCCCGCCGACCGGGAAGGTGCGCGTGATGTCGCTGGCGTAGCCGTCGAGCTCGCAGCCGGCGTCGACCAGGCACAGGCTGCCCGGGCGCAGCACGGCGTTGCCGGCGCGGTAGTGCAGGATGCAGGCATTCGCGCCGGCGGCGACGATGCTGCCGTAGGCCGGCGACTGCGCGCCGGCGCGGCGGAAGGCATGCAGCAGTTCGGCCTCGAGATGGTATTCGCGCAGGTCGGCGGCCGCGCCGGATCCGGCCGCGCGCATCACCCGTCGGTGGGCGTCGCAGGAAATCGCCGCCGCGCAGCGCATCACCTGCAGCTCGTATTCGTCCTTGAACAGCCGCATGTCGTCCAGCGGCACGCACAGGTCGTACTGCACCGACGGCGTGCGGTGACCGGCGCGCGCCTGCGCGCGCACCGCCTGCAGCCAGCCCTGCACCCGCGATTCCAGCCCTTCGTGCACTCCGAAGGGCCACCACAGCGCGGCGCGGTCGCTCAGCAGCGCAGGCAGCGCGGAGTCGATCTGGTCGATCGCGAACGCGGCGTCGAAGCCGAAGGCCTCGCGCGCGGCGTCGGGACCGAAGCGCAGGCCGTCCCAGATCTCCCGTTCGGCGTCCCGCGGGCGGCAGAACAGGATGCTGCGATGGCTCGCGTCGGGCTCGACCACCAGCAGCATCAGGCTTTGCGGTTCGGTGAAGCCGCTGAGGTAGTAGAAATAACTATCGTGCCGGTATGGGTAATCGGCATCGCGGTTGCGCATGCGCTCGGGAGCGGTCGGCACCAGCGCCACTCCGCCGCCGCAATCGGCGATGCGCCGCGCCAGTTCGGCGCGTCGCATCGCGCACTGGCGCAGCAGTCGGGGGTCGGGGGCTTCGGGAGACAGCGCGGGGGACGGCGCGGCGACAGTGGACATGCGGGAGGGCCCTGGGGCGGCAACGACGGACGACCCCCGCAGCTTACCCCCGCGGCGGTGTCGGCCGCTCGGGCGCCCCGCCAGGCCTGAGCCGGCGGTCGAGTTCGGCCAGCTGCTCCGGCGTCCCCAGGTTGAACCAGGCTCCGCGCCAGTGTTCGCCGCTGACCCGGCCGGCGTCGACCTCGGCGTACATCCAGGGAAACAGCTTCCACGGCTGGCGCGCCGGACGATCGGCGAACAGCCCGGCGTGGAACACCGCGATATTGCCGTAGTTCAGCAGCCGGCCGGCACGCCGCACGCGGCCCTGGGCGTCCAGCGCCATGTCGCCCCGCGGGTGGTGGGGCGGGTTGTCGACCAGCACGAAGTGGGCGCTGGTCGCGCGCGGGTCGGCGGCGATGCGCGCCTGCGCGGCCGCCAGGCGCGCATAGTCGTATTCGGTATGGATGTCGGCGCTGAGCACCGCGAAGGGCGCGCCCTGCGCGCCGCCCAGCAGCGGCAGCGCGGTGGCCACCGCGCCGCCGGTCTCCCAGGGCTGCTCGGGCTCGGGCGAGTAGCGGATGCGCACGCCCCAGCGCGCGCCGTCGCCCAGCGCCTCGGCGATGCGCGGGCCCAGCCAGCCCAGGTTGACCACCAGGTCGCGCACGCCGGCTCGCGCCAGCCGCTCGATCTGCCAGACGATCAGCGGCTTGCCCGCCAACTCCAGCAGGGGCTTGGGCAGGGTGTCGGTCAGCGGGCGCATGCGCTGGCCGCGGCCGGCGGCGAGGATGAGTGCGCGCATGCGGGTCAGAAGGTGTAGCCGTGGCGCACCTGCACCCCCTGCAGCCGCTCGAGCAGCCGGCGCAACGGCGCGAACTCGCGGTAGCGCGCGGCCACCGCGCTGGCGTAGGCCAGCACCTGCGGCAGGTCGCCGAGGTACTGCGCCTTGCCGTCGCGATGGTGCAGCCGGGCGAAGATCCCCAGCACCTTGAGCTGGCGCTGCAGCCCCATGAACTCGAAATCCCGGTAGAACCGGCCGAAGTCGGCATCCACCGGCAGCCGGGCGCCGCGCGCCGCCTCCCAGTAGCGCACCGCCCAGTCGATCTGCTGCTCCTCGGGCCAGGCGATGTAGGCGTCGCGCAGCAGCGACACCAGGTCGTAGGTGATCGGGCCCAGCACCGCGTCCTGGAAGTCCAGGATGCCGGGGTTGCCCAGTTCCTGCCCGGGCTGCAGCAGCATCAGGTTGCGGCTGTGGTAATCGCGGTGCACCCACACCACCGGCTGGGCCAGCGCGCATCCGAGCAGGGCCTCGAACACCTGCTGCAGGCCCTGGCTCTCGGCCGCGGCCAGCTCCGCGCCCAGGTGCCGCCGCACGTACCACTGGGGGAACAGCTCCATCTCGGCGAGCAGGCGCTGGCGGTCGTAGGCCGGCAGTGGCGCGCGCAGGCCCTGCAGGCGCACGAGGGCGTTCAGCGCGTCGCGCATCCAGCGCTCGCAGTCCGCGTGCTCGCCCGCCTGCCGCGCCCGCAGCAGGGCGTCGAGGTAGGTGGTCTGCCCCAGGTCGCCGAGCAGCAGCAGGCCCTGGTCGACATCGGCGGCCAGCACCCGCGGCACCGAAAGCCCGCCCTCGCGCAGCAACTCGGCGATGCGGACGAAGCGCCCTACGTCCTCCTTGCCGGGCGGCGCGTCCATGACGATCAGGGTGCCGCCGGGCGTGGCCGCGTCGACCCGGAAGTAGCGCCGGAAACTGGCGTCGGCGGAAGCCGGCCGCAGGGTGTCGGGGAGCACATCGAGGCCTGCGGGTCGCTGCGCCAGCCACTGCCGCACCAGGCTGCGGCGCGGATCGGCGTCGGCGGCGCCGTCGGCGTCGGATGGCGGGGAAGAGGGTGGGTTCATCGGCTCGGCGGCCGGCGCGCATCGCGCACCGGCGGGGGGTTCCTATAATCGGCGCCGATTCTAGGAGGCCGCGCAGCGTGGCCGCCGGCCAGGTGTGCGGTGGCTTGCGCGCGCCGGCCCGAACCCCACTGCCCAGTGCCCGTTCCCCAGCCGTCGCCCACCCGCGCACCACGCCGTTTCCGCCCGCGCTGGCCCCTGCTCGCGCTGGGCCTGGCGCTCGGGCGCCACGCCGCGGCGGCACCGGCCGCGCCGTCGGCAGGCGCCTCGGCAAGCGCCCCGCAGGCGGGCGCCTCGGCGGCGGCGCCCGGCTTGTCCTTGCGCGCGAGCCCGCAGCTGCTCGAACGCCTGCCGCCGCAGGCACGCCCGTTCGAGCCGGTCTTCGTGCAGGCCGACACCATCAGCCTGCAACCCGACATCCGGCTCGATGCCAGCGGCGCCGTGCAGCTGCGCCGGCACTCGGTGGTGTTCAAGGCCGATTCGCTGCACCAGGACCTGGTGACCAACGAGGTCCACGCCCGCGGGGGCGTGCGCATCGTCGAGGACGGCAATGTGTTCAGCGGGCCCGCGCTGCGCTTCAACCTGGACACCTACAACGGCGTGATGCCGGACGTCCACTATTTCTTCAACCGCACCGGCGGTGGCGGCACCGCGAAGTCCGTGCATTTCCTCAGCCGCAACCGGCTGCAGGCCGAGCAGGCGAGCTACACCACCTGCACCGCCTCCCCGGTCGACTGGGTGCTGCAGGCCGCCCACATGGACCTGGACTTCGGTTCCGACACCGGAGTCGCACGCGACGGCAGGGTGCGTTTCAAGGGGGTGACCATCGTGCCCCTGCCGTATGCCAGCTTTCCGCTGACCGACGCGCGCAAGTCGGGGCTGCTGCCGCCGACGGTCGGGCTGGACAGCCGCAACGGCCTCGACTGGGCGCAGCCGTACTACTGGAACATCGCCCCCAATTACGACGCCACGCTGACCCCGCGGCTGCTGCTGCGCCGCGGCTTGATGGGCAGCGCCGAGGTGCGCTGGCTGCAGCCCGACTACACCGGCAGCACCCATCTCGACTATCTGCCGAGCGACAGCGCGGCCGGCGGCGCCTCGCGCTGGGCCGCGGTGCTGCAGCAGAACGGCGTGCTGAGCAGCGACCTCAGCTACGGCCTGAACCTGCAACGGGTGTCGGACAACAACTGGTGGCAGGACTTCGGCGGCGTCGACCCGGTGATCGGCAGCAACCGCGTGCTGCCGCAGCAGGGGGAGATCACCTGGAGCCGGCCCAACCGCATGCTGCAGGCCAGTTTCAATACCTGGCAGACCCTGCAGACCCCGGCCTCCCCGGTGACGCCGCCCTACAGCGTGCAACACCAGTTGCTGGGGAGCTGGCGCAGCAGCAACTACACGGGGCTGCAGTGGAAGGTCGACGCCGCCAACGCGCGCTTCACCAACAGCGCCGCCGGCCTGCTGTCGGGCGATCGCAGCTACGTCGTGCCCAGCGTCAGCCTTCCGCTGGTCGCGCCGCAGGGGTTCATCACCCCCGAGCTGCAGTTCAACGCCACCCACTACACCACCGACAGCCCGATGGCCAACGGCAGCACCTCGGCCAATCGCGCGGTGCCGACCTTCAGCCTGGACAGCGGGCTGGTGTTCGAGCGCCCTACCCGGGCCTTCGGGCACAGCCTGCTGCAGACCCTGGAGCCGCGGCTGTACTACGTCTATACCCCTTACCGGGCGCAGGGCTACCTGCCCAATTTCGACAGCGCCCCCCTCGACCTGAACCAGGCGACGATCTACACCAGCAACATGTTCTCCGGCAATGACCGCATCGCCGACGCCAACGACCTGACCGCGGGCGCCACCAGCCGCTGGCTGGACGCGCGCAGCGGAGCCGAGTACGCCAGTGTCACGCTGGCGCAGCGCCTGCTGCTGCGCCAGCAGCGGGTGACCCTGAGCGGAAGTCCGCTGCCCAGCGGACTGGCCGACACCTTCCTGCTGGGATCGCTGGCGGTGAGCTCGCAGTGGAATGTCCTGGCGGGCGTGGACTACGACCAGGGGCTGCACCAGCTGGTGCAGGGCAATTTCGGTGCGCGATGGCGAGTGGCCGACTACAAGAACCTGGACCTGTCGTACCAGACGCAAAGCGCCACGGCGACGCAGATCCCGCTGAAGTACGTCGACGCGGCCTGGCAGTGGAAGCTGTCGAGGCGCTGGTATTCGGTGGGCCAGGCCAACTACAGCGTGCTCGACAAACGCTTGAACAGCAGCCTGTTCGGCCTGGTCTACGACGGCGGATGCTGGGTGGCCCGCATCGTGCTGCAGCGCGACTCGCTGACCACCTCGACCGCGACCACCCGGATCCTGTTCCAGCTCGAGCTCTCGGGGCTCTCGCGGCTGGGCAACAACCCGCTGCGGGTGCTGCAGCAAAATATCCCCGGTTATCAACTGGTGCATCAACCGCTGGCCCCTCCGAGCCGCTACGCCAACTATGAATAAATTCCTGTCGCGATGGCTGCTGATCTCCGCCCTGGGCGCATGCCTGGCCACGGCACAGGCGCAATCCCCGGGCGCCGTCGGCGGCATGGACCTGCAGCTCGGCCAGCCCGCCGCGGCAGCGCCGCAGGCACCCCTGCTGTCGGGCGAGCAGGACGGGATCGCCGCGGTCGTCGGCGACCAGGTGATCACCCGCTACGACCTGGCGCTGCGGTTGCGCGACCTGCAAAAGCAGCTGGCGCAGCAGGACCAGGGCCAGGTTCCGCCGCTGGCGCAGCTGCGCCAGCATGTGCTGAAGGACATGATCGACGAATACGCGCTGGCCGAGTTCGCCGAGCAGACGGGCATCGAGGTCGGCGACGCCACGCTGCAGCGGGCGCTGAAGCAGATCGCCGCGAACAACCACCTGCAACTGGCGCAACTGCGCGCCCAGGTGCGCGCCCAGGGCATGGGCTGGAAGGACTTCGAGTCGCAGATCCGGCGCGAAGTCCTGATCGCCAGGCTGCGCGAACGCGATGTCGCGGCCAAGGTGCAGGTCAGCCCGCAGGAGATCGACGACTACCTGCGGCGCCAGCACGCGGCGCAATCGGGCCTGGCCTCCGACTCGGTGCTGCACCTGGCGCAGATCCTGTCACCGCTGCCCGACCATCCCAGCGCCGCCCAGGTGGCGCAGGCGCGCAGCCTGATCGAGCAGGCCGCGGCGGCGCTGCAGCAGGGCCGGCGCTTCGACGTCGTGCTGCGCGAGTTCACTGCCGGACCCGACGCGCTGCAGGGCGGCGACCTCGGCCAGCGCAAGGCCTCGCAGTGGCCCGCGCTGTTCGTGCAAGCGGTGCACGACCTGCAGCCCGGCCAGGTCAGCGGGATCATCCGCAGTCCGGCGGGCTTCCACATCCTGGAACTGGTGTCCCGCCAGCAGGAATCGGCGCTGCCGACCCGGGCCATGCAGGCGCGGGTGCAGGAAATCGTGCTCGACGCCGGCAACCCGCAGGCGCGCAAGGCGGCGGTGCATGAACTGCAGGGCGTGCGGCGGGCGGTCGAAGCGGGCGAGGTGGGCTTTTCCGCGAAGGCCAAGGAAATCTCCCAGGACCTGCGCAGCGCGGCCAAGGGTGGCGACCTCGGCTGGCTGCTGCCGGGGCAGCTGCCTTCCGAGCTCGACGCGGCGCTCAACAACCTGAACCCGGGCGAGGTCTCGCAGCCCCTGGTTCTTCCCGGCAAGGTCGTGCTGCTCAGGCTGGTCGACCGCCGCGAGCATGAACTCGCGCCCGGCCAGGAGCGCGCCGTGGTGCGCAATCTGCTGTTGCAGCGCAAGGAGGCGAAGGCCTTCGCGGAGCTCGTCGAGCAGGTGCGCGAGCGCACCTACGTGCGCATCCCCGGCAACGATTCGTGAAGCGCACCGGTCCGGGGGCCGCACGACGGCTCGACGGCCATGTCGCGCGCAAGCGCTTCGGCCAGCACTTCCTCACCGACGAGTCGGTCGTCCAGCGCATCGTCGATGCGATCGACCCGCTGCCGGGACAGTCGCTGGTGGAAATCGGGCCCGGCCTCGGGGCGCTGACCCTGCCGGTGCTGCGGCGCGCCGGCGCGCTGACGGTGGTCGAACTCGACCGCGACCTGGCGCGGCGCTGGCGCGAGTACCCCGCACCGGCGCTCAGGGTGATCGAGGCCGACGCGCTGGCGCTGGACTTCGGGGCGCTGGCCGACGGGCTGCGGCTGTTCGGGAACCTGCCCTACAACATCTCCAGTCCGCTTCTGTTCCACCTGTTCGACTGCGCGCACCGGGTCATCGACCAGCACTTCATGCTGCAGAAGGAAGTGGTGCAACGCATGCTCGCCGAGCCGGCGACCGCCGCCTACGGCCGGCTGTCGGTGATGCTGCAATGGCGCTACCGCATGTGGGAGGTGCTGCAGGTGCCGCCGCAGGCCTTCACCCCGCCGCCGCGCGTCGACTCGGCGGTGGTGGGCATGCAGCCGCGGCCGGTGCAGCACTTGCAGGGCCTGCGCGCGGCGACCCTGCAGGCGCTGGGCGCGGCGGCGTTCTCGCAGCGCCGCAAGCTGCTGCGCCACGGCCTGGGGCCCTGGCTGCAGCAGCGCGGCTACGCCGGCAGCTTCGACCTGCAGCGCCGCGCCGAGGAGGTCGGCGTCGACGAATACGTGCGGCTGGCGCTGGAGCTGCAGCGCGGATGACGCGCCCGCCCGACCTCAGGCGGCCTGCGCCAGCCAGGTGCCGTACCACGGCGCAGGGCGCACCGCACGGCTGGCTCGGAAACCCGGTTCCACATCACCCCGCAACGCCTCCCGGGCAGGCGCGCGGGTCACAGAAAAGAATAGAAGACCCTGAACTCCACGCCTTTTTCATACCAGAAATCGGCGGCATCGCGAAATACGTCGAGCAAGGTCTCGCGCGCTTCCTTGTCGAAGCGCTGGGTCATCGGAAGCTGCTCCAGCACGATCACGAAGCCCGGCTGCGTGCCCGCCCCGGCAATCATTTCGGTCAGGCAATCGCGCAGCGCGTCGAAATTCTTTCCGTAATGCTTGGGAAACAGGAAGCTGCGGGCGATGGTTTCCAGCACCTCCTGCTTGGTCGTGGCCTGCGCCAGATTCGCGTACAGGAAATGCTGGCCCGCCTCCTGCGCCGCGGCCATCAGGTCGTTGACCCGGAAGGCGCGAATCGACTGCACGATGTTCGGCCGCACTCCTTGGAGGTTGACCCCTTCGTCGACCTCAACGGGCAATGGTCTGGAAACTTGGGTAGTGATCATCGGTGTAATAGCAGACGCCGGGCCTGCGCTGGGCACCACCGCATACGACTCGTCCATTCCCCCGGTCGCGGCTGCCCGGGGTGGGCCTGATGTCGCGGCGAAATCCCCGCGATCTGACCGGCAGGGCGGACGCGCGAGCGCACGACTGCCGAATTCGGTTCCGTCCTCGGGATGGGGAGACGCAGCGCCGGACCACGGGCTGCCGGCGTGCTCGCACCAGCGCAGCCCCGTTTGAACTTGTTTTCGTGACGGGCGCGCGGCCTGAGCACGGCAGTGGAGTCATCGGCGGTGTAGCCGCGCTTGCGCCCCCTGCGTCAAGCCGACGGCCAAAAGCTCATGCTATGGGAAACCCTGGCGAAAAGCAAGATTTGCGCCCGTTTTTTGTGCAGCACCGAGCCTCGCAGTGAGTGCTCACTACGATCCGCGACGGCCTGCAGGGCGGCTGGCCGGCTGGCGCCGGCTCAGGGGGCGACTCAGGGGGCGACTCAGGTGGCGGGGGCGTTGGCCTCCATCACCGTCAGCGCGGTCATGTTGACAATCCGCCGCACCGTGCTCGAAGCGGTCAGGATGCCCGCCGGACGCGCCACGCCGAGCAGGATCGGGCCGATCGCCACGTTGTTGCTGGCCGCCGTCTTCAGCAGGTTGTAGGCGATATTGGCCGAATCCAGGTTGGGAAACACCAGCAGGTTGGCCTCGCCGGCCAGCGTGGTCTGCGGCAGCAGGCTCTGCCGCAGGTTGGCGTCGAGCGCGCAATCGCCATGCATCTCGCCGTCGACCTCGAGGCCGGGGTCGCGCTGCTGCAGCAGTTCCAGCGCTTCGCGCATTTTCACCGCGCTCGGCGCGTTGCTCGAACCGAAATTCGAATGCGAGAGCAGAGCCACCTTCGGCGTGATGCCGAAATTGCGCAGTTTCTCGGCTGCCAGCAGGGTGATTTCCGCCAGCTGCTCGGCGCTCGGATCGATATTGACGTGGGTATCCACCAGCATCAGCTGCCGTCCCGGCAGCAGCAGGCCGTTCATCGCCGCATAGGTATTCACCCCGGCACGCCGCCCGATCACCTGGTCCAGATAATGCAGGTGCATATGGGTGTTGCCCCAGGTGCCGCAAATCAGGCCGTCCGCCTCGCCCTTGTGCACCATCATGCTGGAAATCAGGGTCAGCCGCCGTCGCATTTCGATCTTGGCAAACGACGGGGTCAAGCCCTTGCGGCCCGCCAACTGCTGGTAGGTCTGCCAGAAGTCGCGGTAGCGCTCGTCGTGGTCGGTGTTCACGATCTCATAGTGCTCGCCTTCGCGCAGCCGCAGGCCGAACCGCTCGACGCGCTGCGCGATGACCGCGGGGCGGCCGACCAGGATCGGGCGCGCCAAGCCCTCGTCGACCACCACCCGCACCGCGCGCAGCACCCGCTCGTCCTCGCCCTCGGCGTAGACGATGCGCTTTTTCGCGGCATGCCGCGCGATGCTGAAGATCGGGCGCATCATCGCCCCCGACTGGTAGACGAATTGCTGCAGTTGTTCGCGGTAGGCCTGCAGGTCGGCGATCGGACGCGTCGCCACCCCGCTGTCGGCCGCCGCCGCCGCCACCGCCGGTGCGATATGCAGGATCAGCCGCGGGTCGAAGGGCTTGGGGATCAGGTAGTCGGCACCGAAGCCCGGGGCGTTGCCACCGTAGGCGGCTGCGACCACGTCGCTCTGCTCGATCTGCGCCAGCGCGGCGATCGCCTGCACCGCAGCCACTTCCATTTCGGTCGTGATGGTCGTGGCCCCGCAGTCGAGTGCGCCGCGGAAGATGTACGGGAAGCACAGGACGTTGTTGACCTGGTTGGGATAGTCGGAGCGCCCGGTGGCGATCACCGCGTCGTCGCGCACCGCCTTGATCTCCTCGGGCAGGATTTCCGGGGTCGGGTTGGCCAGCGCCAGGATCACCGGCCGCGGCGCCATGCGCGCGACCATCTCGGGCTTGAGCACCCCGCCCGCCGACAGGCCGAGGAACAGGTCGGCGCCGTCGATGATCTCCCCCAGGCTGCGCGCGTCGGTGGCCTGGGCGTAGCGCTGCTTGTCGGGATCCATCAGCTCGCCGCGCCCCTGCCAGACCACTCCTGCGATGTCGCTGACCCAGACATGCTCGCGCGGCAGTCCCAGGTGCTCGAGCAGGCGCAGGCAGGCCAGCGCCGCGGCGCCGGCCCCGGAGCACACCAGCTTGATCTCCTCGATGCGCTTGCCGACCACCTTCAGTCCGTTGAGCACCGCGGCGCCGACGATGATCGCGGTGCCATGCTGGTCGTCGTGGAACACCGGGATGCGCATGCGGCCGCGCAATTCGCGCTCGACGCGAAAGCACTCGGGCGCCTTGATGTCCTCGAGATTGATCCCGCCGAAGGTCGGCTCGAGGGCGGCGATGATCTCGATCAGGCGCTCGGGGTCCTTCTCCCGGATCTCGATGTCGAACACGTCGATGTTGGCGAACTTCTTGAAAAGTACCGCCTTGCCTTCCATGACCGGCTTGGCCGCCAGCGGCCCGATGTCGCCCAGTCCGAGCACCGCGGTGCCGTTGGTGATCACCCCGACCAGGTTGCTGCGCGCGGTGTACAGCGCGGCGTGGCCCGGATCGGCGACGATTTCCTCGCAGGCCGCAGCCACTCCCGGCGAGTAGGCCAGCGCCAGGTCGCGCTGGTTGGACAACTGCTTGGTCGGGGAAACGCTGATCTTTCCCGGCTGCGGATGCTGGTGGTATTCCAGGGCCGCGCGGCGGAACGCCGCCTTGGCATCAGGGCTCGACATGAACGCACTCTCCGTGAAGCGCCGCCTGTGCGCGCGTGCGGGCGCGCCGGCCGCGGCGCGCCTCCAGGCTGGCAGGCCGCACTCGGCCTGCCGGAGGGATTCTAGGCTCGGCCACCTGCGGCGTGACCTCGCTGCGGCGACAATACCCGGATGCCCGACCACCTTGGCGAGTTCGACCTGATCGCCCGCTACTTCCGCCGCCCGGCGACCGCGGCGGTGCTGGGAATCGGCGACGACTGCGCGCTGCTGCAGGCGCAGGCCGGAACGCAATGGGCGGTGTCGACCGACATGCTCGTCGAAGGCCGCCATTTCTTCGCCGGTGCCGACCCCCGGCAACTCGGCCACAAGGCGCTGGCCGTCAACCTGTCCGACCTGGCGGCGATGGGCGCGCAGCCGCGGGCCTTCCTGCTCGCGCTGGCGCTGCCGGCCGCCGACCCGCGCTGGCTGGGTGAATTCAGCGCGGGGCTGCTGGGCCTGGCCGATGCCCAGGGAATCGAACTGGTCGGCGGCGACACCACCCGCGGCCCGCTCAACCTGTGCCTGACGGTGCTCGGCCTGGTGCCCGACGGGCTGGCGCTGCGCCGCGACGCGGCGCGCGCCGGCGACGAACTCTGGGTGTCGGGCACCCCGGGCGACGCGCGGCTGGCGCTGGGGCACCTGCGCGGCGAGTGGCAGCTGGCGCCGCCGGCGCTCGATCAGGTGTTGCCGCGGCTGCACGCACCGCAGCCGCGGGTCGCGTTGGGCCTGGCGCTGCGCGGCATCGCGCACGCTGCGATCGATGTGTCCGACGGCCTGCTCGGCGACCTCGGCCACGTGCTGCGGGCCAGCGGGGTCGGAGCGCGGGTCGACGCCGATGCGGTGCCGGCCAGCGCCGCGCTGGCGCGGCAGCCGCTGCAGCGCCGGCGCAGCTGCCAGCTCGCCGGCGGAGACGACTACGAACTGCTGTTCACCGCGCCGGCGCAGCAGCGCGACGCGGTGCTGCGGGCGGCCGCGCAGGCCGGGGTGGACGTGGCCCGCATCGGCGACATCGTGGCCGGGCGCGCGGTGCTGCTGCACGACGCGGCCGGGCGCGAACTCGCGCCCGACTATGCCTCCTTCGACCACTTCGCCGAGCGATGAATCCGCCGCGTCGCGCCGACTGGCGCTTCCTGCTGTCGAGCCCCTGGGCCTTTGTCGCGCTGGGCTGCGGCAGCGGGCTGTCGCCGCGGGCTCCGGGCACGGCCGGCAGCCTGTTCGGTTGGCTGACCTTCCTGCTGCTGCAGGCCTGGCTGCCGCGCTGGGCCTGGCCCTGGCTGCTGGCCGTCGGCTTCGTCGGCGGAGTCTGGGTCTGCGGCCGAGCGGCGCGCGCACTGGGCCTGCACGACCCGTCGCCGGTGGTGTGGGACGAAGTCGTCGCGATGTGGCTGGTGCTGTGGCTGGCACAATGGGGTTGGCGCCCGCTGACCGGGCTGCACGGCGCGGCGCCGTGGTGGCTGCAGCTGGCGGGCTTCGCGCTGTTCCGCCTGTTCGACGCCGTCAAGCGCGGTCCGGTGGGCTGGGTCGACCGCCGGGTCGGTGGCGGCCTGGGCATCATGCTCGACGACCTGGTCGCGGCGCTGCTCACCCTGCTGGCGCTGGCGCTGGCACTGTTCGCGTGGACCGTCTGGGACCTGGGGCTGCATGGATTCCGATTCATCACCTGAAGCGGCGGACGGCGATGCCGGCTGGGCGGGCCTGCTGGAGGCCGCCGCGTCGCTGGGCGCCGAGCTGTCGCGCCGCGGCTGGATGTTCGGTTGCGCCGAGTCCTGCACCGGCGGCCTGGTCGCCGCGGCGGTGACTTCGCTGGCGGGCTCCAGCGGCTGGTTCGAGCGCGCGCTGGTGACCTACAGCAACGCGGCCAAGCGCGAGCTGCTGGGGGTGCCGCCCGATCTGCTAGAGCGGGACGGAGCCGTCAGCGAAAGCGTCGCGCTGGCGATGGCCCGCGGGGTGCTCGAGCGCGCGCCGGTGCAGGCTGCGCTGGCCATCACCGGGATCGCCGGCCCGGGCGGGGGCAGTGCCGACAAGCCGGTCGGCCTGGTGTGGTTCGCCTGGGGCCTGCGCACCCCGCAGGGCCCGCGGTTGCAGGCGCAAGGCCTGCACTGGCCCGGCGACCGCCAGGCGGTGCGCATGGCCGCCGCGCGGCATGCGCTGCGCGGGCTGCGCGAGCGGCTCGAGCGCGCCGGCTAGGACTGTCGAAGGACCGATGGCCGGCCGCGACGCGCGCCGGCTTCCTACAATCGGCCCATGAACTCCCTTTCCGCCTCCCCGATGCAGCCCCGCGCCGACGCGTTGACCGCGCTGTCCCCGCTGGACGGGCGCTACTGTGCCAAGGTCGACGCGCTGCGCGATCATCTGTCCGAATGCGCGCTGATGCGCTGCCGCGTGCGGGTCGAGGTCGAATGGCTCATCGAGTTGTCGCAGGCCGGCCTGCCCGAGCTCGCGCCGATCGCCCCCTCGCTGCAAGGCGAATTGCGCGGCCTGGTCGCGTCCTTCGGCGTGGCCGATGCCCAGGCGATCAAGGAACTCGAGCGGGTCACCAACCACGACGTGAAGGCCGTCGAGTACTGGATCAAGGAGCGCCTGGGGCAATGGCCCGAACTGGCTCGCGGCAGCGAGTTCGTGCATTTCGCCTGCACCTCCGAGGACATCAACAACACCGCCCACGGCCTGATGCTCGATGGCGCGCGCGAGCAGGTGCTGGTGCCGGCGCTGCACGGCGTGCTGGCGCGGCTCAAGCGCCTGGCGCTGCAGCTGGCCGATGCGCCGATGCTCTCGCGCACCCACGGGCAGACCGCCAGCCCGACGACCCTGGGCAAGGAAATGGGCAATTTCGCCGCCCGCCTGCAACGTGCGCTGGCGCGCTTGCGCGCCGTCGAGCTGACCGCGAAGATGAACGGCGCGGTGGGCAACTACAACGCCCATCTGGCGGCCTGCCCGGAGGTCGATTGGGAAGCCCTGGCGCGCCGGGTGGTCGAGCAGCAGCTGCACCTGCGGTTCAACCCCTACACCATCCAGATCGAACCCCACGATTCGATGGCCGAGATGTTCGACGCGCTGGCGCGGCTGAACACCGTGCTCATCGACCTCGACCGCGACCTGTGGGGCTACATTTCGCTGGGGTATTTCCGCCAGCGCACGCGCCCCGGGGAAGTCGGCTCGTCGACCATGCCGCACAAGGTCAATCCGATCGACTTCGAGAATTCGGAGGGCAACCTGGGCGTGGCCAACGCGCTGCTGCGGCATTTCAGCGAAAAGCTCCCGATCTCCCGCTTCCAGCGCGACCTCACCGATTCGACGGTGTTGCGCAACATGGGGGTGGCGCTGGGCCACAGCCTGCTCGCCTACGACAGCCTGTGCCGCGGCCTCGACAAGCTCGAGCCCGACCTGCCGCGCCTGGACGCCGATCTCGATGCGGCGTGGGAGGTGCTGGCCGAGGCGGTGCAGACGGTGATGCGACGGCACGGCCTGCCCAACCCCTACGAGCAGCTCAAGGAGCGCACCCGCGGCAAGGCCATCGGCCGCGACGAGTTGCGCGCCTTCATCGCCGAGCTGCCGCTGCCGCCGCAGGAGCGGCAGCGACTCCTCGATCTGACCCCGCGCGGCTATACCGGCAAGGCGGCTGAACTCGCGCGACGCATCGGCGGCGACGACGCCTGAGCGCAGCCGCCCGCGGGCGCAGTTGACCTGGCGCAACCCCGGCGTGCCGGCATTGCCGGGGCTGCCGACAGGGGCGCAAGGGGTGGTTTAAGGTGGCAGGGTGGTCGTCGCGGGCCATCGGCCCGAGCCGGCCGCCATCGCATACCCGCGTACACGCTGAAGGAGTTGGCGCAATGCTCAAGCTGGTGCTCAAGTGGCTGCTTTCGGCCACCGCGCTGATGGCGGTGGCCTACCTGTACGGCGGGGTGATGGTGTCGGGCTTCGCTGCCGCGCTGTGGGCGGCGCTGATCATCGGCCTGCTCAACAGCCTGGTGCGTCCGGTGCTGCTGGTGCTGACCCTGCCGATCACCGTACTGAGCCTGGGTCTGTTCTTCTTCGTGATCAACGCGTTGATGTTCTACGCGGCGTCAGCGCTCAGTTCCGGATTCGAGGTCCGCAGCTTCGGCGCCGCGCTGGTCGGCTCGCTGCTCTACAGCGCCGCCGGGCTGTTGATCGACTCCGCGCTCGAGGGCCTGGCGCTGCGCCGCTGAGGCCGGCACGCCGGGCGCGCGCAGCGCGCGCAGCCGCTGCGCCAGCTGCGGATGCACCCGAAACAGCCGTTGCGGCCAGCAGCCGGGGCCCAGCGGATCGCAAACCATCATCTGCGCCCCCGCCGGGTAGCGGCCGACGAGCCCGAAGGACCGCAGCTGCGCGCCGTCGGCCTGGATGCGCTGCAGCGCGCTGGCCAGCGCCGGCGCGTCCCCGCACAGCCGCGCGCCGGTCCGGTCGGCCGCGAGTTCGCGGCCGGCGCTGCCGGCGATGCCGGCGAAGCCGGCCGCCAGCGGGCCGAGCAGCCACCACAGCGGCGACTGCCAGCCC
>JAKBBQ010000293.1 GCA_021808405.1 Pseudomonadota bacterium | reverse complement strand
TGTTCCGGCGCAAGGGGGTCGAGGTGCTGCTGCTGACCGACCGCGTCGACGAGTGGATGCTCAGCGCGCTGCACGAGTTCGACGGCAAGCCGCTGCAGTCGGTGGCGCGCGGCGGCGCCGACCTGGGAGCGCTGCAGGACGAGCAGGACAAGCGTGCCGTCGAGCAGGCCGCGCAGACCCACAAGGATCTGCTGGAGCGCATGAAGAAGAGCCTGGAGGGACTGGCCAAGGACGTGCGCATCAGCTCGCGCCTGGTCGAGTCGCCGGCCTGCCTGGTCGCCGACGAGGGCGAACTCAGCTCGCACCTGGCGCGCTTGCTGCGCCAGGCCGGGCAGCAGGCTCCGAGCAGCGAGCCGATCCTGGAGATCAACCCCGATCACGCGCTGGTCAAGCGCCTGCAGGAACAGGCCGCGGGCGGCGAGGCGGCCGCCGAGTCCTTCGACGATCTGAGCCGCATCCTGTTCGACCAGGCCATGCTGGCCGAGGGTGGAATGCCCGAGGACCCGGCCGGCTATGTGCAGCGGGTCAACCGCTGGCTGTTGCGCGCCGGCTGACTCCGGCCGCGCCTGGCACCGGGTCCGCCGCCAGGCGGGCCCGGCTCACGATACCCACATGGTGATGGTGACCACGGCCAGCAGCAGCATCCACAGCAGCACCGAGCGCCAGACCAGGCCGACGACGCTGCGCAGGTGCGCGGGCTGCGGGACCGCCCCGGGCATTTGCGGCGCCAGCGGCGGCTCGGCATCGATGGCCTGGCCCCAGGCCTGCTCGCCGGGTTCGGCGGCGTTGTCGGCCGCCTTCGGCGCCGCGGTGGCGCCCAGCCGGATTCCCACCGCTCCGGCCGCCGAGGCCAGCATCGCCCCGGTATTGCTGTCGGGCCACAGCCTGGCGTAGTTGCGCCAGATGTCGGCCGCTTCCTCGAAGTTGCCGACGATGGCGTAGCCGGTGGCGGTCAGCCGCGCCGGCAGCCAGTCCAGCACGTGGAACGCGCGGCTGGCGAAGTCGCGCAGCCAGGGGCTGGCTTCCGAGCCGCTGGCGTTCCACTTGCCGGCGGTGAAGTCGGCCATGCGGTAGAGCACCGCGCCGGCAGGGCCGACGGGAAGCAGGAACCAGAAGAACACCCCCAGCACGTAGCGCTGCGCGGCGACCAGCGCATGCTCGATGGTCTGCTGGGTCACGTCGTCGGCCGACATCTCCACCGTGTCCAGCGATTTCCACTGGCGCAGGATGGCGCGCGCGCCGGGGATGTCGCCGCGGTTGAGAGCGTCGCTGATGTCGGTGAAATAGTGGGAGAACTGGCGAAAGCCAAGCGTGAAATACAGGACTGCAACGTTCCACGCGAACGCCAGCAGGATGTTGGCCCGCAGCGCGGCCCAGTAGATGGCCAGCGTGAGCAGCGCAGGCAGCACCACCGCGATGGACCAGGCAGCCAGGCCGTGACGGCGCTCGCCGGCGTCGAAGTTGCGCGACGCGAAGTCGGCCACCGCGGTGCGCAGGCCGTAGACCAGACTCAGGCGCCCGAGGGGCTTGACCTGTTCCAGCAGCAGCGACAGCAGGACCGAGAAAAACGCCATGCCCGCATGCTAAGCGATCAGCAGGCGGTACAGGTTGCGGATCATGCGGGCGGTGGCGCCCCAGATGAAGTAGCTTTGCCCGCTGGCTGGGTCGACCCAGGGCATCGCGTAGAAGCTGCGCCGCACCGGGCCGCCGGCCGGGGAGGAGGGGTCGGCGGGTCGGTCCCAGGCTCGCAGCTCGTGGTGCGCCGGGTCCATGAGGAACTCCAGCGGCACCTCGAACGCCTCGGCGACCTCGCTTTGCTGCAGGCGCCAGCGGGCGCCCGAAGGCACCAGGCCGACCACCGGGGTGACCGCGAAGCCGGTGACGGTGGTGTAGACCGGCATGCTGCCCAGGGTCTCGACCAGCGACGGGGCGAGGCCGATTTCCTCCTCGGCCTCGCGCAACGCGGTGTGCACCGCATCGCGGTCGCCGGGGTCGCGCCCGCCGCCGGGAAAGCTGATCTGCCCGGCATGCACCGAAAGCCGCGGGTCGCGGCGGGTCAGCAGCACCTTCAGCCCCTGCCGGTGCATCACCAGCGGCACCAGCACCGAGGCCTGGCGAGTCGCCGTCGCAACGCCGGAGTCGACGTCGGCCGAACTCTCCAGGCCCCACGCGTGGTCGCGCGTCTGCGCGTGGTCGGCCTGCCAGCGCGCGAAGCGCTCGCGCAGCGCCTGCGGCTGCAGGCGCTGCCGCGGTACCGCGGGAAGGTGATGGTGGCGCTCGACCACCGGCGCCTGCTCGGCCTGGGCGGTGGGCAGCGGCGGTGGTTGCCGGGTTTCAGGCGCGTGCACGGCGGCGGCCTGCCAAAGCAAGCAGCCGACCCGCGGGCCGGCTGCGTTCGCGGCGAGGGCCCGCCCGCATGGCGGCTGGCCTGCTCAGGAGAGCTTTTCCTTGATGCGCGCCGACTTGCCGGTGCGGCCGCGCAGGTAGTACAGCTTGGCGCGGCGCACGTCGCCACGGCGCTTGACCTGGATCGACGCGATCATCGGCGAGTACAGCTGGAAGGTGCGCTCGACGCCTTCGCCGGAGGAGATCTTGCGCACGATGAAGCTGGAGTTGAGCCCGCGGTTGCTGCGGGCGATCACCACGCCTTCGTAGGCCTGGGCGCGCTTGCGCGAGCCCTCGACCACGTTGACGTTGACCACCACGGTGTCTCCGGGGGCGAAGTCGGGAATCGTCTTGCCTTCGGTCAGGCGCTGGATCTCTTCCTGCTCGAGTTGGCGAATCAGGGCACTGGGCATCATGGACTCCTGGGATCTTGCGCCGCGCGATGGAGGATTCGGACCCGTGGGGCCCGCATGGGGACCGCGGGGCTCGACGGGTTTGGGCCGGGCAGAGGATCGCAAAACGCTCAAGTATAGCGCAGCAGCCCGCGCCGTTTCAGTCGGGCCGCGCCCGCGCCGCGCCGGACCCGGCGCGCAGGCTGTCGAGCAGCCGCAGGTCGTCGCGGTCCAGGCGTCCGGCGCGCTGCAGCGCCAGCACCAGCTCGGGCCGGCGGCGCCAGCTCAGCTCCAGCATGCGGTCGCGGCGCCAGCGGGCGATGCGCGCGTGGTCCCCGCTCATCAGCACGGGCGGCACCGCGATGTCGTCGAGTTCGGGCGGGCGGGTGTAGTGCGGACAGTCGAGCAGGCCGTCGGAAAAGCTGTCCTGCTGCGCCGACAGTTCGTCACCCAGCACCCCGGGCTGCAGCCGCGCCACCGCGTCGACCAGCGCCAGCGCGGCGATCTCGCCTCCGGACAGCACGAAGTCGCCGAGGCTGACCTCCTCGTCGACATGGCGGTCGATGAAGCGCTGGTCCACGCCTTCGTAGCGCCCGCACACCAGCACGGCGCCGCCGGATTGCGCCAGGTCGCGCACCCGCGCCTGCTGCAGCGCGCGTCCGGCGGGGCTGAACAGCAGCACCGGCGCCGCTTGCAGTCCGGCGGCGGCGCGCGCGGCCTGCGCGGCGGCCAGCGCGGCGGCCAGCGGCTGTGCCAGCATCACCATGCCGGGGCCGCCGCCATAGGGCCGGTCGTCGACGCTGCGGTGGGCGCCGACGGCATGGTCGCGGGGATTCCAGGCGTGCACCTGCACGGCGCCGCTGGCGAAGGCGCGGCGGCAGATCCCCAGCGAGCGCAGGGGTTCGAAGTAGCCCGGGAACAGGGTCAGGACGTCAAAGCGCGGCATCGCCCGGCCCCGTGCGGCTTAGTCGTAGTCGGGCTGCCAGTCGGCGACGATGCGCCGACCGGCCAGGTCGACTTCGACGATGTAGGCATCGACAAAGGGAATCAGGCGCTCGCCGTCGGCGGCAGCGGCGCCCGCCGGGCGCTGCACCCGCAACACCGCCTGCGCGCCGCTGTCGAGCAGCCCGCCGACGCGCCCGAGCGCCACGCCCTGCCGGGTGCAGACCTCGCAACCGATCAGGTCGACCCAGTAGAACTCGCCTTCGGCCGCCGGCGGGAAGTCCTGCCGCCGCAGGTGGATGGTCCACCCCTTGAGTTCCTCGGCCTGCGCGCGCTGCTCGACGCCCTCGAGCAGCGCCACCACGCTCTGGCCGTGGCGGCGCGCCAGGCGTCGCGCCAGCGCGACGCGGCGCGGCGCCAGCGCCGTGGGCGGCGCCTGCAGCCACCAGGTGGGCGCGGCCAGCAGCGCGGCGGCGTCGGCCGCT
>JAKBBQ010000292.1 GCA_021808405.1 Pseudomonadota bacterium | reverse complement strand
GATCCAGGTAGGGTCGCCCGGGACGGAAGAACTTGTCGAAGCGCTCCAGGATCAGGTACTCGCCGGGGCTGTAGGCCTGGAACTTGAACGGCCCCGAGCCGACAGGGCGGTTGTTCGCCGGGTTGGTGTGGATGTCGCCGACCCCGTAGACATGCTTGGGGATGATCGGCAGCAGCACCGAGGAGGTGGAAACCAGAAGGGCCGGCAGGGGCTGCTTCAGCCGGATGATCGCCGTGTACTTGTCCGGGGTATCCACCCGATCCACCGATCCGAACATCGCCGGGCCGAAAGGGTGGTAGTTCTTGACGATATGCAGCGAGAACGCGACGTCCTCGGAAGTGATCTCGTGCCCGTCGTGGAACAGCGCCCCCTGGCGCAGGTGGAAGGTGTGGCTCAGGCCGTCGGCGGCCTGTTCCCAGTGGGTCGCCAGGTACGGGTGGGGCTTCCAGTCGGCGTCGTATTCGACGAGGCCGGCGAACAATTGCGCGCCGGGGATCATCGTCGCGATGCCCGACTGGATCGCCGGGTTCAGGATATTGATCGAGCCATGCACGATGTTCAGCGTGCCGCCGCGAACCGGGGCCGCCGCGGCCTGCGCCGCCTGCATCAGCCAGGGGCTGACCATCGGTGCCGCGATGCCGGCCGCCGCGCCCAGTTTCATCAGCGCGCGGCGCTCCGGTTGCGCCGGATCGGCGAGGCCTTCGGCTTCGATGGGCTTTTTCATTTCAAGCTGTCTCCGATTATCCAGCGGGGAAATACCCGTTCGTGACCCGACGCTGCCCGGGCCGAGGCGCAAACCGCTACGCGGAATACCCCCGCGTTGCGGCGCGTGCCCATTTTGTCCCAGGCCATCCCGCGAGCGCGGCGGGACTTCCGGCGGAGGCGTGAGAAAATATTACCCTTGTGTGTATTTTCCGCATGCCCGCCGAGTGGCTTCGAAAAGCGTCGGGGTTTTCGGCGATGGTAGACACGCCGGCTCCGTCGACGATAGATCCAGTTCGAATCTTTTGATGGTGCCAGAGGGTTTGCAACCCGGCACGAGTCGCGATTTCGCGTGCCGCGCGAATGTATATCGGGGTTTTCACTGAAAGGCAGGCGGGCCGTGGAAATACCGGAGGGCGTCGCGCGCAGGCCGGCGCGCGGCCGAGGCGGCGGACGCCGTCTCAGCTGAAGATCTTGCCGGGGTTGAGGATGCCCGCCGGGTCGAGGGTGCGCTTGAGGGCGCGCATCAGCCCGATGGCCTGCTCGCCGGCTTCCTCCAGCAGGAACTGCTGCTTGTGCAATCCCACCCCATGCTCGCCGCTGCAGGTGCCCCCCAGGCGCAGCGCCCGGCGCACCAGGCTGGCGTTCAGGGTCTCGGCGAGTTCGCGCTCGGCCGGCTGCAGCGGGTCGATCAGGTAGCCGACGTGGAAATTGCCGTCGCCTACGTGGCCGACCAGGAAATACGGCAACCCGGCCGCGTCGGCCTCGAGTACCGTGTCGTGGATGCTTTCGGCCAGGCGGGAGATCGGCACGCAGGTGTCGGTGGTCACGCAGCGGCAACCCGGCCGTGTCTGCAGCGCCGACAGGTACGCGTGGTGCCGCGCTTTCCACAGCTTGCCGCGCTCCTCCGGGGTGTCGGCCCAGGCGAAATCCGAGCCGCCATGCTCGCCGGCGATCTGTTGCGCGGCCTCGGCCTGCTCGCGCACTCCGGCGGGACTGCCGTGGAATTCCATCAACAGCAGCGGCTGCTCGGGAAGGCCCAGGTGATCGTGGGCGTTGACCGCGCGCACGGCATTCGCGTCCATGAGTTCGCAGCGCGCGATCGGCAGCGCGGACTGGATCATCTCGATGGTGCAATCCACCGCGCGCGCCACGTCGGGAAACGAGCACACCGCGGCCGCCACCGCCTGGGGCTGCGGCTGCAGCCGCACGGTGACCTCGGTGATGATTCCCAGCGTGCCCTCGCTGCCGACGAACAAGCGCGTGAGGTCGTAGCCGGCGCTGCTCTTGCGCGCCCGCGTCCCGGTGCGCACCACGCTGCCGTCGGCCAGCACCACGGTGAGCGCCAGCACGTTCTCGCGCATGGTGCCGTAGCGCACGGCATTCGTGCCGCTGGCCCGCGTCGCGGCCATGCCGCCCAGCGTCGCGTCGGCCCCGGGATCGATGGCGAAGAACAGCCCGCTGTGGCGCAGTTCCTCGTTGAGTTGCAGCCTGGTCACGCCGGCCTGCACGGTGGCCAGCATGTCCTCGGCGGCCACCTCGAGCACCCGGTTCATCGGCGTCAGGTCGAGGCTGACGCCTCCCTGCACGGCCAGCAGTTGCCCCTCCAGCGACGAACCGGCGCCGAAGGCGATCACCGGAGTCGCGAAGGCCGCGCACAGCCGCACCGCGTCGGCGACGTCCTCGGTGCTGCCGCAGAACACCACCGCCGACGGCGGCGGCACGTCGAAGGGCGATTCGTCGCGGCCGTGCTGCTCGCACACCGCCCGCGCGGTCGACAGGGATTCACCGAAGCGCTGCGCAAGGCGCTGCAACAGCTCGGCCGGGGCCTGACGCGCAGTACCCACACCAGGAGTGCGGTCGTTCATGGTGGTCTCTCCCAGGACAAGGGCCGTCGACGGCACCGGTGCCTTCAACCCTAGCACAGCCGCGCCGCCACGGGTGGCCGCGCGCAGGGCCTTGTCATTCGTCTTCGCGCAGCAGGCCCAGGTAGGTGGCCTCGACCTTGGGGTCGTGCAGCAATTGCCGGGCCGGGCCGTGCATCGACACCTCGCCGAGCTCGAGCACGTAGCCGAAGTCGGCCACCTGCAGCGCAGCGCGCGCGTTCTGCTCGATGAGCAGAACGCTCATTCCGGCGTCGCGCAATTGCGCCACCGCGTGCAGCACCTCGCGCACGATGCGCGGTGCCAGCCCGAGGCTGGGCTCGTCGAGCATGAGCAGGCGCGGCGCGCCCATCAGCGCGCGCCCCAGCGCCAGCATCTGCCGCTCTCCGCCCGACAGGGTCTGCGCCTGCTGCGCCTGGCGCTCCTTGAGCCGCGGGAACAACGCGTACACCCGCTCGAGCTCGCGCTGGCGCGCGGCGCGGCCGTCGCGCCGACGGAACGCCCCCAGCAGCAGGTTGTCGTGCACGCTCATCGAGCCGAACAGGTCGCGCTTCTCCGTGACCAGCCCGATCCCCGCCTCCACCCTCGCCTGGGTGTCGGCGCGGCTGAGGTCGTGGCCGTCGAACAGCACCTGGCCGCGGCTGGGCAGCAGCCCCATGATCGCCCCCAGCAGCGTGGTCTTGCCCGCCCCGTTGGCGCCGATGACCGCCACCAGGCTGCCGGCCGCCACCTGCAGCGCCAGGTTGCGCACGGCCTGCACCTTGCCGTAGCTCACGCTCAGGCCCCGCAGCTGCAACAACGCCGGCTGCTGGGTCATCGCGCCTCCTGCGCCGGCTCGTCGAGCCCGCCCAGATAGGCCTCGACCACCGCCGGGTGCTTTTGCACCTCGCGCGGCAGCCCCTCGGCGATCTTCTCCCCGAAATCCATCGCCACCACCCGGTCGGCCAGTCCCATGACAAAGTCCAGATCGTGCTCGACCAGCAGGATCGCCAGCCCCTGGTCGCGCAACTGCCCGAGCAGTTGCGCCAGGTTGCGCTTCTCCAGGTAGCGCAGCCCCGCCGCCGGCTCGTCGAGCAGCAGCAGGCAGGGGTCGGTGGCCAGCGCGCGGGCGATCTCCACCACCCGCTGCAGCCCCAGCGGCAGGCTGCCCGCGGCCTGCTGCGCATGCTCGGCCAGCCCGCAGCGCTCGAGCTGCTGCCACGCGGTGGCCTGGATCGACGCCTCCTGCGCGCGGTCCAGGCGCCAGGCCGAGGCGACGAAGCTGTGGTGGCCACGCAGGTGCGCGCCCAGCGCCACGTTGTCCAGCACGCTCATGCGCGCCAGCAGGCGCACGTGCTGGAAGGTGCGGCTCAGGCCCATGGCGGCTACCGCGCGCGCGTCCTTGCGCTCGATGGCCTGGCCGAGAAAGCGCACCTGGCCCGAGCTGGGGCGCTCGACCGCCGAGATGCAGTTGAACAGCGTGCTCTTGCCCGCCCCGTTGGGGCCGATGAGCGCCAGCACCTCGCCGGCGCGCACCTCCAGGCTGATCGCGTGGTTGGCCACCAGTCCGCCGAAGCGCTTGCTCAGCTCGATGACCTGCAGCACCACCTGGCCGGCCGGCGGCCTGGCGCGCGAGGCCAGCAGCGGCGCCTGCGGGCGCGGCGCGACCGGCGT
>JAKBBQ010000291.1 GCA_021808405.1 Pseudomonadota bacterium | reverse complement strand
ATTTCCCAGACATTCGGAGAATGCCATGCCGCGAAGCTCCTCGCTCTACCGCTCGATCGCAGCGCTGGTGTCACTGGTCGCGTTGCTGTTGGGCGGCTGCGCAGTCGCCGGCGTGTCGGCGCGCTCGCCGGCGCTGGGTGCCGACGACAAGCTGGCCGTGCTGCCCTTCGCCAACCTGACCGATGTACCGCTGGCCGGACGCCGCGCCCAGGCCATCGCGGTGTCGCTCTTGCGGCAGCGCGGCCTGCGCGAGGTGGTCGGCTACCCCCAGCCGCGGGCGGATCTGCTGAGCAGCGCGCCGGCACTCACCGAGCAGCAGGAGTTGCAGTGGGCGCGCCGCCAGGGCGCGCGCTATGCGCTGGACGGCAGCGTCACCGAATGGCGCTACAAGACGGGAGTGGACAGCGAGCCCGCGGTGGGGGTCGTGCTGCGGCTGCGCGACGTGGCCGACGGCCGCGTGGTATGGAGCGCCAGCGGCGCGCGCTCGGGCTGGGGTTACCAGGCGCTGGCCGCGGTGGGGCAGGCGCAGATCGAAGCGCTGTTGCGCGGACTGGACGTCGTCGCGGCGCCGGCCCGGGCAGCCCACCCGGCGTCGTGAACACACCCGGGCCAAGCTCCCTGCGCGTGGCCGCGGTGTTGCGCGCGATCACCCTGCGGGTCCTGCGCCGCCGCGACGCCTCGGCGTCGGCAGGCCGCGGCTTGGCGCCCGCTCCGTGGTTCGCCGCGCTGGAGAGCGCGCTGCTGCCGGCGGCCATGCTGGCGCTGAGCTGGAGACTCAGGCCTTCCGATCCCCTGGGCCTGCATGCGGCCTTTCCGTGGATCTGGCTGGCACCATGGCTGGTCGCGGTTCGCTACGGGGCGGCCGCCGGCCTGGTCGGGGCCGTGCTCTACGCAGCCTTCTGGAGCCTGGCGCCGCGGCTGCTCGGCGTGCCGATGGGCGCCGCGCTGCCGTCGGAGTTCTTTCTCGGCGGAGTGCTGGTGACCTTGATCCTGGGCGAGTTCGGCAGCGCGATGCTCCACCGCGAGACCATGCAACGGGCGATGGCCGCCGACCTGGGGGCGCGCCTGGAGCGCACCAAGCGGCGGCTGTTCATCGTCAAGGAGGCGCTGGCCACTCTCGAGCAGGAACTCACCGATCGCCCGATCACCTTGCGCGATGCGCTGCTCGACCTACGCCGCATTTTCGCCTTTGTCGTCGCCCAGCCGCAACCGCCGGCACGGCGGGGCGCGGCGCCGGCGCGGCCGCTGCCCGATCCCGACGCCTTCTTGCTGCTGCTCAGCCAGTCCTGCAGGCTGCTGGAGGCCGGGGTGTTCGTGCGCGAGCCGGTGCGTGGTCGCGCGCGCGGCGCGGCGTCGTCCAGCTGGCGCCTGGCGCACTCGCTGGGACAGGACCTGCCGCAGCTCGATGCGCAGCATCCGCTGGTCCAGCGCGCGGTGCAGACCCGCGAGGCGGTGCACGTGGCGCAGGAGCGGGCGGCCGAGCCCGAGCACAATGTATGGGTGTTCGCAGCTCCGCTGCGGCTGCGAGCCGATGGCGAGCCCGACGCGTTGTTGGCCGTGCATTCGATGCCGTTCATGTCCTTCGAAGAGCAGAACCTGCAGCGATTGCAGGTGCTGTGCTCGTCCTACCTCGACTTTTCGCAGCTCGAACTGGGCGTGGACGAATTCCGCTCCGCGTGGCGGCAGGCCCCGATCGGCTTGCAGCAGGAGTGGGCCCAGCTCAGTCGCCTGCACCTGCAGTCGCGCCTGCGCAGCTACTGTGCGGTGTGGACGGGTCCGGAGTGGCTGGCCGCCGAAGACCTGGCCGAATTCTCCGCCAGCCAGCCGCTGGAGAGTTCGACCTGGACCTTCGGCGGCGAGTCGAGCCGCCTCGTGCTGGTCGTGTTGCTGCCCATGTACAGCGCCGCTGCGCTCGCCCGCTACCGACGCGACATGCCCCCATTGGTGCAGGAGATCGGCACGCGCAACGAGTGGCCGCAGCCCGACGCGTTGAGCGTGGAGATCCTTCCGGTGCAGAGTGCCGAGGGCTTTGTCGATCTGCGGCGCATCGTCGATTCGGTGGTCGGATCGCCGGCCGCTGCATCCGGCTCCGCGCACGAGCCGCTGGGAGCGCCCGCGCCATGAAGCGCTGGATCTGGCTGCTGTGGCCGCTGCCGCTGGCGCTGGAAGCCGCGGCGCTGGTGGCGCTGCTGTCCGGGGGCGCGATGGCCTCGCTGCTGGTGTTCTGGGCGCTGCATGCGGCTGGCTCGCTGCTCGTCGCGTGGCTGCTCCACCCCTGGCTGCCCGCGCCCTACCGCGAGCCGCGCGGTCTCGCGCTGGCCCTGCTGGGGCTGCTGGCGCTGTTCCTGCCCATCGTCGGCGCGCCGGGCCTGCTGCTGGCCGTGCGTGCCGCGCATGCGCTGCCGTTGCGGCGCCCCGAGCAGGAGGCGTTGCGCTCGGCACCGCGCCTGGAGGTGTTCTCCATCGCCAATCCCGAGGAGGCGATGCGGCGGGAAATGCCGGCCGGCCAGACCGCGCGCATCGCCCGCGACCAGAGCCAGCCGGCCGAGCGGCGCATCCGCGCGGTGCTGGCCTTGCGTGACATGCCGCCACGGCTGGCGTTGCCGGTGATGAGGCAGTTGCTCAGCGACCCCAACGAGGAGATCCGCCTGCTGGCCTACGGCATCGGCAGCAGCTGGGAGCATCGCCTGACCGACACGCTGCAGGCGGCGAGCCGCGAGCTCAAGCAGGCCCAGGCGATGGGCGCCGGTGCGGACGTTCTGGCGCGCACGGCGCGGCGGGTAGCCGAGATGCACATGGAATTCATCTACCAGGGACTGGCCCAGGGGGACTTGCGCACCTTCGCGCTGGAACAGGCCTTCGAGCATTGCGGGATCGCGTTGCGCCAGATGCCCCGCGACACCGGGCTGCGGCTGATGTTGCTGCGGCTTTCGCTCGCCACCCAGCGCATCGACGAAGCCCGCGCGGCCCTCGATGAACTCGCCGCGCAGGGCGCCAGCCCCTCGCTGTGGCGCCCCTACGCTGCCGAGATCGAGTGGATGCAACGCCGCTACGACGAGGTGGCGCGCATCCTGCAGCCCCTGGACGTGGCGCAGGTCGCGCCGCGCCTGCGGCCGGTGGTGCGCTTGTGGAAAGGGCAGGCCGCAAGCGGCGGGACGCAGGGCGCGCTGGCGGGGGGAGGCGGAGCATGACCCCGGCCGATTTCGGCGATACCCGGCCGCAGGACTACGAGTCGCCCGAGCTGGTCGACGTGATGCTGCTGCTCGAGGGAACCTACCCCTACGTGGCCGGAGGCGTGTCGAGCTGGGTGCACCAGATGATCCGCGGCTTCGCCCACCTGCGCTTCCACATCGTGTTCATCGGCTCGCGCGAGCAGGACTACGGCAAGCCGCGCTATCCGGTGCCGGACAACGTGGTCGCGATCACCCACCAGTACCTGTTCAGCCAGTCCCTGCTGCCGCCGCCGGCGGGACAGCGGGGCGACCCCGACACCGCCGAGCTGGTGGACAGCCTGCATGTGCTGCTGCGCGAGGGGCAGGATCGCGACAGCCGTTCGGAGCTGCTGACCCGCAGCCTGGAGGCGATGGCCGGCAAGCTCGACCTGGATTACTTCCTGCATTCGCAGGACTCCTGGTCCTATATCGCCAGCGAGTACGAATCGCGTTGTACCGACCCGTCGTTCGTCGACTACTTCTGGACCGTGCGCACCATGCACACGCCGATCTGGACCCTGGCCGAGCTGGCGCGCAAGCTGCCCGCGGCCAACGTCTACCACAGCGTGTCCACCGGCTACGCAGGCTACCTCGGGGCCATCCTGTCGCGCATGCACGACAAGCCCCTGGTGCTGTCGGAGCACGGCATCTACACCAAGGAGCGGCGCATCGAGCTGTTCTCGTCGACATGGATCAGCGACAACACGCCGCTGCTCGAGCGCACCGCGGGCGATGCCGGCTATTTCCGCCAGCTGTGGATCCGGCTGTTCGAGTCCCTCGGGCGCATGTGCTACGACAGCGCCGATCCGGTGATCTCCCTCTACGAGACCAACCGCATCCGCCAGATCGCCGATGGTGCCGAACCGCTGACCACCTGCTCCATCCCCAACGGAATCGACCTGCAGGCCTACGCGCCGGCGCGCGCCGCGCGACCGGGGCAGCCGCCGCTGGTGATGTGCCTGATCGGGCGGGTGGTTCCGATCAAGGACGTGAAGACCTTCATCCGCGCGGTGCGCGTGGCGCGCAACCGGCTGCCGACCATCGA
>JAKBBQ010000290.1 GCA_021808405.1 Pseudomonadota bacterium | reverse complement strand
TTCCTTCAGGCGGCCGCGGGGCAGAGGCATCGGCAGGAGACGGCGGGGGCTCGGTGGGCGCAGCGCGGTGCGCACCGCGCTGCGCGCAAGCCGCAAGCATAGCGCCTGCGGGCTGCCGCGGCGCCTCGGGCCTGCGCGCCCACGACGCGAGCAGCCAGGTCCGGCAGCGCGCCGCTCAGGCCGCCGCGCCGGTGTCGGGCGGTGGCGTGACGCTGAACAGCAGGTCCGGCGCGCGCCCGCTGCGCGGACCGCGCCCCAGGCTCAGCGAGCCGGAGCGATCGAGCAGACAGACCCCGCGCTGCAGATGCACCGGTTGCGGCGCCGCCTGGTGCCGCACCCAGGTTCCGTTGCGGCTGGTGTCGGCCAGCATGTAGCAGCCGTTGCGCCAGACGATCACAGCGTGTTGCCGCGAGATCTGCGGGCTGTCGATCACGATGTCGGAGCGGGCGTCGCGCCCGATGCGGATCGGCCGCTCCGGGGTGAAACTCAGGTGGATGCGCCCGTCCGGGCTGCGCAGGTTCACCCACAGCGGGTCGGCCACCTTCGGCCCGCCCACGCGCTCGCCCTCCAGGCTCCAGACGTTGCCGACATGGGCGAAGGCCGGCGCCGGCAGCGCCGGACGCGCCCGCGCAGCCAGTCCCGCGGGCAGTGCCTCGACGACTCCGTGATCGAGCAGGGTTTCGTCGCCTTGCGCGGCAGCCGCCAGCACCGACGCGCGCAGCAGGGTCTCGCCCTGGTAGGTCGGCGGCCGGCACAGCACCGCGCCGCTGCTCAGGCCGATTTCCATCGGAAGTTCGAATTGCGCATCGACGTTCAGGCACCACGAGCGCAGTTCCTCGCGCAAGGCCCAGCTCGCGCGCAAGGCCTGCTCGGCGTGGTCGAACAACACCAGCAGCGAGCTGCCTTCGCTGCGTACCACCAGCCCCGACAGCGCGGCGGCGCGGTGCGCCAGGCGATTGACCGTCAACTCCAGGAACTGGCGCGCCCGCACCTCGCCCAGGCTGAGGAACAGCGGCTGGGTGCTGCCCAGCGTGGCGTGCAAGGCCACCAGCTGGGTGGCCGAGCGCAGTCCGAGCCAGCGGCGCAACACGGCCTCAGGCTCCGCGCTGACCGGGCGCCGCCGGCTGGGGACGCAGCACGCTGATCCAGCACTCCTGGCGCTCGTCCTCCGGGCGGTTGCCCGGCCGGCAGCTGCACAGCAGATACCAGCTCGCGTCGGCCAGCGGATCGGTCGGCGAGCGGGCCGGCGCGGCGCGCACGCTGAACAATTCCCCCGGCACCAGCGGCTCGCTGGTCACCACGCTGAGGCTGCCGTCCTCGTGCTCGCCCACCTGCATCACCAGCAGCGCCTGCTCGCGCCCGCCGCTGGCCGGCTGCAGGGTCAACGGACGCGGCCGGAAGTGCCCGCGGGGATCGAGCAGCAGGGCCTCGACCTGGATGCGCAGGCTCAACGGATCGCGTGCCGGGCTGCCTCGCGCCCAAGCCGCGCCCTCGCCGGCCGGCCTGGGCGCGGCCTCGTGCGAATCCCCGTCAGCCTCTGGCCTCGTCGTCATGATCAGCCCCCTGGCGCCACTCGGTTGCGCCCGCTGCGCTTGGCCTCGTACAGAGCCCGGTCCGCCCGCTCCAGGACATCGCCGGCTTGTCGATCCTGCGCGACGGCGTGGGTCCAGCCGATGCTCACCGTCAGGCGCACCACCGCGCCCTGCGCGACGCGGAAGGCCGTGGCCTCGATCGCGGCGCGTATGCGCTCGGCCATTTGCGGCGCCGCGGCGGCATCGGCACCCTGCAGCACGAGCAGGAATTCTTCGCCGCCCAGGCGGCCGAAGGGGTCGTCGCCGCGCCGCGATTGCTGCACGCTTTGGGCGAACTGGCGCAGCACCTCGTCGCCCGCGGCGTGGCCGAAGCTGTCGTTGACCTGCTTGAAGTGATCGAGATCGAGCAGCAGGATGGACAGCGGCGCGTGCGAGGGCCGGCCGCGCCGGCGCTCGAGTTCCTCGTCCAGCAGCTCCAGGATGCGCCGCCTGCCGAACAGCCCGGTCAAGTGGTCGCGGGTCGCCAGCCGCTCGAGTTCGCGCTCCATGGCCTTGCGCTCGGAAATATCCCGCCAGATGCCCTCGACACCGGCGTACTCACCCTGCTCGTCGCGCAGCGCCTGGGTGCTGATCGAAATATCGATGATCACCCCGTCCTTGCGCCGCATGCGCCCCGGGAAATCCTGCACGAAACCCTGCTCGCGGATGGCCGCGACCAGCGCATCGCGCTCGGCCGGATCGGGATAGAAAGCCGCCGCGGGCAAACCGATGATTTCCTCGGCGGTATATCCGAGGACCTTTTTCACCGCCGGGCAGACATAGCGGGTGATACCCTGCGCATCGGTGCGGTAGAACACATCCTGCATGGTGTCCATGATCCGCCGGAAATCCTCGTCGGTACGCCGCAGGCGCTGCTCCATCGCCGCCCGCCTGGACATGTCCAGGCAGGTCGCCAGCACCCCCGTTTCGCCGCCGCAGTCGACCGGCGCGCTGGTGACCGCAAGCGTCAGTTCACCGCCCAGGCAGTCGAAGGCACGCATGGTCGTCGGCGGGTTGACCCCGGCACCCGCCTCGGCGCGCTGGATCCGCGCAACGATCCTGTGGGCGTCCAGCGGGTGGATGAAGTCGCGCACGTTGCGTCCGACCAGCGCGCGCTGCGAATCGGCCTTCAGCAGGCTCACCATCGCCGCGTTGACGTAGCGCAAGCGCCCGCCGACCACCAGCATGACCGGCGCCGCGAGGGCGTCGACCCAGGCGGCCTGGGCGGGCAAGGCGGGCCAATCGGATTCGAGTGCGCTCATCGCGAAAGTCGGTTGCGGGAACCGCCCGCTGCGGGCCGATCGTCGGCCCACCGGCGGGCATTCGACAAAGCGGCCGTTGTTTCACGCTGATTCACGCGGTCGACGCGCTGCACGGCCATGCAACGCCTCGCCCGTACTACCCGGCTGACGCAAGTCTAAACAATGCGCGAGTTTCCCGGCTGTGAACGAATTCACGATCCGTCATCAATTCCCCCCCGCGCCTCGTCCGGGTGTCGCACCCAAGCCGCGGCCCATCGATTACGCTATGCCACCATGAACAGCCCCGGCCCCTTGCCCATGCTCGATGACCAGCGGGTGCGACGTCGAAGCCTGCGGCTTTTTGCCGCGGTGCTGGCCACGCTGGTTGCGATCACGGCCTGGTTCCTGGTGCTGACCTGGCGCGAGCAACTGCGCAACCGCCGCGCCGAACTCGGGCAGACGGCGTCGATCGTGCAAGCCGCGGTTCAGGACCACCTGAGCCGCTATGCCAGGGGCCTGGCGTTCCTGGCGGCGCAGATCGATTCGCGGGGCTGGCTCGCCAGCCCCGGCGGGCTGCACCAGGCGCTGGCGGACTTTTGCCGGACCGAGCCGCATGTCGCGCAGTTGCTGGTAGTGGACTGGCAGGGCGACGCGGTTGCGCAACACCCGCGGGACGGCGCGCAGCCGCAGGCCCCGGCGACGCCCGCCGGTCTGCGCTCGGTGCAGCAGCTCGCGCGTGCCCATCCGGGTTCGCTGCAACTCGGCCCCGCCGTGGCGCAACCCGGCAGCGCGCGGCTGTGGCTTCCGATGGCCTGGGCGCAGGCGGCGCGCGGCGGCCAGCCGGGTTTCGTGCTCGCGGGCTTTCTGGACCAGCAGCTGGAGAACACCCTCTACCGCTCGCTGCTGCAAGGCAGCGAGCGCTCGGGCCTGGTGCTCGGGCTGGCCGACTCCAGCGGCTACCTGCTCGGGCGCTGGCCACTGCCGCGGGGCGCGCCGCTGGCGGGCTATTTCACCCGACCGCATCCGCAACTGCTGCTGCGCGGTTCGCCATCGACGCTGGGCGGCGCGGCCGCGCCCGCCGAAACCTACATCGGCGCGCTGCGCCCGTTGGGCGTCTCCGGGCTGCACGCCTTCGTCGTGACCCCGCGCTCCATGCTGGCGCGCGAGTGGTGGCGGCGAGTGCGCATGCCGCTGGGGGCCGCGCTGCTGCTGGCCCTGGTGCTGGTGTGGCTGCTGCGGCGCGAATTGAGGATGCAGCGCGAATGGCTGGGCCAGGCGCGCACCTTGCTGCAGGACAGCGAGCAGGCCCAGCAGGCGCAGCGCAAGGACTCGGCGCTGTTCGCGCAGATCCTGGACAACCTGCCCGGTGGCTTGATCGTGTTCGACGCGATGGGGGTCGTCCAGTACTGCAGCCTGGGCTTTGTCCGCATGACCCACCAGGCCCGCTCGCC
>JAKBBQ010000289.1 GCA_021808405.1 Pseudomonadota bacterium | reverse complement strand
CGCGTGCAGCCTGCGGCGGTCGCGGTGGCTGCGCCGGCACCGGCGCCGGCAGCCGGCGCGCTGCCCGGCCTGCCGGCCCAGTGAGGTTCGCATGCACATCCTGCAGGGTGCCCCGGCCGGGCAGCGCGCCCGTGTGCCGCGGCTGCGGCGGCTGCTCGCGCGCGGCGGCGAGGCAGCTCGCTGCGTGGTCGACTCGCTGCTCGGCAGCTACGCGCAGATCCTGTTCAGCGAGTCGCGCCTGGTCGGCGCGGTGCTGCTGCTGAGCACGGCCACCGTGCCGGCCCTGTTCGCCGGCGGCGCCGCCGCGGTGCTGCTGGCCGCCGGACTGGTGCTGTTGCTGGGCTTCGACCGCTGCGGCCTGCGCGCCGGGCTGTACGGCTACAACGCGCTGCTGCTCGGGCTGGGCAGCGCGTCGCTGCTGCGCCCGGGCCTGCCGGCGCTGGCGCTGGCGGCGGTGGCCGTGCTGTTCAGCGTGCTGGTGACCGTGATGCTGCAACGGGTGTTCAACCGCGGCTTGAATCTGCCGGTGCTCACGCTGCCGTTCCTGGCCAGTTACTACCTGCTGCTGGGCGCGGCGCGGGTGCTGCTGCTCGAGCGCCTGCCGGCCGCGTCGCCCGCGCCCTGGTTGCAGGCGTGGATCCCCTGGCCCGAGGCGGTGCTGTACCTGCGCAGCCTGGGAGCGATCTTCTTCATGCCGCGGGTCGACAGCGGACTGCTGTTCCTGCTGGCACTGGCGCTGTACAGCCGGCTCGCGCTGGCGCTGTCGCTGCTGGGCTTCGGCTTCGCGCTGGGGCTGCTGCGGCTGGTCGACGTCGCGTGGGACGGCATCCTGCCGATTGTCGTGGGGTTCAATTTCATCCTGGTCGCGGTCGCGGTGGGGCGGGTGTGGTTCCCCGCCGGCCCGACCTCGCTGGCGCTGGCACTGGCCGCGCTGCTGGTGTCGGCGCTGCTCACCCTGGGTCTGTTGCCGGTGATGGTGCGCGTCGGCCTGCCGCTGCTGATCCTGCCCTTCAACATCACGGTGCTGTGCCTGCTGTACGTGATGCACTTCGCTCGCCCCGGACTGACGCCGACGCTGTCCCGGCCCGACCCGGGGCAGCGCCAGGGAGCGCGGTCGTGATCGGCGTTCACCCGGGTCCGCGCAACGCGCTGACCGACGTCGCCGGGCTGCTGGTCGGGCAGGCCGAGGACCTCGCGGCCTGGTCCGGGGTGACCGTGGTGCTGGCCGAGCCGCCGGCGCTGGCCTGCGCCGACGTGCGCGGAGGCTCCCCCGAAACGTTCAACACCGACGCGCTGCAGTGGGGTGGCCTCAGCCATGTGCTGCACGGCCTGGTGTTCTCGGGCGGCTCGGCCTTCGGGCTGGACGCCGCCGGGTCGCTCAACGCCTGGCTGGCCGAACGCGGACGCGGGTTGCGAGACTGGGGAGCCTGCGTTCCGGTGGTGGTCGGCGCGGCGATCTTCGACCTGGTCAACGGGGGCTGGAAGAGTTGGGGAGCCGAGCCGCCGTATCGCCGGCTGGCCGTCGCGGCGGCACAGGCGGCCGGCCTGGACTGCAGGCTGGGCAATGCCGGCGCCGGCTATGGAGCGGTGGCGGGAACCCTCAAGGGCGGGCTGGGAACGGCATCGGCTTTCGACGAGGCCAGCGGCGTGACCGTCGCCGCATTGACCGTGTCCAACGCGCTGGGCTCGACGACCATGCCCGGCACCCCGACCTTCTGGGCCTGGCACCTGGAGGAGCAGGAGGAACTCGGCGATCAAAGGCCGCCGCAGGCACGGCCTTCGCAGGCGCTGGAGCTCAAGTACCAGCCGGGCCTGAACACCACGGTCGGCGTGGTCGCCACCGACGCCGTGCTCGACCTGGAGGCGCTGCGCCGCCTCGCGATGATGGCCCACAGCGGCTACGGCTACGCCATCCGGCCGGTGGCGACCCCGCTGGACGGCGACGTGGTGTTCGCGCTGTCGACTGCGCGGCGACCGCTGCCCAAGGACCCGCAGGCGCTGGTGCGGCTGGGCGCGCTGGCCGCCGACGTGGTCGCGCGCTCGGTGATGCGCGGGGTCTACGAGGCCGGTGACCTCGGTCCGCATGTCAGCTACCGCAGCCGCTGGGCGGCGGTCCGGCACGGCTGAGGTCGGGTGAAGCGCTGCGCGCGCAGCGCGCCGCGGCCGCATCAGCCGGGCGCGCGCAGCGCGCAGGCGTGGTCGCGGCTGCCCTGCTCGAGCTGCAGGGTCGCGTGGGCGATTCCGAAGCGGGTGCGCAGCGCGTCGACCATCGCGTCCAGCGCGGCGTCCCCGGGATAGCCGGCCGGGCGCACCAGGTGGGCGGTGAGGGCGCTCTCGGTGGTGCTCATGCCCCAGATGTGCAGGTCGTGCACGTCGGTCACCCCGGGCTGCCCGCGCAGGAAATCCCGCACCGCGTCGAAGTCGATCCCCGGCGGGACCGCGCCCAGGATCAGCAGCACCGACTCGCGCAGCAGCCCCCAGGTTCCGGCCACCACCAGCACCACGATGGCCAGGCTGACCAGCGGGTCCAGCCAGTACCAGCCGGTGCCGAGGATCGCCAGCCCGGCGGCGACCACTCCCAGCGATACCGCGGCGTCGGCGGCCATGTGCAGGTATGCGCCGCGCACGTTCAGGTCCGACTTGCTGCCGCGCATGAACAGCCAGGCCGACCAGCCGTTGACCACGATTCCCACCGCCGAGACGACGATCATCGTCCACTCGGCCACCGGTGGCGGGGCCAGCAGCCGCTGCGCCGCCTCCCAGGCGATCGCCCCGCTGGCCAGCAGCAGCAGCACCGCGTTGCCCAGCGCGGCCAGGATCGAGGTGCTGCGCAGGCCGTAGGTGAAACGCCCGCGCGGGGCGCGACGGCCCAGGATCGACGCGCTCAGCGCCAGCACCAGTCCGAGCACGTCCGACAGGTTGTGGCCGGCATCGGCGACCAGCGCGGTGGAATTGGCCAGGATGCCGAAGCCGAACTGCGCGACCACGAACACCGTGTTGAGCGCGATGGCGATGCGGAAGGCCGACGCCTGGGCCTGCGGGTCGGCATGCGCGTGGGCATGTCCATGGTGCCCGTGGTGCCCGTGGTCGGAGTGGTCGGAGTGGTCGGAGTGGTCGGAGTGGTCGGCCGGCGCGCCCGCGGGCAGGTGGGGGTCGTGCGGCGGGTGATCGTGTTCGTGTTCGTGGTCGTGGCCGTGGTCGTGGCCGTGGCCGTGGCCGGGGGCCTCGGCCTTGCCGGGCGGAGTCGGTTGCAGGCTCATGCCAGGGCCTCCGGCTGGGGTTCGGCGACATGCTCCAGCATGTCCTGCAGCATGCCCGACACATGGCGGTCGGCTGCGGTGTACAGCACCTGCCTGCCGCGGCGCTGGTGGCGGACCAGGCGCGCGGCCCGCAGCAGCCGCAGGTGGTGGCTGACCAGCGTCGGCGTCAGGTCCAGCGAACGGGCGATGTCGCCGACGGCCAGCGGACCGCGCAGGCACGCCAGCACGATGCGCAGCCGCGTCGGGTCGCCGAGCAGCCGGAACAGGTCGGCCAGCTGGACCAGGTCGGTCTCGGAAGGGGTTGCTGACATGGGTCTACATATGAACAGGTGTTCACATATTGTAGGCGCATCGCCGACCCTTGCCGGGCGCGGGGTTGCCGCGGCCGGCGCACAAGCCGCGTCGCCCGCTTCAGGCGCCGCACTGCGCCTGCCAGGACACGATATGCCCGGCCGGCACCATCTGCTGCAGCCGCGGCAGCACCGCCTGCACGACTTCGGGCGAGTCGTAGAACTCGACCACCAGCGGCAGGTGCACGTTCAGCCGCAACAGATCGTCGGCGTGCACCTCGCCGTGGCTGCCGAAGCCGGCGATGCCGCGGAACACCGTCACCCCGTGCACCTTCTGCTCGCTGTGCAGCAGGTGGAAGATCTCGCGGATCAGGTTGTGCCCGTCCACCTTGTCGCCTTCCTTGATGTAGATCCGGGCCATGGTCACGGTTTTCATGCGGGGACTCCCAGGTTGCGCGACAGGTAGGCGCCGAGCATCGCCGCAGCGATCGAAAGCACCACCGAGGCGGCAGCGTAGAGCGCCGCCTTGGCCCACTCGCCGCCTTCGATCAGATGGAGGGTTTCCAGCGAGAAAGTCGAGAAGGTGGTGTAGGCGCCCAGGCCGCCGGTGAGGATTCCGGTACGCAGTTCGGGGTTCATCTGCACCCGTTCCACGGTCAGGAAGAACAGGAATCCCATCAGGAACGAGCCCAGCACGTTGATCGACAGGGTCGCGAAGGGAAAGCTGCGG
>JAKBBQ010000288.1 GCA_021808405.1 Pseudomonadota bacterium | reverse complement strand
GGGCAGGTCGACCCGGTGGCCGACATCGAGGTGATCCAGACCGAGTTGTGCCTGGCCGACCTGGCCACCGTCGAGAAGGCCTTGCTGCGCGCGCAGAAGACCGCGCGCGCCGGAGACAAGGACGCGCAGCGCCTGCTCGAGGTGCTGCAACGCTGCGAGCAGGCGCTGAACCAGGCGCAGCCGCTGCGCTCGCTGAGCTGGTCGGACGCCGAGCGCGCGCTGCTCAAGCCGCTGTGCCTGATCACCGCCAAGCCGACCATGTACGTGGGCAACGTGCTGGAGGACGGCTTCCAGGACAACCCCCACCTGCAGCGCCTGCAGGACTACGCGGCGACCCAGCATGCGCCGGTGGTGGCGATCTGCGCCAAGCTGGAAAGCGAGCTGGCCGGCATGTCGCCCGAGGAGAAGGCCGAATTCCTGGCCGAGCTCGGCCAGACCGAGCCCGGGTTGAACCGCCTGATCCGCGCCGGCTACTCGTTGCTGGGGCTGCAGACCTATTTCACCGCCGGGGTCAAGGAAGTGCGCGCATGGACCGTCCCGATCGGCGCCACCGCGCCGCAGGCGGCCGGGGTGATCCACACCGACTTCGAGCGGGGATTCATCCGCGCCCAGACGATTTCCTTCGATGACTTCATCCGCCATGGCGGAGAGCAGGGCGCGAAGGATGCGGGTCGGATGCGGGCCGAAGGAAAGGACTATGTGGTGCAGGACGGGGACGTGCTGAATTTCCTGTTCTCGCCCAGGTAGCCGCCGCGAACCGGGCCCGGCGGGCGCCTGGCGCCCGCCGCAGCTACGATGGTCGATTCCCCCGCACCCGCACCCCGATCATGAATCCAGGCGTCGCCTACGCGCTGGCGGCCTACGTCATCTGGGGCCTTTTCCCGCTGTACTTCAAGCAGCTCGAGCGGGTCCCGGCGGTGCAGATCCTGGCCCACCGCATGGTCTGGTCGGCGCTGCTGGTGCTGGTGCTGCTGCTGGCGCGTCGGCGCTGGAGCTGGCTGCGCCAGCTGCGCAGCGACCCGGGGCTGGCCTGGCGCTTCGCGGCCAGCGCGGTGTTGCTTTCCTGCAACTGGTTGACCTACATCTGGTCGGTCACCCACGGCCATGTGGTCGAGGCCAGCCTGGGCTACTACGTCAACCCGCTGGTCAACGTCGCGCTGAGCACCCTGGTGCTGCACGAAAGGCTGCGCGCCCCGCAGTGGCTGGCGGTGGCCATCGCCGCCACCGGGGTGGCCTGGATGACCTGGGGCCTCGGGCACCTGCCCTGGCTGGCGCTGACGCTGGCCTTCACCTTCGCCGGCTATGGCCTGCTGCGCAAGCTGGCTCCGCTGGGTTCGCTCGAAGGGCTGGCGCTGGAAACCGGGCTGCTGCTGCCGCTTGCGCTGGCCTACCTCGCGTGGACCAGCCACGCCGGCGACAACGCCTTCGGGCGCGGCGACCTGGGGCTCAAGCTGCTGTTGATGGCGGCCGGGCCGGTGACCACCATCCCGCTGCTGCTGTTCGCCGCTGCGGCGCGACGCATCGAGTTCTCGCTGCTGGGCATCCTGCAATACCTGACCCCGACGTTGCTGCTGTTGCTGGGCGTCGGGCTGTACCACGAGTCCTTCGACACCGGCAAGGCGCTGGGCTTCGGCCTCGTCTGGTGCGGCATCGCGCTGTACCTGGGAGACGGACTGCGGCTGCGCTGGGCGCAGCGCAAGCCGAGCGCGTGACGGGCCGCCGCCGCGGCCTGCTAGCAGGCGGCCCGGCTCGCCGCCACCGACGCCAGCAGCACCGCCGCGTAGTCCAGCACCGCGCCGTCGCGCAGCGCCCCGGAAGCGACCAGCACCATGTGCACCAGCCACGCCGCGCCAGCCGTCCACAGTGCCTGGCGCCAGCGCGGGCCCCGACAGCGGCCGAGCACCCTGCGCGCCAGCAGCCCGGTTCCCGCGCCCACGAACAAGGGCATGACGCTGGTGCCCAGCAGCCACTGCAGCGCCATCCACGCGACCATGGTTTGCAACCTCCGGGAGACATTCGGGGGCCGGCACCGGGGGATCGGCGCCTGCTTTGACTTCGATCAGCCGCAAAAACCCGGCTGGCTTCGTAGAATCAAGGATCCATGTTATTAGCTGCTGTCGGAGTCAATCACCAGAGCGCCCCGCTGGACGTGCGCGAGCGCTTGGCCTTTTCGGCTGAAGGGCTGAAGGAATCGCTGCGCTCGCTGCGCGACGCGCTGCTGGCGCGCAACGCGGGCAGCGCAGGCCACGCGGTCGAGGCGGCGATCCTGTCGACCTGCAACCGCACCGAAATCTACTGCGCGGCGCCCGCCGATCCGCGCGAGACCCTGGTGCAGTGGCTGGCCGAGGCGCGCGACCTGCGGCGAGGCCAGTTGCTCGACCACAGCTACCGGCTGGTGCACGAAAGCACGGTGCGCCACGCCTTTCGCGTGGCCAGCGGTCTGGATTCGATGGTGCTGGGCGAACCCCAGATCCTCGGCCAGATGAAGGAAGCGGTGCGCACGGCCTCCGACATCGGCACCCTGGGCGGCACGCTGGGCCAGATGTTCCAGCGCACCTTCGCGGTGGCCAAGGAGGTGCGCAGCACCACCGAGATCGGCGCCCATTCGGTGAGCATGGCCGCGGCCAGCGTCAAGCTGGCCGAGGCGGTGTTCGAGAACCTGGCGGATTGCCGGGTCCTGCTGATCGGCGCCGGGGAAATGATCGAACTGGTGGCGACCCATTTCGGCTCGCGCCGGCCGCGCCACATGGCCATCGCCAACCGCACGCTGGAGCGCGGCGCGCGCCTGGCGGAACAGGTGGGCGCCGAGGCCATGCGGCTGGCCGACGTGCCGCAGCGCCTGGCCGAATTCGACGTGGTCGTCAGCTCCACCGCCAGCACCTTGCCGATCATCGGCCTGGGTGCGGCCGAGCGCATGGTGCGCCAGCGCAGGCACAAGCCGGTGGTCATGGTCGACCTGGCCGTGCCGCGGGACATCGAGGCCGAGGTCGCCGAACTGCCCGACGTGTATGTCTACTCGATCGACGACCTGACCGAGCTGGTGCGCAACAACGGCGAGAAGCGCCAGGCGGCGGTGCAGCAGGCCGAGGCGATCATCGAGACCCGGGTGCAGGGCTTCCTGCAGTGGATGGGCGACCGCGAGCAGGTGCCGCTGATCCTGCAATTGCAGGATCAAAGCCGCAGCTGGCAGGAGGCCGAGCTCGAGCGCGCGCGGCGCTCGCTGGCGCGCGGAGAGTCGGCCGACGCGGTGATGGAGTCGCTGGCGCGCAGCTTGTCGCAAAAGTTCCTGCACAATGCCTTCGCGGCGATGCACCACACCGACCCGCAGCATCGCGAACAGGTCACGCGAGCGGTGCAACGCCTGTTCCTGCGGCCGCACCGAGGCTGCGGCAGCGATTCCTAGGCCGAGGCGGCCGCAGCGCCGCCGGGGCCGCCTCGTCGGCGCTGCGCAGCCGCGCCACGCCGCCCACGCATGAAAGATTCCCTGCGAGACAAGCTCCAGACCGCCGCGCGCAGGCTGGAGGAAATCGACGCCCTGCTCGGTGCCGAGGGCATCGAGCCGCAGCGCCTGCGCGAACTCGGCAGCGAACGCGCCGAGCTGGCGCCGGTGGCCCAGTTGTACGGCGAGCTGCGCGACGCCGAGCGCCAGCGCGAACAGGCACGCGACCTGCTGGGCGATGCCGAAATGCACGCGCTGGCCGAGGAGGAGCTCGGCACCGCCGAACTGCGCATCGCCGACCTCGAGCAGCAGCTGCAACGCGCGCTGCTGCCGCGCGACCCCGACGACCGCAAGGCCGCCTTTGTCGAGGTGCGCGCCGGCACCGGCGGCGAGGAGTCGGCGCTGTTCGCCTCCGAGCTGCTGCGCATGTACACCCGCTACGCCGAGCGCCGCGGCTGGCGGGTGGAGGTGCTGCAGCACAGCGCCAGCGACCTCGGCGGGGTGCGCGAGGCGGTGCTGCGCCTGAGCGGCGAAGGCGTCTACGGGCGCCTGAAATTCGAGTCCGGCGGCCACCGCGTCCAGCGCGTGCCGGCCACCGAGTCGCAGGGACGCATTCACACCAGCGCGGCCACGGTCGCGGTGATGCCCGAACCCGACGCGCAGGCCGCGGTGGCGATCAACCCGGCCGAGCTGCGCATCGACACCTTCCGCGCGTCGGGTGCCGGCGGCCAGCACATCAACAAGACCGACTCGGCGGTGCGGGTCACCCACCTGCCCACCGGGCTGGTGGTGGAATGCCAGGACGACCGCTCGCAGCACCGCAACAAGGCGCGCGCGCTGGAAGTGCTGGCGGCGCGCCTGGAGCAGCGCCGGCGCCAGCAGGCGCACG
>JAKBBQ010000287.1 GCA_021808405.1 Pseudomonadota bacterium | reverse complement strand
CTCAAGCGCTTCAAGGACGACGTGCGCGAGGTACAGGAGGGCTTCGAGTGCGGCCTGTCGCTGAAGAGCTTCCATGACCTGCAGGAAGGCGACCAACTCGAGGTGTTCGAGGTCAAGGAAGTCGCACGCACCCTGTGAGGGGCGCCAGCGCAGCCGATCCCATGCCACGCCAGGCCAGCAGTCCGCATCGCATCCATCGCATCGCCGAGCAGATCCAGCGCGACCTGTCGGAGTTGATCGGCCGCGAGATCCGCGACCCCGGGCTCGGCCTGGTGACGCTGTCGGAGGTGCGGCTGTCGCCCGACTATGCGCATGCCAAGGTGTTCTTCACCGTGCTCGGCGCGGACCCGGCGCATGCGCAGCAGATCCTCGCCGAACGCGCCGGCTACCTGCACAGCCTGCTGTACAAGAAGCTGCGCATCCACACCGTGCCGACGCTGCACTTCGTGTTCGACGCCTCCACCCGCGACGCCAGCAGCATGAACGATCTGATCCGGCGCGCCGTGTCGGACCAGGCGCGCGACTGAACTCCGGGGATTGCCGCCATGGTGTTGCAGGCAGGTCGCCGCGGGCAGGCGGTACACGGGGTGCTGCTGCTCGACAAGCCGCGCGGAATGACCTCGCAGCAGGCGCTGCAGGTGGCCCGCCGGGCGCTGGGAGCGCGCAAGGCCGGGCATACCGGAACCCTCGATCCGCTGGCCGACGGGCTGCTGCCCCTGTGCTTCGGCGCGGCCACCAAGTTCGCGCAAATGCACCTGGAGGCCGACAAGAGCTACGTGGCGCGCGTGCACCTGGGGGTCAGCACGACCACCTGGGACGGCGAGGGCGAGGTCGTGCGGCGCCTGCCGGTGCCACCGATCGATGCCCCGGCGCTGCGCGACCTGCTCGAGCGATTCACCGGCGAGATCGAGCAGCGTCCGCCGCTGTACAGCGCCCTCAAGCGCGACGGCCGTGCGCTGTACGAGTACGCGCGCGCAGGGGTGCAGCTCGAGGTGCCGGCGCGCCGGGTACGCATCGACGCCATCGTGCCGCTGGCGCACGAGGGCGACCAGCTGAGCCTGGAAGTGCGCTGCGGCAAGGGCACCTACATCCGCTCGCTGGCCCACGACATCGGCGAGGCGCTGGGCTGCGGCGCCCACCTGGCCGCTCTGCGGCGCACCCGCAGCGGCGGCTTCGATGTCGCGCAGGCGCATGGCCTGCAGGAGCTGCGCGCAGGCGACGACGCGGCCGGCGCGCACTGGCTGCTGCCGGTGGACGCGCTGGTAGCCGAGCTGCCGGCCCTGCATCTCGACGAAGCTCACGGCGCGGCGCTGCTGCAGGGGCGCGCGTTGGCGCTGCAGGCGCCCGCCGCGCCGCCGCGGCCCGGGCTGCTGCGCGTCTATGGCGACGGCGGGCAACGCCCGGCGCCGGTATTCCTGGGGGTTGCGCGATGGGATGGCCAGTCCCTGTCGGCGCAGCGCCTGCTCAGTCCGGAGGAGCTGCACGCGCAGCCTCAATGATCATGACCACATCGATACGCAATATCGCCATCATCGCCCACGTCGACCACGGCAAGACCACGATGGTGGATCAGTTGCTGCGGCAGTCGGGAACCTTCCGCCAGAACCAGCAGGTCGCCGAGCGGGTGATGGATTCCAACGACCTCGAGCGCGAGCGCGGCATCACCATCCTGTCGAAGAACTGCGCGGTGGAGTGGAAGGGCACCCACATCAACATCGTCGACACGCCCGGCCATGCCGACTTCGGCGGCGAGGTCGAGCGCGTGCTGTCGATGGTCGACAGCGTGCTGCTGCTGGTCGACGCGGTCGAGGGACCGATGCCCCAGACGCGATTCGTGACCAAGAAGGCGCTGGCGCTGGGCCTGCGGCCGATCGTGGTGATCAACAAGGTCGATCGTCCGGGCGCGCGCCCGGACCATGTGATCAACGCCACCTTCGAGCTGTTCGACAAGCTGGGCGCCAGCGAGGAGCAGCTCGATTTCCCGGTGATCTACGCCTCGGGGCTGAACGGCTGGGCCACGCGCAACGCCGGCGAGGTCGGCACCGACCTGGCGCCCTTGTTCGACGCCATCCTGCAGCATGTGCCGGCGCACGAAGGCTCGGCCACGGACCCGCTGCAACTGCAGATCTGCTCGCTCGACTACTCCAGCTTCGTCGGCCGCATCGGCATCGGGCGCATCAACAGCGGCACCCTGCGGCCGGGCCAGGAGGTGGCCGTCTACCAGGGGCCGGAGGCGACGCCGCAGAAGGCGCGGGTCAACCAGGTGCTCAAGTTCGACGGCCTGGAGCGCCGCCTGGCCGATGTCGCCGGGCCCGGCGACATCGTGCTGGTCAACGGAATCGAGTGCATCGGCATCGGCGTCACGCTGACCGAGCCCGATCGGCCATGCCCGCTGCCGATGCTGGCGGTCGACGAGCCGACGCTGACCATGAACTTCTGCGTCAACACCAGCCCGCTGGCCGGGCGCGAGGGCAAGTTCGTCACCAGTCGGCAGATCCGCGACCGCCTGGATCGCGAACTGCAGAGCAATGTGGCGCTGCGCGTGCGCGATACCGACGACGACGGCGTGTTCGAGGTCTCCGGCCGCGGCGAACTGCACCTGACCATCCTGCTGGAGAACATGCGGCGCGAGGGCTACGAGCTGGCGGTGAGCAAGCCGCGGGTGGTGTTCCGCCAGGTCGACGGCAGGCGCCAGGAGCCGATCGAGATGCTGACCGTCGACGTCGAGGAGCAGCACCAGGGCGGGGTCATGCAGGCGCTGGGCGAGCGCCGCGGCGAACTGGCCAACATGGAGCCCGACGGCATGGGGCGGGTGCGCCTGGAGTACCGGATTCCGGCGCGCGGGCTGATCGGCTTCCAGACCGAGTTCCTGAACCTCACCCGGGGCACCGGGTTGATCAGCAACATCTTCGATGGCTACGACGACTACAAGGGCGAGATCCAGGGGCGCAAGAACGGCGTGCTGATCAGCCAGGACCAGGGCGAGATCGTCACCTACGCGCTGGGCAAGCTCGACGACCGCGGGCGCATGTTCGTCAAGCCCGGCGATCCGGTGTACGAGGGCATGATCGTCGGAATGCACAGCCGCGACAACGACCTGGTGGTCAACCCGGTGCGCGCCAAGCAGCTGACCAATTTCCGGGTGTCCGGCAAGGAGGACGCGATCAAGCTGACCCCGCCGATCGAGCTCACGCTGGAGTACGCGGTGGAGTTCATCGCCGACGATGAGTTGGTGGAGATCACTCCGCGCTCCATCCGGCTGCGCAAGCGCCACCTCAGCGAGCAGGAGCGCAAGCGCGCCGAGCGGGCGCTGGCGCAACCCTCCTGATTCCCGGGCGCGCGCCCATGGCAGCCTGCGCGCAGGCGCAAGCGGTCCGCCAGCATCGCCTGGCGGTGCTGGCGATGGTTGCCTGCACGCTCTTGTGGAGCGTGGCCGGAGTGGTCACGCGGCACCTGCATCGCCAGGACGGCATGGTGCTGGTGTTCTGGCGCAGCGGCTTCGCCGCCCTCAGCCTGCTGCTGGTGCTGGGCGCGCGCCAGGGCGTGCGTCCACTGGGGCGCCAGTTGCTCGGCAGCCGCGTGCTGTGGGGGTCGGCGGCGTGCTGGTCCGTGATGTACACGGCGTTCATGATCGCGCTCAGCCTGACCAGCGTCGCGCAGACCCTGGTCGCAGCGAGCCTGGCGCCCTTGTTCGCGGCGCTGCTCGGCCTGCTCTTCCTGCGCCTGGCGGTGCCGCCACGCACCTGGCTGGCCATCGTCGTGGCCATGCTCGGAATGGCCTGGATGTTCTGGCACAACCTGCAGGCGGCCAGCGGCACGCGCCAGGTCGCCGGGCTGCTGATCGCGCTGCTGGTGCCGGTGGCGGCAGCGGCCAACTGGGTGCTGCTCCGGGGCAACCGGGCGGGCGTTTCGATGCAGGCGGCGCCGCTGCTGGGCGCGCTGATGTCGGCGCTGCTGGTGGCCGGCCCGGTGGGCTCGTTGCGCGTCGACGGCCACGACCTGTTGTGGCTGGCGCTGCTGGGCGCGGCCCAACTGGCGCTGCCCGGGGCCTTCGCGGTGTGGGCCGCGCAGCGCCTTGCGCCGGCCGAGATGGCTCTGCTGGGGCTGCTCGAGACGGTGTTCGGCACCCTGTGGGCCTGGCTGGGCGCCTCCGAGGTGCCGAGCGCCAGCACCCTGATCGGGGGCGTGGTCATCCTGGTCGCGCTGGTGGGAAACGAGTGGCTGGGGCAGGGCGGTTTGCGCAGTGCCTCGTCTGCGCACTTGCACGGCCCGAAAAAACGTGCAAGAATCTCGTCTTCGCTGCCTGAGAGCAGTGAGCCGCAGACGGAAGGTCTT